>JALOQF010000566.1 GCA_025459425.1 Myxococcaceae bacterium | reverse complement strand
CGTGCGATCCACTCGGCCTGCTTATCGGCGCCGATGTCACGCACCAGCACCGGAAGCGGCCCTTCGTGGACACTATTCGAGGCCACCAGCTCCTCGTCCTCACCGGCCACGAGCACCGAGAACGCGGCGCGGTCGATCTCTCGCGTCGAGCGGTAGTTGCGCGAGAGCAGCGCCGTGCGCCCTCGAAACTGGAGGCGCGGGTGCGCCGAGCTCCACGTGTAGTTGCGCGAGTAGAGCGACTGCTTGTTGTCGGCGGCGAAGAATAGTCCCTCGCCGGTCTTGCAAACCTCGGCCATAAGTGCGAGCGAGACGGGGCTCAGGTCCTGCGCCTCATCGACCACGACGTAGTCGTAGCGGACCGCTTTCGCGTCTTCGGCAAGGAGCTTCAGCGCCTCGCGGCGCAGCGCCGGGTAACGTTCGCCCGCCCCCTTCCTGAACGCCTCGTACAATTCCCAAACAGCCGCGCGAGCACGCTCGTTGAGCGGTAGCCCTCGACCCGGACGGGCCGCCGCCTGGTATTCGGCGAGGCTCGTCAGCCCGCGTCCATCGATGATCCACTCGAACTCTTCGAGCAACCACGCGTCCGTCAAGCGCTCGAGCGCCCGCGCACGCAGCTTCGCTTCGAACGCGGAGCCGCCAGGCGCGTGAATCACCCGGAGCTTGGCCAGCCGCTTGAGCGCGTCGTTGCCGGATTCTGGCTGGCCGACCTTGCGAGCCTTGCCGACGACACGCCACGCGACTTGATCGCACGTCGCGACGTCCACGCGCTTCATCTGCTCGGGCGATAGAAGCTGTTCGAGGAGCTGCTGCGTCACGGTGAGCAGCGAGCGCGTGTAGGTCGTGAACAATACGCGCTCGCTGCCTGTCGCACCGGGCCGCTCGAGGAGGGCCTTCACGCGATAGAGGGCGACGGTGCTCTTGCCCGTGCCTGCACCGCCGCGAACCATCGCCGGGCCCTTCATCGCCCACTGGGTCAGCTTGAGCTGGTCCTCGTCCAGCCGCAGCAGGAAGCCGAGGAGGTCGCCCTCCTTGAAACGAACAAGGTCCTTCGTGGACGCCACGACGAGATCTGGCTGCTGATCTAGCCGCTCGATGGTCGGCGGGAAGAGGCGGTCGATGACACGGCTGAGGACGTCGACAGGCACAGGCGCTTCGAGCAACGCTTCTTCCGTCTTGCAGCGCAACAGCGTCGGCGCCGCCGAGACGGGCACGCCGAGCTCGCGCAGCAGCTCCTGCGTGATGGGCTCGGGCAGTGTCGTCTCAGGTGCGGCCGTCTTGAACTCAAAGACCTTCGGCTGTGCGGCTGCGATGAGCGCGTCGAGGTTGTCGTCGCCATCGTAGGGTGCTGGGGCGTCAGAGGTCTCGTCGGGCACGCCGTCGTAGGTGTCTTCGGCGCGCCGCCGGATGCCGAGCAAGCTGATCCAGTCCTCGCCGAAGCGATAGAACACGCGGTGGTCCGTCACGCGCATGCGGTAGACGCCGTCGGCGCCCTTGAGCTTCTTCTTCACCTTCCCGTCGGGGAGTGGATCGGAGACTAGCGCGTCGATCTTGTCTAAGAGAAGCGCGGCGCGGTCTGAAGGAAACGTCGAAATCTCCCGCATGCAGCTCGGTTTGATGGTGAGTTGGCGTCGCGTCATCTGACCTCCACGGTCAGCCCCAAACGCTCAGACAGGAGCTTCGTGATCTTGTCTTCGCCGTCCGTCGAGATCTCCCAGCGCATGCCCTTGCCCGCTGCGGCGGCCACTGCATGCAACGAGAGCCAGCGGTACTCGGCGCGCGGCAGCCAACCGGGAAGCTCGATCGTTACGCGCTCGCCGGAGCGCTCGACGCGCAGCACCGAGGCCGCCTCGACCTTTTGCAAGAGCGCGAAGCGGGCGCGGTCGGCGTCGTCGGGGCTCAGCGTGACGAACGGGCTAGTCGCGGGAGATTCGCTCGCCGTCCACGCGCGATGGTGGCCACCGAAGCGCGTTCGCGCCCACCAGAGTCTCCCTTCGTTGCTTCGGCGCCAGCGCGCCCCTTCCGGCGTGACCTGCCAGGCGCGCCATTCGAGCGCCCCGTCCCTCTCGAGCGAGCCCGCGGCGAGCGCCTGCCATTCGAGCCGCTGGTCGAGCTTCTTGAGGAAGACTGCGTCGGCGTTCGGCGCGCGGTCGAGGCCGGTCCACGCCTCGGGCGGGACGATCACACCGCTCACTTTGGCGATGGCTTCGCTGAGCCCGTCGACCGAGGCGATGGTGCGCGATGCGCAATTCGTGGAGACCTCGCGACCGAGCGCCTTTGCAAGCACGCGCGTCGGCAGGCTGCTGAAGACTCGCGCGCTCTTCTCGATGGCGACCACGCGCGTGGGCGTTGCGTATAGGATGCCGCCCGGGTTGAGCATCACGTCGCCCTCGCGCTCGAGCGCGTCGCAGGCCTCGTCGAGGCGCTCCTCATTGAGGGCGATGGCGGGCGCGAGCAGTCGCGCGACACGCGAGAGCGTGGCCGCGCGCGGGGCGTGCTTTCGGGCGTGAACCTCGGCGCGCACAAGGTCGCAGAGCGCTTCGATGGAGTCCGGAGCGCTGCCGTGGCTCAGGATAAGCTGCTTCACCGCGTCTTCGCGGGTGACATGCGAGAGTGTCATCACAAACCCTCCGTGAGGTCGTTCAGCATGTCATCCACGCTTCCGAGATTGATTGCATGATCAAAGGACCACTCGCGCCGCTTGAGTCGACGATCGCCCTTGCGGTGCATCGCCCAGCGCGTGCCGTCGGTGACGATCGCGTCGCGCACTCTCGCGACCGCGCAGGCGTTGTCGATCCACTCACGCTGGTCGCGCAGCACGCTTTCGACGTCGGTCGTGAGCACCAGCACACGCGACGGCGACCGCGTGATGCCTCCGTTCGTCCGCTCGTCGATGGTGAGCAGCCACGCCGAGAGGTCGTGCGGCGCATCTGCGCCGTCGAGTATAGCGAGCGATTCGACGCCATATCCGAGGCGCGTTATCATCGGCTCGAACCACATGGGCATGAGCTGCAACCACATGCCTTTGAGGCTCTGCACGCGCTCGGAGCGCTGTTGCCAGAGCGCGATGAGCTGCGCGCGGACCTCCTCCAGCGAGGCGCGACCATTGAGGGGGATCAAGCGGCGACCCAGTTCGCGGAAGTCAACCACAAGATCTGCGACCGATGCTTGTTCGGCACGGGCCTCGAGAAGCGGACGAAGCTCCTCGAAGGGCACAGTCCGGTCGTCGTTGCCGTAAATCGTCGCGATCGTCTCGTGGTGTGCGGCGAGACCACCCCAGCGCACGGCGATGGGCCACCCAGGCGGGGCCGTCGCTTCGAGCGACGCCAGCCCGTGCGGCACGCCAAGATTCCACGCTGCGCTGACGTACTCGGTCACGCCTTGAGCGACCTCGAAGATCAGCGTTGCGGTCTGCACGTTGGTCCGTGAATGCAGCAGCGCGCAGGCCCACCGCCCCC
>JALOQF010000208.1 GCA_025459425.1 Myxococcaceae bacterium | reverse complement strand
GGTGGCAACGTCGGTGGTGGCAACGTCGGTGGTGGCAACGTCGGTGGTGGCAACGTCGGTGGTGGCAACGTCGGTGGTGGCAACGTCGGTGGTGGCAACATCGGTGGTGGCAACGTCGGTGGTGGCAACGTCGGCGGCAGTTCGGCCGGATGCCCGCTGCCTGTGTTCACTCGACTGAACCTTGCTTCTGGGCGGCAGCCAGTTGCAGCAGCGGCCGCAGACGTCACGGGGTCGCCCCTGCCGGAGCTCTTCGTCGCGAACTATCTCGATGGGACTGTAACCGTCTTCGCGCGGACCAGCGCGAGCGCTTGGGGGCCGTCGATGACGCTTCAGGTCGGGCAGAAGCCACACGGCCTCGCGGTCAGTGATGTCGACCTCGATGGTCGTGTGGATGTGATCGTTTCGAATCGTGACGACCGCACCATCAGCGTCCTCCGGCAGACGTCACCAGGTGTCTTCGCTTCTCGACAGACGGCGCCCGTGGGTGGAGGCCCGCTCTGGCTTACGATCGCACAACTCGACGCCGACCCGTTCCCAGACATGGCCGTCGCGAACTTCGATGACAGCACGATCAGCGTACTGCGTGGAACGAGGGCCGGCTTCGTGCCCGTGACGACGGTGCCTTCAGCGGTGCCACATCACGTCAGTGTCGCTGACGTCTCGCGCGACGGTAGGCCTGATCTCGTACTTGCCAGTCACAGTCTCGGCAGGATCAGCGTTCTCGAGGGCCTCGCGGACGGTGGCTTCGCGCCAGGAGCGGTGTTCGCGACCGGCACCAACCCACGCGCGGTCATCGCCGACGACCTCAATGCCGACGGCCTGCCGGACCTCGCAACCGCCAACTATGGGAACGCCAGCATCACCCTTTACACCGCGACTGCCAGTGGGCCCTTCGCACCCCAGCTCCCGCTCCTGACGGCACCAAGCCCGATGACGCTCCACGCGCGAGACGTCACGGGAGATGGGCACGTCGACCTGGTCGCCGCGCAGAACACCGGAGGCATCGCTCTCTACCGCGGGCTCGGCGGTGGTAGCTTCGCGTCGCCACAGATCGAACCGACCGGCGCGGCTCCGTATGGGTCGACCGTGGCGGACTTCGACGGCGATGGCCGCCTCGACCTCGCCGTCGCCAACTTCGCGAGCGACAGTGTGACGGTCCTTCTGCAGACCGGCTGCTCCCCCTGAGTTCCCTTGAATACTGCGACTGCGTGCCCTCGTTGACGCTCTTACCTTGGCGCGTGCGTCGTTCATCTGCGTGCTCACTGCCCTTCAAGAGAGCCTCGTCGTGGTTGGTTGTACCTCGTGTGCGCTGCAGACGCTTCATGCGTGAGCTGCATACCGTAATCGTGCGCCCGCGCCGGCCGGGTCGGCTCGACCGGGCGACCGTCATTGGCTAATGGCTTTGGTGATGCGCGCGGCACATCACATCTCCTCCTGATGTAGAGGTCGTGTCGGATGGTTGACGTTCTCCGAGTACTCTGGCTGATCCTCGCGACGCTCATTGCGCTCGCTGGCGCCTGGGCCATTGCGGCTCGGCTCTTTCAACTCCGAGGGCTTTTCGACCGGCTCCTGTTCTGGCTGCTCGCGTTCGTCGCGTTGATTGTCCTGTCATTCCAGGTGGCCGAGCTCGCGAAGCCCTTCTCGGCGCTGAGCCTGTTCGTCACCGCAACGGCGCTCTCGGGCATCGGCTTCGCGTGGGCCATCGAGGCCGTTCACCCGCGCGAGCTGCTCACCGGCTTCAGGCAGGCCCTCGGCGCGCCCCGCCGGCTCTTCAGCGACGTCATCGCCGAGAAAGAACCCGCTGCCGTCCTCATCGTGGCAGCGCTCGTCGGGATGGCCTGGTGCGTGTGGATGGTGCTGTTCTTCCGCTCGTGGGGGTGGGACGTGTTGATGTTCCACACGACCATCACCAACAAGATCGCCCAGGCCGGTTCGATCGGGTGGATCGACACGGCCTTCCACCAGGCGCGAGGCTACCCACGCAACGTGCACCTCCTCGCCGTCTGGAACGTGCTCTTCCTCGGCAACACGGCGCTCGACGACGCGCCCCAGCTGCCCTTCGGACTCATCGGCGCGCTTGCCACCGCGGCCTGGGCCCGTCGCATCGGCGCGACCCGCGCGCTGTCGGCCTCGCTGGGCGCGGCGTGGCTGTGTTTTCCAGCGGTGCTCCTGCAGCTGCCGTCGGTCCACGTCGACGCGGCGTGCGGAGCACTGCTGGCGGCGGCCGCCTACTTCCTCGCGAACTTCGAGGACCGGGCCGATCAGCTCGGCTTCGCGACGGCGTTCGGGCTGTATCTGGGCTCGAAGCACACCGGGCTCTTCCACTTCGGGCTCTACGCGCCGCTCATCGCGCTGTACCTCGTGCGCGAACTCAGGACGCCAGGCCACCGGCTCGCGACCATCGGCCGTTACGCGGGCCTCGGCGTCGTCATCGCGGCCCTCGGCGCTCACAAGTACGTGCAGAACGCGCTCGTCGCAGGCAACCCGGCCTGGCCCTTCAAGCTCACGCTCCCGGTGCTGGGCACCCTGCCCTACGAGAACGACCCCTCGACCCAGTACGGCGGTCCGCCCGGAGGCCGTGCGTCGTTCTTCGGCATTCCCGGCGAGCTCGAGAACTTCCTCGGCCAGCTGCTCAAGTGGGACGTGCAGGTCTACTGGCCCGACGTGCGCGACGGGTACTTCGGGCTCACCTTCACGGCGCTGCTGCTCCCGTGCTTCGTGGTCGCCTTCGTGGCGATGCGAAAGCGCGCCCTGCGTTGGCAGCCGCTCGCCGTCCTGTTCCTCTTCGGAGCGGCCATCTCGGTGCCCTCGGCCTACTGGCCCCGGTACTCGATGTCGGCGTCGATCGCGGGCCTCGTCGCCCTCGCCTTGACCTGGGTCGCCATCGACGTGTCAGTGGTGCGCAAACTGCTCTCGACCGCGTTGGTGGTGCTGACGGGGTACATGGGCTCCTTGATGGTGACGAAGTTCAGGGACAACCCACAATTCGGGTGGCCTGCCTTGTTCTTCACGGCGGCCCGCCAGAGTGCGTTCGAGCGCGCGACGACCCAGGTGGTGTCCTGGAACTGGCCGAAGGAAGCGTTGGAGATCAGGGAGCGGGAGTTCGAGACCGGAGACGTGGTGACGTTCGACCAGTACTTCACTTTCCCGGGCGAACTGTTCGCCAGCGACCTGCGGAACCAAGTCGTCTTCGTCGAGACGACCCCGAGCAGACTCGTCGAGCGGATCGAGACAACGGGGGCTCGCTTTAGCGTCGTGATCGCGCCGGCTGCAACGGCCCTCGAGCAAGCCGGCGCCGTCCGACGCATACCGCTCAACAACGGCCAGTGGGTCCTCATGGAGTGGCCGCGGAGGGTGCCTCACCCTGCGGGGATCGTGCCCTGACGGAGGCGTTGTGAGCCGCGGCGTGAGCGGCTAGACGCGCCAGGGTGAGAACCGACCTCGAGCCCCCCGCGCGTCACCAGATTGAGCACGGCCCCGAGACGCATGGCCCCGTCAAGCTGCGCCTGTGCATCTTCGTCATCGCGTACCAAGCCGAGAAGACGCTCGCATGGGTCCTCGACCGCATTCCCGAGAGTGTTTTGCGCGACTACGACTGTGAGGTGCTGGTCGTGGACGACGCCAGCACCGACGGCACCTTCGAAGTCGGCCGGGAGTATCGACGCGCCAAAGGGCTTCCTGCCGCACGACTGACCGTGCTCCGCAACGAGTTCAACCAGGGCTACGGCGGGAATCAGAAGGTCGGGTACGCCTATGCCATAAGCGGCGGGTTCGACTTGGTAGCCATGGTCCACGGCGATGGTCAGTACGCGCCCGAAGAGCTACCCCGCCTCCTCGAGCCGCTCGCTCGGGGCGAAGCCGATGCCGTCTTTGGCTCGAGGATGATGACGCGCCTCGGCGCACTCAAGGGCGGGATGCCGCTTTACAAGTACGTCGGCAATAAGATTCTTACGACCGCGCAGAACCGGCTCTTGGGTACGACACTCTCCGAGTTTCATTCGGGCTATCGCATCTACTCGACAAGAGCGCTGAGACAGATTCGATTCGATTTGAACTCGAACGACTTTCATTTTGACACTGAGATTATCATTCAGCTCCTCAATGCGAGGCTAAGAATCAGAGAACTCTCGATTCCTACCTACTACGGTGACGAGATCAGCAGGGTCAACGGCCTCAAGTACGCCCGCGATGTGATGCTCGCGACCATCAGCAACACCCTTCACCGCACCGGTATCCTGTATCAGCGACGGTTCGACCCTACGGGTGACACCAACCAGCACTATGATCTAAAGCTCGGTTATTCCTCTAGCCACCAAGCCGCGCTCGATCGGGTTCCGATGGGCGAATCGGTGCTCGACATTGGAGCAGGGCCCGGCGGGCTGGCGCAGCACCTCGTCAAGAAACACTGCCAGGTCGCGGTGGTGGATAAGTTCCAACCGGCCGAGACCACGACCGGGGTCGAGGTGTTCGTTCGGGATTTGGACCACCCCCTCGATATCGAGATTGCCAAGTTCCGATACGTGCTGTTGCTCGACGTGATCGAGCATCTCCGAGACCCCGAAGCCTTCCTCGCCGGCCTGCGATCGCACTTCACCTTCGAAACGAAGACCGTGATTTTGACCACGCCGAACATCGCATTCGCGGTTCAGCGACTGATGCTCCTGCTTGGTCAATTCAACTACGGCAAGGCAGGAATCCTCGATCGAACGCACACCCGGCTCTTCACCTTCCGAAGCCTCGAACAGCTCCTCCTGGACGGCGGTTTCCGCGTGAAGGAACTCCGCGGCATTCCAGCTCCCTTCCCGAAGGCTCTCGGCGATAACCTTCTGAGCCACTCCCTCTTGAAGCTCAACGAAGCGGCGATCGGTGTATCAAAGACGTTGTTCTCGTATCAGATTCTCGCCGTCGCCGAATCGACCCCTTCGGTCGCGTTTGTGCTCGAGCAAGCTCGAAAGTCCGAGGGCGCGTGAAGACGTGGTGGGCCGCCCTTCCGAGTGCCGCGCGACAACTGCTGGTGGTCGCCTGCTTCGGGGTGCTGACGCGCTTCGTGCTCGCCGCGCTCAGCATCGGCTCGAACGACGCCACCATCTGGCGCGTCTTCGCGGAGTACATCAACGTCTACGGCCTCGAGCGCACCTACCTCGATCTCGACGGCCGGCCGGGGTCTCCCGTACCGGTCTTCAACCACCCGCCCCCCGCAGCACTCTATGCCGCTCTGTGCTGGAAGATCGCCGAAGCCACCGGGGCTCGCTTCGCGATCCTCCTCAAGCTCGCTGGGCTCTTCGCCGAGATTGGCACCATGACGCTCTTGTGGCGCATTTGGAGGACCCGAAGCGGACCGACGGTTGCCGCATCGGCGGTCGCGGCCTACTCGTTCGCATTTTGTGTCATTCTCGTGAGTGGTTATCACGCCAACACAGACTGCGTATATGCGTTCCTCACGCTGCTCGCGGTATGGCTGCTGTCGCAGGCTCGACCGCTTGAAGCGGGTCTGACGATGGCGCTCGCGATCAACGTCAAGCTCATTCCCATTTTCGCAGTACCAGCGATGGTCGCCTCTTTTCGAGACTGGAGAAGCTTCTTCAAGTTCAGCATTGGGGGCTCCGTCGCGATTCTTCCATTCTTGCCATACCTTGTGAACATTCCACAGAAGGTGTTCCAGTCAGTCGTCGCCTATACGCCGATCTTCGACTACTGGGGCGTCGTGGGGGTGCTCCTCGCTTCGGCGAACTCACCTCGATTCAATGAAGTCGTTCCCAGCCTTCTTGAAGGCTACACGACGCATTACCGATACTTCCTGCTCGGACCCATCTTGGCCGCGGCGATCTGGTCCCGACTCAGACGGGTAGCATTACTGGAGAGCGTGCTGCTCGCGCTGACGCTGTTCCTAGCCTTGACGCCCGGGTTTGGCGTTCAATACACGGCTCTCGTCACGCCCGTCATGTTTGCGGTGAGTTATCGGTGGGGGCTGCGATGGGCGACTTCGGCTGGGGCATTCATCTTTATTCCCTATTTCGCGTATCACGATCGCGGATTCCCTTGGAATTCGACCTTCACCGGGCGGTTTCCGATGCCGGCTCCGCTTCTTGGCTTCCTCGCCTGGGCCCTGCTCGTGAGCCTCGTGGTGGCGCTGGTCAGGCGTGACCTCGGCGAGAGGGCTCTTGTGGACTCTGAGGCGCGAACGCCAAAGGGTACAGCCGGCGGATGAACGCGAGGTCGCGCTCGCCAGGAAAGCGGCTACCGCCCGGGGCGCGGCACGTGGAACGAGACCCAAGACACCGCGAGGTGTGTTACTTGGCGATCCCTACATGAAGCCCTTCGTGATGGTGCTGGCCTACAACGTCGAGAAGACGCTGGCGAAGACGTTCGAGGCGATCCCCGACTCGCTCAAGCCGTACGTCGTCGTCGGTAACAACGTCAGCTCCGACCGTACCGCTGATGTCGCCCGTGAACTCGGGGTTCGCTGCATCACCCACGAGAAGAACTCGGGGTACGGCGGCAACCTCAAGCGCCTGTTCAAGGTGTTCGTCGAGGAAGACCACGACGTCGCCATCGAGATCCACGGCGACTACCAGTACGAGCCGAGCCTCGCCGACCTCATGGTGCAGTACGTGGCGCGGGGCCACTACGACTTGATTCAGGGCAACCGCATTCGCACCCGGAAAGAAGCGCTCCGTGGGGGCATGCCGCTGTACCGGTGGCTCGGGAACCGCACGCTCACCCTCTTCGAGAACCTGTGGTTCGGCACCACCTTCGGCGAGTGGCACTCGGGCATGCGCTGCTACTCGAAGCCCCTGATCCGCGCGATGCCGATGGACCGCTTCAGCGACACGCACGCCTTCGCATCCGACATCATGATGGAGGCCGTCGCCCAAGGCTTCCGCGTCGGCGAAGTGCCCTGCCCGGTGCGGTATGAGGAGGATAGCTCGTCGGTCGATGTGCCGGGGCTCTTCAAGTACACCTTCAACACGGTGAGGTCGGCCTTCCGGTACCCGCCGTGGCAGCGGTGGTGACTACGAACGCGTTGCGCCCGTCATCGGTCCTGCTAACCGCCGGTCCATGATCGAAGGCATCGTCGTTTCTCCCCGCCGGGTCATCGCGGACGATCGCGGCAAGGTGATGCACCACCTCAAGGCCACCGACCCCGAGTTCGAGGCCTTCGGAGAGATCTACTTCTCGACCATCTTCCCCGGCGTGGTGAAGGGCTGGCACCTGCACCACCGCATGATCATCAACTACGCGGTGCCCTTCGGCATGATCAAGCTCGTCTGCTACGACGATCGCGAGGGCTCGAAGACGCGCGGCGAGTTCAACGAGTTCTACCTCGGCACCGACAACCACGTGCTCGTCAAGGTGCCGCCCTACGTGTGGAACGGCTTCACCTGCGTCGGCCCGTCGATGGCCATCGTCGCGAACTGCGCCTCGATTCCGCACGACCCGAAAGAGATCGAGCGCCTCGACCCGCACGACAGCTTCATCAAGTACGACTGGTCCGTGAAGGATCGATGAGCGAGGTCCTCGTCATCGGCGCCTCGGGCCTCGTGGGCACCGAGGTGATGCGCGCCGCGGCGCCACGGTCGGTCCACGGCGTGGCCCGGCAGGTGTCGGGCCTGGCGACCGAGGCGATGGATCTGCTCGACCCCGCCGCGATTCGGCGGGTCATCGAGCGCGAGCGCCCGGCCCTCGTCGTCGTCGCCTCGGCCTGGCCGTGGGTCGACGGCTGCGAGCAGGACCCCGCCCGCAGCGAGCGCGAGAACGTCGGCACGGTGAAGAACCTCGTCGAGGTGCTGCCCGCCTCGACGCGCCTCGTCTTCTTCTCCACCGAGCACGTCTTCGACGGCCGCGCCGCCTCGTACGACGAGCACGCAGCGACCAGCCCGTTGAGCGTGTACGCACGGCACAAGCGCGACGTCGAAGAGCTCCTCGCCCGGCGCGGCCGCGCGCTGGTGGCGCGCACGAGCTACGTCTTCGGCCACGAGGCCCGCCGCAAGAACTTCATGTACCGCGTCGTCGACGCCTCGACGTCCCGCACGCCGCTCAAGGTGCCATCGGCGCAGGCTGGCATGCCCACCTGGGCCGTCTGGCTCGCGCGCTCGGCGCTCCAGCTCGCCTTCGAGGGCGTCGACGGCATCGTTCACCTCACGGGCCCCGACGTGCTCACCAAGGGCGAGTGGGCAGCGCTTTTGGCGAAGGGCCTCGCCCTGCCCGGCGTGGAAATCGTCGAGGTTCCATGGCAACAGTCGGGGCAAGTCGCGCCCCGGCCGGAGCGCGTCCGGCTCGTCTCGACGCGCCACACCCTGCAGCACCCACCCCTGCTGGAGCTGCTCCAGCGCGAGCGCACCGCGCTCCTCGCGAGTTGAAGGGAAGCACACGCACCATGGCCACCGAGATCAAACACTGTCGGGTCTGCGGCAACACCGCGCTCGAGCCCATTCTCTCGCTGGGCGACATGCCGCCGGTGAACAGCTTCCTCACCGGGCCGCAGGACTTCCCGAAAGAGACGTTCGCGCCGCTCGCCATCGTCTTCTGCGCGCCGTGCGGGCACGTGCAGCTCACCCACCAGCTCGACCCCAAAGACGTCTTCACCGACTACATCTACTTCTCGGCCATGTCCGAGACGGTGGTGCGCTGGGGCCAGCAGCTCGCGGCGCGGTACGCGGGTGAGAAGTCACTCCAGAAGCAGCAGCTCGTCGCCGAGCTCGCCTCGAACGACGGCTGCATCTTGAAGCCGTTCCGCGACCACTGCCGCGTGCTGGGCGTCGAGCCCGCGAAGAACATCGCCGAGGTGGCCAACAAGGACGGCGTGCCCACCGTCGCCGAGTTCTTCAACTTCGCCATGGGCCAGAAGCTGCGCGCCGAGCACGGCCCGGCCGAGCTCATCATGGCCCGCAACGTGCTCGCCCACGTGCCCGACCTCGTCGACTTCGTGAAGGGCGTGCACCACTGGCTGTCGGACGACGGCATCTTCCACGTCGAGGTGCCGTACTTGCGGCCGATGGTCGACCACCTCGAGTTCGACACGATCTACCACGAGCACCTCTCGTACTTCTCGGTGACGGCCCTCCACCGCCTCTTCCGCGAGGCCGGCCTCACGCTGTGGGACGTCGAGGAGATTCCGCTCCACGGCGGCAGCCTCATCGCGCGCGGCAAGCGGAGCGCCACGCCGAAGCCGTCGGTCGCGGCGTACCTCGAGGCCGAGAAGCGCGACGGCTACACCTCGAACGTCAAGCTGCACGCGTTCGCCGACGGCACCCGCAAGCTCAAGACGGCGCTGCCCGAGTTCCTCCACGGCCTCAAGAAGCAGGGGCCGCTCGCGGCCTACGGCGCCGCGGCCAAGGGCGTCGTGCTCACCAACTACTGCCGCATCGGCACCGACCTGTTGTCGTGGGTCGCCGACCGGAGCCCCTACAAGCAAGGCAAGCTGACGCCCGGCATGCACCTGCCCGTCGTGCCCGCCGAGCGCGTCAAGGCCGAGCAGCCGAAGCACCTCGTCGTGCTGGCGTGGAACTTCTTCGACGAGATCGTCAAGCAGCAGGACGCGTACCGGCAGGCAGGCGGGAAGTTCGTGGTGCCGGTGCCCTCACCCCAGGTGCGCTGACATGGGAACCAAGGCCGTCATCCTCTGTGGTGGGCAGGGCACGCGCATTCGCGAGGCCTCGGAGTCGATGCCCAAGCCGATGCTCCCCATCGGGGGCAAGCCAATCGTGTGGCACATCATGAAGATGTACGCCGCGCACGGCATCACCGAGTTCGTCCTGTGCCTCGGTTACAAGTCGTGGGCCATCAAGGAGTTCTTCCTCAACTACCGCGCGATGACGAACGACGTGCAGCTGACGTTGGGCAAGAACCACGCGGTCGAGATCATCGGCGGCGCGCCCGAAGAGGAATGGCGCATCACGCTGGCCGAGACGGGCGAAGACACCATGACGGGCGGGCGCGTGGCGGCGGTGCGGCGCTACGTCGAGAACGACGAGCTGTTCTGCCTCACCTACGGCGACGGCGTGTCCGACGTCGACATCACGAAGCTGCTCGCCTTCCACCGCGCGCACGGCAAGGCCTGCACGGTGACGGCGGTGCGGCCGCCCGGGCGCTTCGGAGAGATGCGGCTCGAGGACGACGCCGTCACCGAGTTCAACGAGAAGCCCCAGGCCACCGAGGGCCTCATCAACGGCGGCTTCTTCGTGTGCGACGCGCGTCGCATCTGGGACTACCTGCCGATGCAGAAGTCGCTCACCCTCGAGCAGGAGCCGATGCGACAGCTCGCCGACAAGGGTGAGCTGCGCGCGTTCCGCCACGCCGGCTTCTGGCAGCCGATGGACACGCTGCGCGAGTTCAACCTCCTCAACGAGCTGTGGGCGAAGGGCAAGGCCCCGTGGAAGACGTGGAAGGACGGGCCGTGAACCTGTCGGCCGAGCTGGCGCGTGTGTACGCCGGGAAGACCGTGCTCCTCACGGGACACACGGGCTTCAAGGGCGCGTGGCTGACGTTGTGGCTCCAGAAGCTGGGCGCGCGGGTGGTGGGCTTCGCGCTCGCGCCCGAGCCGAAGTCGGTCTTCCTGTCGGCTGGCGTGGCCAGCGCCTGCGAACACCACGAAGGGGACGTGCGGCGCTTCGAGCAGGTGAAGGCGGCGGTCGCGGCGGCGAAGCCTGACGTCGTCTTCCACCTCGCGGCCCAGGCGCTGGTGCGGCCCAGCTACGCCGACCCGCTCGCCACCATCGAGACGAACATCAACGGCACCGCGCACGTGCTCGAGGCGATTCGCCAGACGAAGCAGCGCTGCGCCGTCGTCATCGTCTCGTCGGACAAGTGCTACGAGAACCGGGAATGGGTGTACGGCTATCGCGAAGACGACGCGATGGGCGGGCATGATCCGTACTCGATGAGCAAGGGCGCGACCGAGCTCGTCACGGCGTCGTGGCGGCGCAGCTACTTCCACCCCGCGAAGCTGGCCGAGCACGGCGTGGCCATCGCCTCCGGGCGCGCCGGCAACGTCATCGGCGGCGGCGACTGGGCGGTCGACCGCATCATCCCCGACTGTGTGCGGGCGCTCTCGAAGGGCGAGCCCATCGGCGTTCGGAGCCCGAAGGCCGTGCGGCCGTGGCAACACGTGCTCGAGCCGCTCGGCGGGTACCTGCTGCTGGGCGCGAAGCTGCTGTCGGCCCCCCGGCCGCAGGACTTCTGCGAAGGTTGGAACTTCGGGCCCGAGGCGTCGTCGGCGCGTACGGTCGCCGAGGTCGTCACCGCGCTCATCGCGGCGTGGGGCTCGGGCCAGTGGGTCGATCAGAGCGACCCGAAGGCCGTGCACGAGGCGTCGCTGCTGCGGCTGTCGATCGACAAGGCGCAGGCGAAGCTCGGCTGGCTGCCGAGGTGGAACTTCGAGGCCACCATCGCCCGCACGGCCGCGTGGTACCGCGCGCAGCTCGACGGGGCGTCGCCGGAGCAGCTCAAGGCGCTCTGTCTGCAACAGATCGCCGAGTACGAGGCGGCCTGAGCCCTCAGGGCTGACAGCCGTCGCGGTAGAAGACCGACGCCGAGTCAGACCCGAAGTTCGCGACCGCAAAGTCGGTCTGCCCGTTTCCATCGAGATCGCCGACCGCGACGGAGAAGGGCTGGCGCTGCGTGGTGAACGAGAGCGGCGCGCTGAACGAGCCCGTCCCCGTTCCGACGAGCAAGGACACACTGTCGCTTCCAGAGTTGGCGACGAGCAGATCGAGCGCGCCATCGTCGTTCAGGTCGGCCAGCGCGAGCGCTGCCGGGGCGGGGCCTGACGCGAGGACCATTCCCGACAGGAACGACGATGGCCCTGCGCGGAGGACGATGGTCACCGAGTTCGCGAGGAACCCCGCTGTCACGAGGTCGGTACGGCCATCTCCGTTCAGGTCACCGGCGGCGACGGCTCGGGCTCCATTCCCGACGGGGATCGTTTGTGTTGGAGAAAACCCGCCATCCAGACCTCGACTCCAGACGGAAACGACACCGTTGAAGAAGTGAGACACTGCAAAGTCGATCTGCCCGTCGCCATTGAACTCACCGATCGCGACTGAGTGCGGTTCAACGAGGCTGGGGAGGTTCACGGCAGGCGCGAAGCCGCTTCCGCCCGGCAGTTGCCTGATGACCGAAACCGAGCTGCCCATGAGGTTCGGCACGACGAGGTCGCTGAAGCCATCTGAGTCGAGGTCTCCGACAGCGACTGAGACGGGCGAAACGCTCACGCCGAGAGGGAGCTGCGACGCGAGGCCCCCATCGGTCCCGCGGAGCAGTGAGACCGTCGCGTCCTCCTGGTTCGCTGTCACGAGATCGACGGTTCCGTCACCATTCAGATCGCCGGCCGCGACGAAATAGGGCTTGCGACCAGTCGCGACCGTCACCGGCAAGGCGAAGCCCGGCCCGGTCGAAGCGAAGACAGCGAGACGAGCGTCAAAGTGATTCGTGACGATCAGATCAGGGAGCGCAGAACCGGCGACGTTACCGATTCCCACGGCCAGGGCGCCTGTCCCAACGGCTACGTCGACACGCCGGAAACGGGGGCGACTGCACGTTCCTCCGTCAACGGCGCCACCACCATCGACGGCTCCTCCGCCACCGACAGCGCCTCCGCCACCGACGGCGCCTCCGCCACCGACAGCG
>JALOQF010000207.1 GCA_025459425.1 Myxococcaceae bacterium | reverse complement strand
AAGCCGGTCGCCGAGGGCAGCTCGAAGGGCGTGGTGGGCAAGAGCGTCTGTCACTCCGAGGCCGAGCTGCGCGAGGTCGTGAAGGAGCTCGTCGAGCGGTACGATCAGCCGGCCCTCGTCGAGGAGTACATCGGCGGCCGCGAGTTCACCGTGGGCCTGCTCGGCGAGCGCCGGCCCAAGGTGCTGCCGCCGATGGAGATCGTCTTCACCGACCGCACCGACAAGACGCCCATCTACAAGTTCGAGGACAAGCTCGAGGCGAACGACCGCATCAAGTACGAGGTGCCGGCGAAGCTCGAGCCCTCGCAGCTCGAGCGGGTCAAGAGCGCGGCGCGCGGCGCCTTCATGGCGCTGGGTTGTCGCGACGTGGCGCGCATCGACTTCCGCATGGACGAGGCGGGGCGCATCTACTTCCTCGAGTGCAACCCGCTGCCGGGGCTGACGCCGGGCTGGAGCGATCTCGTGCTCATCGCGCAGGGCGAGGGCATGGACTACCCGACGCTGATGGGCGAGATCCTCTCGGGGGCCATTCGCCGGTACAAGGAGCGCGAGACGCGGCGTCGCGATGGGCGCGAGGTGAAGGAGCCGACGCCCACCCTCGAGCAGCGCTTCGGCTGACGCGTCGTAACCAGCCGCGGGCGGCCGGCATACCGACGCCATGGCGCTCATCGTGGCGTGGCTCCTCGCGAGTGGTCCGCAACACCCCGAGCTCGGTCGTGTCACCTGGCTCCGCGATCTCGACGCGGGGCTCGAGCGCGCGCGCACCGAAGGCAAGCCCGTGCTGCTCTTGTTCGACGAGGTGCCGGGGTGCTCGACGGTGCGCGGCTTCGGGCGCGACGTGCTCTCGGACCCCGAGGTGGTGGCGTCGATCGAGTCGCGCTTCGTGCCCGTCGCGATCTTCAACAACGTCGCCGGCGCCGATCGCCGCGTGCTCGAGGCGTTCCGCGAGCCGGCGTGGAACAACCCGGTGGTGCGGGTGCTCGACGCCCGCCGGCGCCCCGTGGGGGCCCGCTTCGACGGCCCGTACACGAAGGAGGCCTTCCAGGCGCAGTTCGCGCGCTGGCTGGAGGGCGGAACGCCGAAGGTCGAGCGCCTGACGGTGTCGGCGCCCTGCTTCTGGGAGTGCGAAGCGCGGCTCGGCCGACTGCCGGCCGTCCAGGCGTCGCGCGTGGGGTTCCTCGCCGGCGAAGAGGTGGTCGAGGTCGAGTTCGACTCGAGCCAAAGCACGCGTCAGGCGCTCGTCGACGAGGCCATCGCGCTCGACTGCGCCACGCACGTCTTCACCCGGTCGAGCGAGGAGCACGCCCTCGTGTCGCCGCGCCTCGGGGCGAGAGCGGTCCGCACGGACGAGCCGCTGCGCGCGTCACCGAAGGACACGAAGTTCTACCTGCGCCGCTCGGGGCAGCCGCTCGAAGGCCTCAGCCCCCTCGAGCAGACGCGCGTGAACGCGGCGCTGCGGTTCGGTGAGGATCCAGCCGCGGCGCGCGCCTCGTGTCGCCCGGCGAAGTGACGCCTCAGAACGAGAAGCGGCAGTCGCGCACGAGCTGCTTGAGCGAGTTCGCCTCGACGCCCATCGCGCGCCAGTCGACCGGGTAGCCCGCCCAGGGCCCCTTCGACGGCAGGAAGGTGATGCCCACCGACACTTCGATTCGTTTCGTCCGGTCTTCGCGCGACTCACAGGAGCCGACGATGGTGACGATGCGCGACTCGCCGAGCGACTGCACCCCGCCGAACCAGCCCAGGCCCGAGTTCGGCCGGAAGCCGCCCATGAGGCCCGTCAGCTCCTTCGCGGCGATGCGCTCACGGAGTTGCTGCGCGGCGAGCTGGGCGCCGATCTGCTTGACGCCGGCTCCCAGGGCGCCACCGAAGGCCTTCACCAGCGCCTCGCCCAGCGCGCCCGCGGCGTCCTTCGATTCGGCGGCGGCCATCGCGACGGTGAGGTCGACCGGCAGCTCGGCGAACGACTGCAGGTCGGCGTGGCGGAGCACCCGATCGACGTCGCCCTGCTCGAGCCCCCGCTGGAGCTCGAACACCGAGTAGTACACCGAGCTGCGCGCGAAGACGGCCGCGAGGCCCAGCGCGAAAAGGAGGACGAGGAGCTTCTTCACGGGCGCGACAGTTACCACCCGTCGCGTGCCTTCGTCCTCACCCGAGGTCGAAGAACCAGCCGAACTGGAGCTGGATGGTGCCCGTCGAGAAGCGCGCCGGGTCGGACAGGTACGAGAGCTGGAGCGCCCACGACGCCGGGTTCCGGCGAAAGAGCCCCAGCGTCAGGCCCGCGCGCACCGAGTCGACCGGCGGCAGCGACGAGGTGGCGAAGCGGGGCAGGAGCAGTCGCTGGCTGACCGACGCGCCGACGACGACTTCCCAGCGAGAGAACTGCAGGCCGTAGAACAGCGGAACACCCCACTCGAGCTGGGCCCACAGCGGTAGCCCGAAGCGCCCCGACAGGGCCGCGCCGCCGAGCAGACCGGTCGAGACGATGTGCGTCGGGCCGTCCGTGGGGATTCGCAGCAGCTCACCCTTCACGTCGGCGGTGAGCCCGAACTGGAAGATGCGCTCGGGCGCGATGAGTTGGCCCTGCGCCTGGGCCGAGAGACCCACGTCGAAGCCCGCTCCGAGGCCGTAGCGGGCGTTGGCGCGGAGCTCGGGCAGGGGAATGCCGTCGGGGTACTCGGTGCAGCGGGTCATGCCGAGCAGCAGCCCGCCCGAGGGATCACCGCAATACCCGGCCGCCGACAACGAACCGCCCGCGCGGAACCGGCCGCGCTCGACCACCGAGGCCGTCTGCATGGGCACGACGGTGGCGCACCCGGCGGTGAGGGCGAGCAGGGCGACATGGACGAGCCGCTTCATCGCGCACGCTCCTCGAGCCAGTCGATGATGCGGGCGGTCCAGCGGGTGTCGTAGAGCGGCAGATGGCCGACCTGCTCGTGGGTCCACAGCTCGACGCTGCCCTGCTTCGAGCAACCCTCGATCAGCGACTGCTGGGTCTCGGCGTCGCTGCCACCGAGCAGATCGAGCCGCTCGCCGTCGACCCACGCGCCGGAGCAGCCGTTGCGGCGGCCGAAGCGGGCTCCCGTCTCTCTGGCGCCGGGAAAGACGTCGGGGCGGCCTTCGATGGGCACCGAGCTGTCCCGGTCACCGTGCGCCAGGAGGATCGGCACGGGTTGGCCGGGCTGGCACCGCGTCGAGTCCTGGAAGGTCGAGCCCGCGACCGCCACCACCCCCGAGAAGACGTCGCTCGCCTCGCAGGCCAGGCGGAGCGACATGAAGGCGCCGTTCGAGTGCCCCACGAGGAAGACGTGCCCGTCCTTCACCGGGTAGCGGCCCTTGAGGTCGTCGACGAGCGCGCGGAAGAACGCGACATCGTCGATGCCGATGCGGCCGTTGTCACAGCACGCCTCGGTCGCGTTCCAGAAGCGCTTGCCGTTCGCGTCGGGCGTGCCGTTCGGCAGCGCGTAGAGGAAGCGCTTCGTGTCGAGCTGCCCCGAGACGGGAAAGAACTGGTCCTGCAGCTGGCCGGTCGCGCCGTAGCCGTGGACCATGATGACCAGGGGGAGCGGCGTGGTGCCGTCGAAGCCCTTCGGCACGCGCACCTCGTAGGCGCGGCCCTGGACGGAGTGATCGGGAGTGCAGGCGAGGAGCACGAGCGGCAGACACCAGGACAGGCGATGCATGGCGCTCCTCTCTATCGGGCTCGCGCGCCGCCGGCTCGTTCAGGCCCGGGGTCGATTCGACGCAGGACGTCAGCGGCAGGTCTGCGCCAACGACTCGCGGTCGGTGACGCACCTCGAGAACCTGCCGTCCTGGGCGGACCGCAGGTCGTCGGTCGACGCTTCCTGCTCGGCGCGGAACGTGGGCGACGCCCGGGCAGGTGTTCACGCACGGGTCGCGCTGCCGTCGGCGGGCCGCGCTCGAGAGCAGCTCGTTCACGAGGCGCAGCCGGCGAGCAGGGCCAGCAACGGGCCTCTCACGGAGGCCCCGCCACGCGCTTCGCCGCGGCCTTCCACGTGGCCTCGACGAACTTCGCCAGCTGCTTGCCCTTCTTGCCTTCGGTGGTGGTGGCCCAGCGGCCCGCCGCCAGTGGCAGCCCGTCACGGCCGCGCATGGCGCTCAGCACCACGTCGACCTTCCCCCTGGCGCCCTCGGTGGCGTCGACGATGACGAGCACCTCGGCGCCCTGGGACTTCGCGATCTCACCCAGGCACGGGCCCAGCCGGCAGCCTTCGACGGGGAGCTCGGACTCGTCGACGCGCCGGGCCGAGAAGCCGCGCCCGAGCAGCTCGTCGGCGACGCGCTGGGTGAGCTCGCGCGAGATGTCTTCGTAGATGGCGTCGGGCGCCGACACGTCGACGACCGCGACCTTGAGGCCGCTCTGCGCCAGCACCACGGCGGTGAGAATCGTCAGCACGCGCGCCGCGAGGTTACGGCTGCTTCGGCACCGGGTCGAGCTTGAGGCGGGCGACGCCTTCGCGGGCGAAGCTCCCCAGGTACAGCCAGCCGTCGTGCTCGAGCGCGCTGGCGATGGGCGAGTAGCTGTCGGGCGCACGGTGCTGGAGCACCTCGACGACGCGCCCGTTCACGTCGACGCCCACCACGAAGGCGTGGCGCGCCGGCCGTGGCTGCACCGCCTTCGGCAGCTTCGAGACGAGGCTGCGAAGGAAGGGAAGGGGCGCCAGCGCATCGACGAGCGGGTTGCGCGGTGAGCCGATGGCGACCCAGAAGACGCCGCGGGCGGGAGAGAAGCGCACGTTGTCGGGGAACCCCGGGAGCGCGTCGGTGAAGAGCTCTCGCTGGCCGGCTTTCTCGCCCGAGAGCCACAGGCGCCAGAGCCGGTACGCCCCCGTCTCGGCGACGACGAGGAAGGCTTCGTCGGGCCCCAGGGCCACGCCGTTGGCGAAGTTGAAGTCGCCCGCGACGAGGGTGGTGGCGCGGGTCTGCGGGTCGAACTTCAGCACGCGGCCGGTGCGCTGGTGCTCGAGCAGATCGTCGGTGAAGCGGTCGATCGAGTGCCGGGCCGACGCGTCGGTGAAGTAGATGACGCCCGCCTTCGTGATGGCGAGGTCGTCGACGAAGCGAAACGGGACGCCGCCCTGCTCCGAGGCGAGCACCTCGATGACGCCGTCGCCCGAGAGCGCGAGCAGCCCGCGAAAGGCGTCACAGATGATGATGCGGCCGTCGGGGTGCGGCGCGATTGCCAGCGGCCGGCCGTGGGTGTCGGCGAGCTCGGTGGGCGTGTCGTTGCCGGGGGTGAGCGCGACGATGCGCCCATCCTTGAGGCCCGTGATGAGTCGGCCCGCCCCGTCGACGTACATCGCCTCGGGCCCGACGAGCTGTCTGGCCCACCACTCGACGCCCGCGAGGCGATCGTTCGGGGCGTACGGCCCTTCGAGTGGCGTGGGCGGGGGCGGTTCCCAGGCGACCGGCTCGATGGGGGCTGGGGCGGCGAACAGCCAGGCCACGACGAGCAGGAGGGTGAAGGCAACGCCTCGCGTGAGCTTCCTGGCCATGGAGCCTTCATGCCAAAGGTGGCCCGCCTGCGCCCGCCTGACGTCGCCTCGCGCGCTCGTCAGCGTCGCTTCTTCGCCCGCCGCGCCTCGACGCGCTTCTCGAAGAACTCGAGGGCGTCGGGGTAGCCGGAGGGCGAAGCGCGCTGCAGGCGGTCGAGCGTCACCGCGTCAGCTCCGATGAGAATGCGGCGTTCGCCCTTGTCGAGGCCCTTCAAGATGGTCGCCGCGCACTGGGCCGGCGTGGTGCGCGCCATCTTGTCGAAGAGCCGCACCGTGGTGTCGTGGTTGGCGGTGGGGCCGAGGCCGCGCCGGAAGCGCATCGAGCGCACGATGTTCGTCTTGATGCCGCCGGGGTGAATCGACACCGCACGAACGCCCGTGCCCTTGAGCTCGCGCCACAGCACCTCGGTGAAGCCGCGCACGGCGAACTTCGAGGCGTTGTACACGCCCTGGAGCGGCCACCCGACGATGCCGAAGATGCTCGAGACGTTGGCGATGATGCCGCTGCCCTGCGCCTTCATCAGGGGCAGGAACGCCTTGGTGCCGTAGACGACGCCCCAGAAGTTGACGCCCATCACCCACTCGAAGTCCTCGTACGAGACGTGCTCGACGGTGTCGTGCACGGTGACGCCCGCGTTGTTGACGACGAGGTCGACGCGCCCGAAGGACTCCTTCGTGAAGGCCGCGAGGGCCTCGACCTGCGCGCGCTGCGACACGTCGACGACGCGCGTCTTCGGTGGCCGCGACACGAGCTTCGCCGTCTCGTCGAGCCCCTCGGCGCTCACGTCGGCCAGCACGAGCGAGGCACCACGGCCGTCGAGCGCGAGGGCCAGCGCCCGGCCGATGCCCGAGCCCGCTCCGGTGACGACCGCGACCTGTCCTGGCTTCATGTCGAGACTCCTTCGAGGTGGTGGTGGGTGCGATCGAAGCGCGAGAGGCCCGCGCGGAAGGTGAAGGTGAAGCCGGGCCACAAGGTGACGTTCTTCCCGCGCTCGTCGAGGTACCAGCTCTGGCACCCGCTCAGCCACACCGTCGTGCGCAGGCGGCGCTGGAGGCCGTCGTTGAAGCGCGCCTCGGCGTCGTCTCGCACCTGCCACCAGCGCGCGCCCGTCGACGACACGGCCTCGAGGGCTTTCAGCACGAAGGTGAGTTGCGCCTCGATCATGAACACCATCGACGAGTGGCCCAGCCCGGTGTTGGGCCCCGTCAGCATGAAGAAGTTGGGAAAGCCGTGCACCGCGGTGCCGAACCAGGCCTTCGCCCCGTCGCGCCACGCATCCGACAGCGTCACGCCCTGGCGCCCCACCACGCGCAGCGGGCCGACCACGTCGGTGACGACGAAGCCAGTGCCGAAGACGAGCACGTCGCACGGGTGCTCGCGCCCGTCGGCGGTGCGAACGCCACGCTCGGTCACGGCGGCGATGGGCTGGGTGACGACGTGACAGTTCGGCCGTGCCACCGCCGGGTAGAAGTCGTCGGACACCAGCACGCGCTTGCAGCCGAGCGTGTAGTCGGGCGTGAGCTTCTGCCGGAGCCGTGCGTCGGGCACCTGCGCCTCGAGGTGCTTCCTCGCCAGCCGCGCCGCCAGCGTCATGAGCCAGGTGGCCTTCGTGAAGGCCGGCACCCGCGCTTCGTGCAGCCAGTAGAGGCCCCAGCGCAGCAGCAGCTGCAGAAAGGGCAGCGCGCGGAAGAGCCTTTGGGCCAGGGGGCCGATCGGCCGATCGTTGCGCGGGAGGATCCACGCTGGCGTCCGCTGGAACAGGTGCACCTCGGCGGCCTGCTCGACGAGCCGTGGGACGAACTGAATCGCGCTCGCGCCGGTGCCGATGACGCCGACACGCCGCCCCGCCAGGGGGACGTCGGGCCGCCACTGCGCCGAATGGAACGTCGGGCCCTGGAACCGCTCGAGCCCTTCGAGGCGGGGCGTCGCGGGCCGGCTGAGGCCCCCCAGCGCGGCGATGACGAAGCGGGCCCGAAAGCGCGCGCCGTTGGCGCAGGTGACGAGCCAGCGTGCCTGTGCTTCGTCCCACACGGCGTCGACCACCTCGTGGCCGAACTTGAGGTGCGGGCCCAGGCCGAACGTCGTCACCACCCGCTCGAGGTAGGCGAGGATCTCGGGCTGGCGGGCGTAGGTGTGGCTCCAGTCGGGGTTCGCGAAGAACGAGAACGAGTACAGGTGCACCCGCACGTCGCACGCGCAGCCCGGGTAGGTGTTGTCACGCCAGACGCCACCGACGGCCGACGCGCGCTCGAGAATGACGAAGTCGGTGCGCCCGCGTTCACGCAGCCGCACGCCCGCGCCGAGGCCTCCGAAGCCACTGCCGATGATGACGACCTCGACCTCGTGCATCGTCACCCGAAAGGCCAGCGCTTCTTCTTCGGCGCGCGGAGCAGGGCCTCGACGGCCGCGCCATCGGCCGGGCGCGCCTGCGGCTTCTTGGCGAGGCAGTGGAGGACGACGTCGAGCGCGGGGTGACCGACGAGCGCGTCGTCGAGAGGCTCGAGCCGAGGGGGCTCGTCGTTGAGGTGCGCGGACAAGACGTCGAAGTGTTTGCCGGTGAAGGGCAGCTTTCCCGAGAAGACGAGGTACCCCACGACACCGAGGCTGTAGACGTCGGACGCGGCCGTGGCGGGCTGGCCCATGGCCTGCTCGGGCGAGACGTACGACGGCGTGCCGCCCACCTGGTTGACGCCCGTCTGAAAGTGGAGCGCGGCCTCCTTCGGGTCGGTGAAGCGCGCGATGCCGAAGTCGAGCAGCTTGACGGCCGGCGCTTCGGGCGGCCCGACGACGATGACGTTCTCGGGCTTCACGTCACGGTGGGCGATGCCCGCCCGGTGGAGCGCGCCCAGGGCCGACGCCAGCGCCGTGAAGAGCTCGACGCGCGCGGCGCTGCTCGAGAGGCCCTGCTGGAGCGCCACGTCGAGCCGGGTGCCCTCGACCCACTCGAGCACCAGCAACATGCCCTCGGTGGGGCGGTCTTCGAAGCGGTGCAGCTTGACGATGCCCGGGTGCTCGAGCTGCCAGAGGAGCGAGGCCTCGCGGTGGAAGCGCGCCTTCATGCCCGCGTCGGCGAGCAGCTCGCGCCGCAGCACCTTCACCGCCACCTTCGCGCCCGTCGCCGTGTCCTCCGCCAGGTACACCTTCGCCGTGGCGCCGGTGCCTACGGGGCGCACGAGCCGGTACTGCCCGTCGAGGATGAAGGTGTCGGGCACGCCGAAAGGGTTCTAGCCCGAATCGTCCCGTCGTCAGCCGCGCAGCGTCACCGTCGTGGTGGCGCGTCTGGCAGCCCGAGCTCACGGCGGACCTGGCGGAACGCGTCGGTCCACTGGCCCCGCTCGTCGCGGATGACGAGGGCGTCACGCACCACCGCCCCCGGCCGGCGAGCGAAGCGCCAGACGCTCAAGAGGGGCGCCTTGCCCGTCCGTGGGACGATGTGCCGCAGCCCGCGCACGAACAGGGGCGAGCGGAACGCCTCGACGCGCGCGTCTTCCTGCTGGGCTGCGCACATGACGAACACGCCGTCGTCGGCGAGGTGGCGTTCGGCTGCCTCGAGGTACGCCTCGACGCCGCCCCGGTGCTCGAAGCGGCACGCGCTGACGTGCTCGGCCGCGGCCTCGGTGCCCGTGCCTCGCGGGAAGTAGGGTGGTGTGCCGGTCACCAGCGCGAAGCGACGGCCGAGCTCGAGCGAGCGCAGGTCTCCATCGAGCACGCGGCACCGGCCCTCGACCCCGTTGAAGGCGATGGAGCGCCGCGCCATCGAGGCCCGCTCCGGCTGCGCCTCGACGCCCGTGACGTCGAAGTCAGGCGCCTTCCACGCCACCATGAGGAGCACGCTGCCCAGCCCGCACCCGAGGTCGAGCCCGTGCACCGGCGCCGCGCCTCGCAGCGACTCGAAGTGCTCGGCGGCGGTCCACGCCGTCACGAGATCGTCGACGCTCCAGCGGTGCCCCTTCAGCTTCTGGAACAGCCGCCAGTCGCCCGACAGGTAGCAGAGATCTTCGTCGTCCTTCGGCTCGAGCTCCGGTCGCCCGAGGGCCCCGGCAGGCTTCGGCCCGGGCGGTACCCACCCGTCAGGTCGTCTCGCGGCTCGCACCACGCCCGGCATGGCGCGGACGCCTCGCACAGGCGCCCGGCGCGACGCAAGCCCGTCAGCTCAGCCCGAAGAAGCGCATCATGCGGTCGAGCAGATCGTTCTCTTCGTGTTTCTGGCGGGCCTGCGCCGCCTCGACCGACAGGCCCTCACGAATGGCCTGCTGCTCGGCCCGGCGCGCGGCGACGATGCTCGCGATCGCCTTCGTCACCTCGGGGCGGCGCTCCACCACGCGTTGGAAGCTCGCCTTGTCGAGCCGGAAGCACTCGACGTCGGTGACGGCGACGACGGTGGCGGTGCGGGGGTCGCCGGTGAGGAGCGACATCTCGCCGAAGAACGAGCCGTCCTTCAGCTGCGCGGCTTCCTTCTCGGTGACGCCATCGCTCACGCGCACCGAGGCCGTGCCCTCTTCGAGCAGGTACAGCCAGTGCGCCTCGGCGCCCTGCCGCGTGATGACCTCGCCCCGCGCGAACGGGGCGTAGCGCATCGAGCGCGCGAGCTCGTGCTTCTCGTCCTCCGACAGCGGCGAGAAGAGGGGCATCGCGTCG
Source organism: Myxococcaceae bacterium (assembly GCA_025459425.1). GTDB lineage: Bacteria > Myxococcota > Myxococcia > Myxococcales > Myxococcaceae > Xiheimicrobium. Next base: position 2,477 of record JALOQF010000207.1, on the reverse strand, counting down.
AGCATCTTCTTGCGCCGCGCGAGCTGCTTCTGCGTCTTGATGGCCTGCCGGTCTTCGCTCTCGTGGGTGACGAAGACGGCGTGCGCGGGGAGCGCGGGCTTCATGCCAGCGCGCTCGAGCGCCGAGAAGATCACCTGCCGCACCTCGCTGTCGGTCGGGTCGTCGGCGGCGAGATCGGTCAGCCAGTACCGCACCGCGTAGCGCCCGTACGAGTCGGCGAGATCCATCAGCACGCAGTTCGGCGGAGGTTCCTTCGCGACCGGGCCCAGCTGCGCGCCCCGCACCGCCGCCTGCACCACCTCGATGACGTCGCCGGGCTGGAAGCGGAAGTCGACGTGGAAGTGCACCCAGCGCCGCCACTGCTGCGGCTGCTCGCCCCGTCGGCCCAGCACCATCACCGACGAGTTCATCAGCACCCGGTTCGGCACCAGCACCGTTTCCCAGTTGCGCGTCTCGATGGCGGTGTAGCGCCACCGGATGCGCACGACGCGGCCGTTGATGTCCGACGGCTGCGTGCCCACCCGAATCCAGTCGCCCACCTCGATCGAGTTGTCCGTCTGCAGCCCCAGCCCGCCCGCGATGTTGGCGATGGTGTCTTGCAGCGAGAAGCCGAGCACGGCCGTCAGCACCGCCGAGGTCGCGATGAGGCCCGACAGGTTGACGCCCGCGCGGCCGGCCACCGAGACCGCCGCCACCACCGACAGCAGCGCCACCGAGACGTCCTGGACGATCTGCGGCACCGGCAGGCGCACCCGCGGCAGGACGACCGAGAAGAGGACCGTCGAGAGCGCCCAGACGAAGGCCACCGCGCCGAAGACCCAGCACGGCACGCGGAAGACGTCGTCGAGCGGGCTGTCGAGCGCGCCGGCCGCGGCCGCCACCAGCAGCGCGACGAGGTGGAGGAAGGTGAAGAGCCCGAGCGCCTTGAGCCGGGGCTTGTCGTGCGCGAAACGACGCAGGAGCGGCAGGCTGAGCGCCAGCCCGCCGAGGATCCACCCCGTCTTGGCAGCCAGCGCCTCGGCGCCGAGGAGGTCGAAGAACGTCATCACGTTGCGATTCAACCGGACGATCCCCGGTGCGTCACGAAAGGGTGCCGAGACGCAGCCGTGCTACATGTCGCTGCCTGTGAACGTCGACGACGCCGTGCAGCGCCACCTCACTGCTCTGGGAGTCACCGATTCCCGCTCCCACAAGGCCTGCCTCGCGTGGGTCGAGGGCCGGTCTCGGGGCGGCGCCATCGAGGTCGCGGTGGCCGATCTCGTGCTCGTGTGGGCGGTGATTCACGGCCACGCCGCCGCGCTGGTGGAGATCGACGAGCTCATCGAGTCGTTGTCCCGCCGGGCCGCCGGGCGCGCCATCGAGGCCCCGGAGCTCGCGCAGCGCACCCGCACGCGCCTGCTCGTCGCGCCGAAGGGCAAGGAGCCCAAGCTCGGCACCTATGATGGCCGCGGCAAGCTCAAGTCGTGGCTGTGGACGGCGATCAAGCTCGAGCTGCTCCAGGCCACGCGCGGCATGAGCCAGGCGCCCGCCGAAGACGTCGACGAGCTGACGCACCTCGCGGCGTCGGACCCCTCACCCGAGGCCCGCGCCCGCTCGGGGAAGGACACGAAGTTCGTCTCGAACGCCCTGCGCGAGGCGCTCGAGGTGATCGACGCCCGGGAGCGCACCCTCTTGCGCATGCGCTTCGTCGACGGCGTCTCGACCGAGGAGCTCGGCCGCATGTTCCAGGTGCACCGCACCACGGCCCAGCGGTGGATCGAGGCGGCGCAGGCGAAGATCATGACCGCGATGCGGGCGCGCCTCGAGGCCGACGCGAAGCTCGCGAGGGGTGAGGTGGACTCGCTCGTGCGCGAGGTGGCGCAGTCGATCTCGCTGCGCCTGAGCCAGGTGCTTCAGAAGGTGAAGCTGTAGACCTTCAGCGCCCCTTCTCTCGTCAGGGGCAGGCGAAGGGAGTCAGCGGCGTCGACGCGTTCCACGTGGTGCCCGGGTCGTGCCCGAGCATCGGCCAGTCGGCGTTCACGTCGATGCCGCGTGCGTCCGTCGCGACGAAAACGACCCTCCCGTTCAAGTCGATACAGCCAACCATGGGCACGTTGTTGATGCAGGTCGGGGTGAGGTTCAAACATTGGGTGAAGACGCCGAGGGGTGCTTCCCAACGCAGTGCAAGGGTGCTCGCCGAGCGAACCTGGAGGAGCCTCTGGGTCGACGGTGGTCGCGTGGCGATGTTGTAGATCGTGTCACCTTCGCCCAGGGCAATCGCGTTCGCGACGGACTCGGTCGGGTCTGACGTACAGGTGATGGTGGTACTCGAAACCGAGCCACGACAGAGCCGCCCCACGAAGGTCGACTCTGAGGTCGCGGTGAAATGAACGGTCGAACCGCTCGCGACGATGCCGAAGAGTGAGTTGTTGGGGACGTTGGCCAGCGCCTGATTGAACGAGGTCGGGAACGAGGCCTGAAAGAAGGTACGCCCACCC
>JALOQF010000206.1 GCA_025459425.1 Myxococcaceae bacterium | reverse complement strand
CGGCCACGGGCCCCACGTGCTGCGCGGCATGGAGGTCTACCAGGGCCGCCTCATCGCCTACTCGCTGGGCAACTTCGCCACCTACGGCCGCTTCAGCCTCGGCGGCGCGCTCGGTGTTTCCGTCATCCTCGAGGTCGAGCTCGCAGATGACGGGCGCTTCGTCACCGGGCGCCTCTTGTCGACGAAGCAGGAAGGGAAGGGCGTGCCCCGGAAGGACGAGACCAGGCGTGGCCAGAAGGCCGTCGCCGACTTCTCCGCGCGCGACTTTCCGAAGAGCGGCGTGCGAGTGTCGGACGAGGGTGTGCTCTCGGCGCGGTGAAGGTCGCTGCCAACGTTGCAGCCTGGGTCGGCGCTCGTCGCATCGCGGGTGGTGCGGTGCGCCGAGCTCGAGGCGAAGCTCGTTCGCCTCGGCGGGCTGCCGAACCACCACGTCGCGGGTGAAGGCCGACAGGAACCCGGTCAGCACGACTGCTTCCGCTGGAGTTCGAGCGCTGAAGACGACCGAACGTCGACGCGGAGGCCACCGAGTCTCGACGCCCTGACGGACAGCCGTTCATCCCTGTTGCCTCAGAGGCGCCGAGGGCCTGATGAAGACTTCACCGAGGCCTCCTTCGTTGAGCGGGCGGCGCCCGTCGAGCGCCACGGTCGTTTCCTCGACCGTCGACCGCAAGGGGGCACAGGGCGGCGCTTCGCGCTCGGCCGTCGAGAGGGAGTCCTCGAGGTCTGGTGAGTCGTCGAAGGCGGTGAACGACCTCGTAGCTCACGACAGTTGCCCAACTCACGGCGCCAACCCAGCTGCCTCCGTCGAACGAAGACATCCCCAGGACGGGTGGTCGCGGCGGGAGGTCGCGCGCAGTCGTGCAGGCCGCTCGAGCAGAACAGCCCGATTGGCAGCGGCGAAGCTCTCATGCGCCAGCTCGTCCACCGCGGTCGGCACGAGTGAACCCCGGAGTTGCCGTCGCGCGGCAGCTGAACCACCATCGTCTCCGTGACGGCGTCGTCGCTCCGGCTGGTGTTCGCGTTCGGCCCCCGCCGGGGCATCACCCTCGACGTGGCCCGGCCCCTCACCGTCGGCCGTGCGGCGAGCTGCGACGTTCACCTGCTGGACGACAAGGTGTCGCGCGAGCACTGCGTCTTCGAGCGCGTGGGCACGGCCCTGCAGGTGCGAGACCTCGGCAGTCGCAACGGGACCTGGGTGAATGGGGTGCGCGTCGAGGGCGCGCGAGCGCTCGCAGCCGACGACTCGGTCGGCATCGGTGAGACGCTCGTGCTCGTCTCTGGCGAGGGAGAGGCCCTGCGCACGCCCGATGGTGACGCGACGGTGGTGCTGGCGCGCGCGCCGTTGGGGCTGACGACGACGGCCAGTGCGCCAACCGATGACGTCCTCTCGCGCGCCGGCCGGCTGCTCCTCGAGGCTGCGCTCTCGACCGACGCCCTCGACTCGGCCCGTCGGCTGGCGCGGGCGATGGCCGAGGGGCTGCGCTGTGACGAGGTGGTGCTGTGTCGGCGGACGCCCGAGGGGGCGCTGCGCCCGCTGGCGGCGAGCCCCCCAGGGGCCTCGGTGTCGCTCAATCGCGCGTTGACCGACGTGGCGCTCCTGCAGCAGCGCACGGTGTCGGTGGAAGAGACGCAGCTCCGCGCGCGGCACGATGAACGCACGACGACGGTCCTCCGCCAGCGGGCCTTCGTCTTCTGTGCGCCGCTGCCCGGGCGAGACGGCCCCGTGGGCGTGGTGTGTGGTGTGCGCTCGGTGGCGTTCGACTCGGAGGCGCTGGCCCTCGCCCAGGTGCTCGCGCGCGCCTGCGCTCCCACGCTCGGCCTGGAGTCCCAGCAGGCCGCACCGGCCGTGAGCGAGGTCGTGGCCGAGAGCGAGGTGATGCGCCAGGTCGTGGCGCAGGCGGTGCGGGTGGCGCCCTCGACCTCGTCGGTGCTGCTGTCCGGGCCGTCGGGCAGCGGAAAGGAGGCCGTCGCGCGGCTCCTTCACCAGTCCAGCCGACGCGCCCGCGGGCCGTTCGTCGCCATCAACTGCGGCGCGATTCCGGGCGAACTCGCCGAGTCCGAGCTGTTCGGCCACGAGAGGGGCGCGTTCACGGGCGCGCACGCGGCCCACGCGGGAGTCTTCGAGCGGGCCGACGGGGGCACCCTGTTCCTCGACGAGGTGGGCGAGCTGCCGCTGTCGCTGCAGGTGAAGCTGCTGCGGGTGGTCGAGGAGCGCCTCGTCACGCGGCTCGGCGGTGGCACCCCGGTGGCGGTGGACGTGCGGCTGCTCGCGGCGACGAACCGCGACCTCGAGGCCGCGGTGCAGCAGGGCACCTTCCGTGAAGATCTCTTCTACCGGCTCAACGTCGTGCGCCTCGTGCTCGCGCCCCTCCACGAGCGCCCCGACGACATTCTGCCGCTCGCGCGGCGCTTCCTCGCTCGCCATGCTGCTGCGCTCGGCCGCCCGGCGCCGGCGTTCTCCGAGGCCGCGGAGCGGGCGCTCCGTGCATACCCCTGGCCTGGCAACGCGCGGCAGTTGGGGAACGCGCTCGAACGCGCGCTGGTGCTCAAGGTCGATGAGGGGCCCCTCGATGTCGGAGACCTGCCGCCCGAGGTGGTGGTGAGCCGACAGGCCACGCCTCGTCCGAACGCGACGTTGGCCGAGTTGGTGGCGGCGCTCGAGCGGGAGCAGATCGTCCGAGCGATGAAGCGTTTTCGTGGCGTGAAGGTGCAGGCGGCCGAGGCGCTCGGCATCTCGCGACCCACGCTCGACCGGAAGCTGACTGAGTACGCCATCGACTGGGTTCTGGAGCCAGAGCCGCGGTGAGGCGCCAGACAGCCGGCCCAGGGGGCGCGATGCCGGAAGTGCCCCGAAACGTCGGAGTGGCGCCAGAGGGGACGTCGGACGGGCCGCCGAGGCGCGCGACCTACAGCTTCGCCTGACGAAGGGCGTACCAGGGCCGGCGCGTGGCCCAGCGCCACGACGCACCGCTCCCATGCGCGCGCGGTGGATTTGGCGTGGCCTCTGGAAGGGGAGCAGAGTCCTCCCCTCAGCCGTCGATGAACTTTCTCTGCCCATCCTGTCGGACCCCCCTGCCGCGTGAGGCGACGGTCGGCCTCGTCACCTGCTCCCAGTGCGCCGTGCAGGTCGACCTCACCCGCGTCGACACGGCTCCCGGTCAGGCGCGTCTGTGGCCCGAGGTCGACCTCAAGGGCGAGACGTTGAGCGGTCACCTGCTGGTGCAGCGCCTCGGCTCGGGCGGCATGGGCACCGTGTACGAGGCCGAGTCTCCCGTGGGCGCGCCGGTGGCGATGAAGGTGCTGTCACCGATGCTGGCGGCCGAGCCGGCCTTGCGGGAGCGCTTCCGCCGCGAGGCGCGCGCGATGACGAAGGTGAAGCACCCGCGCGTGGTGCAGCTCTACGAAGAGGGCGAAGACCGCGGCTTCTGTTGGTACTCGATGGAGCTCGTCAAAGGGCTCGACCTGCGGCACCGGCTCGACAAGGGCGTGATGGCGGCCGGCGACGTCGAAGCCCTCGCGACGGCGCTCCTCGAGGCGCTGGAGGCCGTGCACGACGCTGGCATCGTGCACCGCGACCTCAAGCCCGCGAACGTGCTGCTCGGACCAGAAGGGCCACGCCTGTGCGACTTCGGCATCGCGCAGGTGTCCGGCGCGACGACGCTCACCGAGTCGGCGGCGCTCCTGGGGAGCCTCCGCTACATGGCGCCCGAGCAGCGCTGGGGCCAGGCCGACGACCGCAGCGACCTGTATGCCCTCGGCGTCATCCTCCACGAGGCGCTCGCGGGCGGCGTGCCTGGTGAAGCGCCGCTCCCGACGGGGGTGCCCGTGCACCTCGAGCGCTTCATCGAGCGCCTCACGCGCCAGCGGCCGGCCGACCGCCCGTCATCGGCCAGCGAGGCGACGAAGCTGCTGGCGTCGCTGCGAACCGCGCGGCGGCGGCAGCGCCTCATCGGCGCGGGGCTGGGCGCGGGGCTCGTGCTCCTCGGCGGGCTGGTGGTGGGGTTGGGTGGGGCCTCGACGTCTGGCGACGAAGCCAGGGTGGTGCCCACACCGACCGCCGCGACCACCACCGTTCCGGAGCCGACCGTCGCCGATGCACGCCCCGTGGATGGTGGACTCGACGCTGGCGCGGACGACACAGGCGCTCCCGATGCCGGGGCAGCCCTGGTCGTCGCGTCGGTCGAGGCCGAGCCGCTCACGCCTCCGCTCAGGAAGCTGACGGCCGAGTCGATGGGGAAGCTCGTCGAACCCGCGCCGATGCTCGGGCCGAAGCCGCTGAAGCCCGTCACCGGCAAGAAGGCGGTGAAGCCGGCGCCGAAGGGAAAGCTCCTCGGCAAGCCGAAGGCGCCGAGCAAGAAGGCGCCACCGTAGGCCGCTCGCCTCGAGGGGGCTCCTCGTGGCAAGGTGTTCGACCTCCATGGGCTCGAAGATTCTCCGGCAGGGCGACCGCTACAAGGCGAAGCTCGAGAAGACGCTCGCCGACGGCAAGGTGACGAAGCAGGAAGCCACGGCCATTCTACGCGACGCCAAAGACGGCACCTTTCGCCAGGTCGAGGCGCACTACCTGTCGGGCTTCGTCGGCCTCGACACCCGGAAGTTCGACCCCGAGGCGCACGCGCGGCTGCTCGCCTTCGTGAAGACCGAGATGGTGGCCTTCGCCGAGATTGCCGGAGACACGGGCCTTCCGATTCCACGCGCGAAGCCGAAGCTCACCGAGGACTCCGAGAAGAAGGGCGTCACCTTCAAGCCGAAGGAGGGTGCCCTCACGGTCGACGGCATCGGCGCCGACGACGCGCTCCAGGGCAACGTCGGCAACTGCTACCTCATCGCGGGGCTGGCCTCGGTGGCGAAGGTGAAGCCCGAGGTGCTCGCGAAGAACCTCGTCGCCAACCGCGACGGCTCGTACACGGTGACGTTCTACGAGCGAAAAGAAGGTCAGCCGCGGGCCACGCCGGTGAAGGTGACCGTCGATGGCACCTTCGCGCACCGCGGCTCGATGCTCGAATACGGCAGCGCGCGCTCGACGAAGGAGCTCTGGCCGCTCATCTACGAGAAGGCGTACGCCGCGTGGAAGGGCAGCTTCACGGCCATCGAGGGCGGCATGTCGGCCACCACGCTCGAGGCCCTCACCGGCAAGAAGCCCGGGTTCTTCCCCGTCGACGACGCCCTCGGCGCCGACCACGTCTGGAAGCAGCTCGAGCGGGTCTCGAACGCCAGCACCGCGGTGGTGGCGTTGAGCAAGCCGTGGAACCCGCGGCAGGGAATGGTCGAAGACCACGCCTACTCGGTGCTCGGCATCTCGGAGAAGAACGGCGAGCGTTTCGTGACGCTGCGCAACCCCTGGGGTGAAACGGAGCCCGGCCGTGACGGGAGGAACGACGGCATCTTCACGATGAAGCTGGCCGACTTCCTCGAGGCGTTCGCCACGGTCGAGTTCGCGAAGCTGTGAGCGGGCCTCACATCGAACGGGGGCCGCTGTCGCCCGAGGCGAGGGCGCCCAGCACCCGACCGATTCCGCTCGACACGGCGTCCCAGGTGACGAACTTCCGCCCGTAGGGTAGCGCCGCTTCGGTCGGGCCTGTCGGCGCGACGACGTGAAACGGGCGAAGCTCATGGCCTCCCCTGCGGTCGCGCTCGGCGGACAGGTGCGCGACGTAGGCCTGTGGGTCGGTCGCGACGAAGCCGATGAGCGCGAAGAGGACGGCGTTGAGCCGGTCGGGGGTGCCTGCGAGGCGAGGCGTGTCGAGCACGGTCTCGATCCACGGGCCGACGAAGCGCTCGCGGTCGGGCTCTCGTCGCAGGGCCGCCCACACGCTCGCGTAGCCGAAGGTCACCTGCTGCCTCGCCGTCTCGACGTGCTCGGCCCACAGGCGCGCGCGCATCACGGCGTGCTCGTCGGCGTCTCCAGCGAAGGGGCCGCCGTGCGAGGCCCAGAGCGCGTGCGTCTGCTCGAAGGTCCACCCGGGGCTGCGCGAGGCGAGCAGCACGTGGGTGAAGTGCTCGGCGACGACCTCGAGCTCTTCCGGGCTCCCCCACATGCGCAGCACCTTGCGGACGTGCTGCAGGCGGGCGACGACGTCACGCTCGAAGCGCTCCTGCGCGGCGCGGCCCGAGGCCTCCGTCGTCAGCGCGGTGTCGACCGAGGTGACGCCCTGCACCGGTGGCGGGGGTGTCGCGTCGACGAGCTGGGTGAAGAGCTCGACCAGCCCGATGGAGGCGGACTTCGTCACCAGCGCCGTCATGGTGTCCACGACGAGGCAGGCGCGGCCGTCGGTGCGCACGACGGTCGGGTTGACGCCGCCGTCTTCCGACACGCTCTGCCACGTCCAACCGCCGTGCCGTACGAGCTGCGCTCCGAACGCGAACGCGAGGGAGGCGACGTGACGGGCCTGCGCCGAGGCGTCTCCGTTCTGCTTGAGGAAGAGCAGCACCCGCTCGAGCGCGCGCACGACGTCTATGGGCGCGTCGGGCCGTTCACCCGTCAACCACTGCATGAGGGCGCGGTCGACGGCCTGCTCGAGCTCGACGACGTGCTTCTCACTCAGCGGGGCGACGCGCACGGGCGCGCACTGTACCCGAAGACAGCGGGGCTCAACCCGGTGAGGATGGGCCCCATGCCGACCGTCGTGCAGACCCGCGGAGCCATCGTCGAAGCGACCCACGCCTTCGCGGTCGCGCAGGTGGGCCCCGGAGGGATCGCCTCGGTCGAGGGGCCCGACGTCGTCACGGCCTTCCGTTCGGCAGCCAAGCCCTTTCAGCTCGCCGTGTCCCTCGAGACGCTCGGCGACCCTGCAGTGAGCGACGCGATGCTGGCGGTGGGCGCGGCGTCGCACAGCGCCGAGCCGATGCACCTCGACGTGGTGCGGAAGATCCTCGGCCAGTTCGGCGTGAGTGAAGGAGGCCTCAGGTGCGGGGCTCACGCGCCAGTGCACGAGCCGAGCGCGCACGCCGTGCTCCGGGCTGGCGGCGCCTTCACCGACCTGCACAACAACTGCTCGGGCAAGCACGCCTTCATGCTGGCCGCCGCGAAGCATGCGGGGTGGGACCTGGACTATCGGCCGTCGAACCACCCGCTCCAGGTGAAGAACCGCGCCGCGCTCGAGCGCCTCACCGGGTCGGCGGCCGCGGTGGCGACCGATGGATGCGGGGTGCCCACGTTCAGCTTTCCTCTGAGCGGAATTGCGCGCGCGTGGAGCCACGTCGCCGGTGCGATGGCGGCGGTCGAATCAGGAGCGGCGCCGGAGCCCTTCGACGAACGACTCGGCCGCATCGGCTGGGCGATGGCGAAGCACCCCGAGCTCACCTCGGGCACCGGTCGCCTCGACCTCGACATCGTGCGCGCGTGCCCCGAGCCCATCGCGGTGAAGGTGGGCGCGATGGGGCTCTTCTGCATGGCGTTGCCGCGTCGGAAGCTGGCGCTGGCCGTGAAGGTGACGTCGGGCGTCTCCGAAGCGCTGCCGGCGGCAGTGCGGTGGGCGTTGGCGCGGGCGGGCGTGGAGCTGGCGCTCCCATCGCCGTGGCCGCTGTGCGAGGTGCGCAACGTGGTGGGTCTCGTCGTGGGCGCGGTCGAGGTTCGCGACGTGATGGGCTGACGGCGAGGCGAGCGAGTCGACCCCACTCCCTGTGTGTCACGCCAGCGCGGGTGTGGCTCGGCCTGGGGTGTGAACGTGGGCGTCACGATGACGTTGTCCCGTCGTTCTCCGTGGGTGCCCGGAGCGACGCGTTGGTGGACGTGCCCGGTGCTTCGCGAGCACTCGGTGCACGCGGCGCAGGCATCGAGAAGCCGGTTCGGCGCCCCCGCGCCCGGGACGATCGTCGGTGCTGACCGATGGCTACCGCACGCCGTGCCGGCCGACGACGCGCGCACGCTGTACCACTCGGTCGACTGTCGCATGCTGTACCGCTCCGCACGCTGCAGCGCTCCGCTGCGCTGTGCCGCTCGGTCGACTGTCGCATGCTGTACCGCTCCGCATGCTGCAGCGCTCCGCTGCGCTGTACCGCTCGGTCGACTGCCGCACGTGGCACCGCTCCGCCGACGGCCGCACGCCGTACGCTGCGCCGACGGTCGCATGCTTTACCCCTCAGTCTACGGCCGCACGCTGTGCCGCTCGGTCGACTGCCGCACGCTGCACCGCACCGCCGACGGCTGCACGCCGGAGTCCTGCGCCGACGGCCGCAGCCGTACGCTGCGCCGACGGTCGCAAGCTTTCCCCCTCAGTCTACGGCCGCACGCTGTACCGCTCGGTCGACTGCCGCAGGCCGCACCGCTCCGCCGACGGCCGCACGCCGTACTGCGGCTCTGACGGTTGCGTGCGACGCCGGTCCGCTGGGGACCGCACGCTGTACTGCGGCTCTGACGGTTGCGTGCGACGCCGGTCCGCTGGGGACCGCACGCTGTACTGCGGCGCTGAGGGTTGCATGCGACGCCGATCCGCTGGGGGCCGCACGCTGTACCGCTCTGCAGACGGCCGCACGCCGAACCGCGTCGCCGACGAGGTCCGCCGCCCTGGCCGGGCACTTCAGGAGCGGGCCATCACCTGCCATGCAGCGCTCGATGCTAGGGCTCGACCCGCAGGCCCAGGCACTTGCCGAGGAACGCCTCGGTGCGCTGCGCGAAGTCGACCCGATTCTCGAGCCGCACGAGCCCGTGCCCTTCGTCGGGGTACTCGACATACGTGACGGAGCGCCCCGCGGCCTTCATCGCCTGCACCATCTGCTCCGACTCGGCCACCTTCACGCGCGGGTCGTTCCGGCCCTGGCCGATGAGGAGCGGCGCGGTGATGGCATCGGCGAGGGTGACGGGAGACGCGGCGAGCAGCAGCGCGCGGTCCTTCGGGTCGTTCGGGTTGCCCATGCGACGGTGAAAGACGGCCTCCTGGGCCTTCCACCACGGGGGAATCGCCTGAAGCAGCGTCACGAGGTTCGCGGGGCCGACGAGGTCGACGCCGCAGCGGTACAGCGCCGGCGTCTTCGCGAGGCCCATCAGCGTGGCGTAGCCGCCGTAGCTCTGGCCCATGATGGCGACGCGCGCAGGGTCGGCGAGGCCCTGCGAGACGGCCCACGCCACCGCGTCGGCGAGGTCGTCTTGCATGGCGAGGCCCCACTGCCGGTTCCCCGCGTTGAGGAAGCGTTTGCCCTGGCCGGTCGACCCGCGGAAGTTCACCTGCAGCACCGCGGCGCCACGGTTGGCGAGGTGCTGCGCCTGCGCGTGGAACTGGAGCCGGTCTCTCCACCAAGGCCCACCGTGGACGAGGACGACGAGCGGCAGCCCCGCCTTCGGACCTCCGGCGGGCAGCGTGAGGAAGGCCGTCAGCGGGAGCCCATCGCGCGCCGGGAACGTCACGGGTGTCATCGGCGCGAGCACGAAGCGCTCGAGCTTCGGCATCGAGGCGCCCAGCGTCGTGGCCTGCTTCGTCTTGCGGTCCCACACGACGAACACGGGCGGCTGGACGTCGCTCGAGAACGACACCACCCACTTCGAGTCGGCGCGGTCGGTGCTCACCACGTCGATGTCGCCCGGCATCACCGCCCCGAGGGCCGCGAGCTCACCGGGGAAGAGCCACTCGAGGGACGTCCACTCGCGCCGGCCGTTGACCTCGAAGGCCACTGCGCGCAGCGACGAGGTCGCGCGGTTCCACGCGAAGTCGACGACGTCGCTCTTCGGGTTCGTCGCGAGGAGCCGCTCGGAGCCGCTGCCGAGGGACTTCTCGATGACGCGGTCGGTGTCGCTCGACACGGTGGACGCGAGGACGAGCGACTTCCCGTCGAGGGTGAAGCCGAAGGGGCGCAGGTTCTCTTCGAGGCTCGCGGTGACGAGCGGGCGCCACGGCGCCTTCGGCGTGTCCCGCACGCGCAGCTCGGAGCCTCCATTCGGCAGCGTCGCCTTCGCGGCCCGCACCCTGAAGTCCGCGTCGACGAACCACTGCGAAACGTCGCCGGGGTTCCTCGTGTCGTCGACCACCTCGCCGGTGCGCCAGTTCACCCGCACCACGTCGAACGCCCGCGGGTCCCGGCGGTTCGTCGTGAGGAGGACGTGGCCAGGGAACTTCGGGTTCGTCTCGAGCAGCTCGCTCTTCGCGCCGGCCCAGGGCGTCAAATCACGCGGCTGCTTCGTCTCGAGGTCGAGCACGAAGACGTGGAAGCGCTCGTCGCCGTCGAGGTCCTGCTGGAAGAGCAGCGCGCTCCCGTCTTCGGTCCACCGGAAGGTGCGCAGGCTGCGCGTCGGCTCGTTCGTCAGCTGCACCACGTCCGAGAGGCCCGTCGTGCGTACTCGGAGCTGCAGCACCCGCTTCTCGTCGGGCTCGAGCGTGGCGATTCGGCTGCCATCGGGTGACAGTTGCGGGCTGGCGAGCTCAGGGGCTCCGAAGAGGACTGCGCGCGGAACGAGGGGTGGCAGCCCTCCATCACGGACGACGCCGCCGTCGGGCAGTGCGGAGACGAGGACGAGGACGAGCAGGGCAGGCACGCGCCGGGGTGTACCGCGTCACCAACTGGCGCGCATGTTCGCCCACCCGAGGCTCGACGACGGGGCGCCTTCGCGAAAGAGGAGCGCCCATGCGGACTCGTTCGTGGTGCTTCGTCCTCTTCGTCGTCGCGTGTGCGCCCGCGGGGCCCGTGCCCCGGGAGCCCGGTACGCGCGCGCCGCTGCCCGTCGGCTGTGACGCCCAGGACCCGACGCGGTGCCTGTTGCCCTGGCCGAACAACGCCTTCACCGTGAAGGACGAGGCGACGCCGACGGGGCTGCGCGTCGCGCTCGAGCGCCGGTGGTTGCCCAACCCCGACGCACCGGAGCCGCTCAACCGCCTCGACGGCTTCTCGGTGGTGGGCGCGCTCGCCGTGGGCTTCGACGGCCCCGTGCAGGTCGAGACCGGCCCGCGGCGCGCCACGGCGATGCGGGTGTTCCGGGCCTTCGGTGCCAATCGCGGGGCCGAGGTGCCGCTCCGACTCTCGCTGACGGCCGACTCGACCTCGGCGGCCTCGTTGCTCATCGGGTACCCGCTCAGGCCCTTCGACTACGACGCTGACTACGTCGGCGTGGTGCTCGACGAGGTGACCACCGCCGATGGGAGGCGCCACGAGGCCCCGAGGCGGGTGCGGGTGGCGATGGCGCTCGAGGCCCCGGCGGACGACGGCGAAGCGGCTCTCGCGGCCTACCACGCCCCGACGCGCTCGCTCTTGCGCGACGTCGGCGTCGACGCGAGCCGGGTGCTCCGCGTGTGGGACTTCACCACGCGCTCTGCGCAGAGCGTCCGGGCGCCCTTCGAGGCGATGCGCGCGGCGACCCTCGCGACGGTGGCGGCCGGCTCGGTGTCGGTCGACTTCTCGATGGCGCGCCCGCTGGGGCCCGACGCCCTCGAGCTGCGCGGCGTGGTGCGGGGGCTCGTGCGCTTCGTCGACGCGACGGGCGCGCTCGGGGCAGGGGTGCCGGCGCCGACGGGTACCCGCACCGTTCCCGTGCGCGTCGTGCTGCCGAAGGTGACGGCGCCGTACCCCTTCGTCGTCTACGGCCATGGCACGGGCGGCAACGTGAACGAAGACACCTTCGATGCCGACATCGTGGGCCTCGGGGCTGGGAAGCTGAGCCTCGAGTTCGACGGGTGGACCGAGGCGACGGCGCTCGACACCCTCATCGGTCTCGACAAGCGCTTCACGGGCTCGGAGCGGTCCACTGCGAGGCTCCTCCAGTCCCTCGCCGACGCCAGCGCGCTCGAGGCGCTCCTCGATGGGGCGCTCGGCGAGGCCCTCACGGCTCCCACGATTCTCGGCGTCGCCAACCCGGCCGCAGGCCAGCGCAACGACCCGGCCCGTCGCGTCTACGCGGGCGGCTCGTTGGGCGGCACCATGGGCTACGTGCACGCTCTCACCGAGCGTCGCGTCACCGTCGCGGTGCTCAACGTGCCTGGCGCGGGCTGGACGCACTTCGTGCCGACGTCGGGGCCCTTCACCGCGCTCGACGCGCTCTTCGGCACCACGACGCCGAGCGCGCTCGACCGCGCCCTCTCGGTCGTCATGACGCAGGGGAGCTGGGACCCGGTCGACGGCGCCGCCTGGGCCGCAGCAGGCGTTCGCCCCGACCTGGTCGCGCTGGTTCAGCAGTCGATGGGCGACCCGATTCTCCCCAACATCGGCACGCACCTGGTGGCGACGTCGTCGAACGCGGTGCAGGTGGGCGCGGTGCTCGAGCCCGTCGAAGGCGTCACACGGGTGACGGTGGCCGAGGGCCGCACGGCGCTGACGCAGTTCCGCGTCTCGAACCGCAACACCGACCCCATCGACCGGCACGGCTTCGGAGGCCGGGACACGAGCGCGGGCGTCGCGGCCCGCGAGCAGATTCGGGCCTTCATCGACTCGGCGTGGAAGGGCGCGCCCCGCATCGTCGTGCCCCCGGGCTGTGTGCGAGGCGGGCTCGACAGCTGCGACTTCGGCGACCAGGCCCCGTGAGCCGACTTAAGGAAACAGCGCCTTGAACTGCCGGTAGTGCACGTAGGCGAGGCCGATGCCGACGGCGTTGAGCACATGCCAGATGGCGTGGCCCTGGAAGACGTGGTCGGTCGGGTCGCACCAGCGCCGCGAGACGTCCGACGCCGAGAAGGCCCCGGCCACCGCGATGAACGCCAGCGCGCCGAGGAACCA
>JALOQF010000565.1 GCA_025459425.1 Myxococcaceae bacterium | reverse complement strand
AACAGCACACGGACAGTCTCCCGTGCCCGGGCGGGCCCGACAAGACCCACAGGCCGGCGCCGGCCATGGCCTGGACGAGCTCGTTCGGCAGCCCCAGCGACGGAACCGCAGGCACGACGCGCGGAAGGTGACGCACCACCACCGTCAGCCCGGTGCGTGACTGCTGCGCGGCCAGGTGGAACACCGACTCGGGGGTGACGTGCGAGAAGTCGAAGCGCGCGTGGCGGCTCACCTCGTCGGCGAGCTCGGGCGGCGCGAGCTGCGCCAGCTCGTCGCGCAGCAGCGCGTCGGTGTAGGCCATGCCGGCCACGGGCACGAGGTGGCCATCGACGCGCAGCATGGCGGTCCCGCCAGAGGCGACGTGCAGGTGGGTCGCGCGCCGTGCGGCCATCTCGGCCATCAGCGCCCTCAGCCCGTTGCGGGCAACCGCGGGCAGCGAGGGCGACGTCGCCCTCGTTCGCTGGGTGATCTCGAGGTCCGGGGCCGGGGGGCCGAGGGGCCCACCGTGAATCGGCACGAGCGTGGGCGGGCCCTTCTTCACCGCGTGCGCCGTCACCCGCAGGTCGTCACCCGACAGCGTCATGTGCACGTTGACCACCCCGAACGCGGTCTCGTGCTGGAACTCGACGGGCACCCCCGAGAGCAGCTGCGTCGACTGGGCCTTCGGCACCACATCGGCGAAGAGCAGCAGAATCTGACCGCTCGAGAGCGGTGAGCGGAAGACGGGGAATGGCGCCGCGCCTTCCTGCTGGAAGACCCCCGTCGTGCCCGAGTCCAACACCAGCGCGCTCCCCGCGTTCACGAAGAGGTACTCGAACAGCTGGTTCAGCCGGGCCATGGCCCCTCGCCGCGTGCATCACACGTACCGCGGTGGATCAGCCCAGCTCTCGCCTGCTTGCCCACCTCGCCTTCAGGTCGAACGCGACTGCCGGGTCGCAGCCGACCTCAGCGCGCGGGCGTGGCGCCCATCGGGGCAGCGGCGACGGACAGGCTGCGCGCCCGGGTGCCGGGGAGCGGCGAGCGGACCATGTCGGCGATGCGGCGCTGACGCGTCTCGAGAATGGACAGGCGGGCCTCGAGCTGGCGACGCTCCGCCACGGCGCCCGCACGTTGGGCGAGCCCGGCGAGGCGCTCCTGCACCGCGAGCACTTCTTCGTCGAGCACGACGGGCTGCACGTTGCGCCGGACCGTCCCCGTGCGGTTCTCGGTGCCGATGCCCACCGGCGTCACCTTCGTGATGACGACGGGCCCGGCCTTCGGCTTCGTCAGCTCGACGCCCAGCAACAACCCGTCGCGCTTGGTGCCATCGGCCTTGTCGTAGTCCTGGTTCGAGACGAGGTTGCCCAGCGAGAACGCCACCAGGCCGACCCGCCCGTCGGGCAGGCGCGGTGTGGTGACGGGCTGCAGCACGTGCGGGTGATGCCCGATGACGGCCAACGCACCGGCCTCGAGCAGGCCACGGGCCAGCTCGCGGTCGTGCGAGAGCGGCTCGTGCACGTACTCGGCGCCCCAGTGGATGACGACGATGACGGCGTCGACGGTGGCCGCGGTCTTCCGCACGTGCGCGAAGAACTCGTCGAGCGTGCGGCCGCCGCGAATCGGCTCCTCGAGGTACGGCACCACCGGCACGTGCGGGTCGAGCGGCCCGCCCTTGTTGTGGAACTTGTTGAGCCACCGGCTCACGGCGATGAGGGCCACGCGCACGCCGTTCTTCTCGATGACGAGGGGCGTCCAGGCCTCGGCTTCGGTGCGGCCGGCGCCCGCCGTGGCGAGGCCCACCTCGTCGAGGAGCTGCCGCGTCGAGGTGATGCCTTCCGGGTGCATGTCGAGGCAGTGGTTGTTGGCGAAGGTGGCCACGTCGACGCCCGCCGACTTGAGCCCCGACAGCAGCTCGGGCGGCGCGTTGAAGAGCATCTCCTTCACCTCGCGTTGCTCGAGGCGCGTCACTGGCGTCTCGAGGTTCACCACCGCCACGTCGTACGCGCGGAACACCGGCGAGAGCGGCCCGAAGACGTGGCCCCACCCCGAGTCGTTGAGTGGCGTGCCGTCGGCAGCGAACCGCGCGTGCTTCTTCGCCACCTTCTTCACCGGCTCGTGCGGAATGACGTCGCCGCCGAAGACGAAGGTGAGCCTTCGCTCGGCAGGTGAGGCCCCGAGCGCGACGAGCAACAGGCCTGTGGCGAAGGGCGTCATCGACGCGGGCAGTATGGATCAGCTCCAGCGCCCCCGCGAACCGGGCGCGGGCCCGTCAGAAGGGCGCGGGCACCTCGAACACCATCGACCGCCCGTCGTCGGGGTGCTGGAACCCGAGCCGCTCGGCGTGCAGGTACAGGCGGCGCTCTGGCCGGCCGTAGAGCCGATCGCCGACGATGGGCCGGCCCAGCCCCATCACGTGCGCCGCGTGGACGCGCAGCTGATGCGTCCGGCCCGTCTTGGGGAAGAAGTGCACCCGGGTGCGGCCGCCAGCGCGCTCGAGCACCTGGAAGAACGTCAGCGCGGGCTTGCCGTGCTCGAAGTCGACGACCTGCCGGGGCCGCTGCTCGAGGTCGACCCGCAAGGGCAGCTCGACGTGCCCCTCGTCGACGTCCACCCTTCCCTCGAGCACCGCGACGTACCGCTTCTCGACGGTGCGCTCGAGGAACTGGCGCTGGAGCGCGACGAAGGCCTCGTCGTCGAGCGCCACGAGGAGCAAGCCCGAGGTCTCGACGTCGAGGCGATGCACCAGCAGCGGGCCGGTGGCGCCCGGCTTGAGCGCGCGCACCCGCGCCAACACCGAGTCCGTCACCGACGCGTCGGTGCCAGGCACCGAGAGCAGCCCTTCGGGCTTGTGCACCACCAGCACCCGCGCGTCTTCGTGCACCACCTCGAGCGCGTGCTGCTCGCGGGCCGGCGGGCGGTAGCGGCGCGAGGGCGCCACCTCGACACCTTCGAGCAGGAATGGGAGCAGCGGCCCGCACTTGTCCTTGCAGGCGGGAAAGAAGGCGCCCTGCTGACGACCTCCTCCCGGCGGCGGTGCGCCCCACCAGAACTCGGCCAGGCCCAGCGGCGTGAGGCCGTTCCGTCTCGCGAAGACGAGGAGCTTCGGCGCTGCGCAGTCTCCAGTGCCCGACGAAGGAATGGCCGGCTCGAACAACGCCCGCAGGGAGCGCTGCTGGCCTCGCGCGTTCTCGAACACGTAGGTGTCGTAGATCTGCCACGACACTACCTGTGAGACGACGCGCCGCAGGCGCTCGAGCGCTCCCAGGTGCCTCGTCTCGCGGGCCAGCGAGCGCTCCAGGTCTTCACGCGCCGCGCGCCAGCCGCGCTTCGCCGCCTTGAGCTCGACGTCGTCGACCTGACTCTGGCGGTCGAGCTGCCGGAGGCGAACCTCGACATCTGCACCAGACGCGAGGAGCCGCGCGCGCTCGGCATGCCGTTCGGCGCGTCGTCCCTCATGAATGGCCTTGAGGCGCTGCTGCTCGGCC
>JALOQF010000016.1 GCA_025459425.1 Myxococcaceae bacterium | reverse complement strand
CCGAGCGCGACACGGGAAACTGAGTTCTACTTCCTCAGCAGCAGTCCCTCACCAACGAACGCCAGCGCCCCGACGAGCAACAGCCACGTCCACACGGGCGTCTTCTTCTCGGTGCTCTCGCCCTCGGCCAGCTTCACCACCTCTTCGCCGAACCACGCCGTCACCGCCTCGACGTCGTGCCTGGTGGTGTCGCTCGCCGCCGGGTCGAGCGTCGCCGAGAAGGCCAGCGCCTCCACCGGGCGGCCGGCGGCGTCGAGCACGTCGTAGCGCCCCGGCTCCGGGAGCGGCCCCGCCGTCGCCGACGCGCCCGTCTCGTCCTTCGTCAGCGCGCGCTCCTCGCCCGAGGCCGACTTCACCAGCACCGCCGCCACGTCGCCCGCCAGGGGCAGCGTCACCGTCTCGCCGACGCGCGCCCGCAGCTGCTCGCGCTCGTCGAGGCTCCCCGTCAGCCAGGCCGCCGCCCGCTGCATGAAGGGCAGGAAGGCCGTACGAATCGGAAAATCGCTCCAGTCGCGGTCGACCGTCGAGCCGAACACCAGCACGCGCCCCTTGCCCTTGCGCATCGCCAGGAGCGCCGGCGCGCCGTCATCCAGCGTCGCCAGCACCTCGACGTCTCCAGCCGAGACGCTCTCGAAGAGCGCGTAGCGGTACAGCCGCGTCGACACGAGCCCCTCGCGCGCGCGGCCCGTGAAGGGTGACAACACCGGGTGCGCCGCCTCGAGCTGCGCCAGCCGCGCCGCCCGCCCGCTCGCGTCGGCCTGCGCGGGCTCGACCGCCGTCTTCACCACCCGCAGCTTGCGCGGCAGCACCGGCCCCAGCGCCGCGTTGAACGCGTCGACGTCGCTCGCGCGGTCGCCGAACGAGACGAAGAGGCCTCCACCACCCGCCACGAACGCTTCCAACCGCGTCGTCACCTCGGCCGGCGGCGGCGCCACGTTCAGCAGCATCACCACGTCGTAGGCCGAGAGGTCTTCCTTCCAGGCCGCGTCGGCGTCGCGCACCACTGCCCGCACCGGGCTGCCCGGCGCCGAGAGGGCCGCGTCGGTGAAGTACGCTTCGTCCTTCACCTTGAGCGGGTTCGGCTCGCCGTTCACCACCAGCGCCTTGAGCGCCTTCGGCACCGTCACCACCAGCCCGCGCACGTCGTCGTCGGCGAGCGCGTCGGGCGTCAGCGCACCCTCGACGTACGCCGCGCCGCCCTTCGTGAAGCGCCAGGTGAGCGTCTTCTGGGTGGTGCCCTCGGGCGCCAGCTCGACGAAGCCCTTCGTCACCGCCTCGCCGTCCACCTTCAGCGTCAGCTCGACGTCGCGCTGCGCCTCGGCCGAGAAGTTGCGCACGGTGAAGGTGAACTGCCACGCGCCCGCGCCCACCTGCGGCGCCGGCTCGGCCCGCACGTCGAGCAGCGCCCGGTTCGGCAGCGCGCGGCCCTTCGCCACGTCGCGCAACACCACCTCGGGCTTCAGCTTCTCGCCCTTCGGCCCCGTGGTGACGGGCGGCTCGCTCTCGAGCCGCAGCGCGTTCGCCGTCAGCGCGCTCACCAGCACCAGCCGGCGGTTGGCGAGCGGCGACTCGTCGAGCGCCCGCGCCGCCACCTCGAGGCACCGGTTCAAGTCGACCGCCTCGTAGGTCGCCTTCAGCTCGTCGACCTGCGTCACCAGCCGCGACTTCTCGAACGACAACGGCCCCGTCATCGCCGGCGCGCGCGTGCAGGCCAGCACCGCCGCGGGCTCCTCGGTGAGCAGGTCGGCCAGCGCGGCCTTCGCTTCCTTGCGCGCCTCGTCGAACAGCGAGCTGCCATCGCGCCACCGCATCGCCAGCGAGGTGTCCACGACGACGACGGTGGCCGCGGCGCCCTTCGCGGTGACGGCGGCGGCCGACTTCACGAACTCGGGCCGCGCCAGCGCGATGGGAATGGCGAGGAAGAACAGCGTGCGCAGCGCGTACAGGATGAGGCGCTTGAGCTTGAGCCGCGAGGCGGTGCGCTTCTGGCTCTTCAGCACGAAGGCGATGGCCGGGAACGACACCGGCCGCGGGCGCCGCCGGTCGAAGAGGTGGATGAGCAGCGGAATGAAGGCCGCCAGCGCGCCCAGCAGGAACCACGGGTGGGCGAACGTCATCGGCGCCCTCCGACGCGGCCCGAGAGGAACTTCACCAGCACCGCGTCGAGCGGCTCGTCGGTGCGCACGCGCACGTAGTCGACGTCGGCCGCCGTGCAGGTGGCCTTCGTCTCGTCGAGGAAGCGGCCGAACTCCTCGAGGTAGCTCTGCTTGATTTCGCGCGGGTTCACCTCGAGCTGGCGGGTGTCCTCCATCGAGAGGAACAGCGTCGGGTCGTCGTAGGGGAACTCGAGCTCGGCGGGGTCGACGAGGTGGAACAGCGCCAGGTCGTGCTTGCGCGCGCGGAGTGCGAGCAGCCGCTTGAGCGCCTCGCCGTTGTCGTCGAGGAAGTCCGAGAAGACGCACACCAGCGAGCGCCGCGGCAGCTTCTCGGCGAGCAGGTCGGCGGTGGCGGCGAGGTCGGTCTCTCCGGTCGCCTCGTGGCGCTCCAGCGTGTCGAACAGCACCTGCAGGTGCGAGGCCGACGCGCGCGGAGGCACCTCGACGACGCGCCCCTTCGTGGCGATGGCGATGCCCGCCGCGTCCTGCTGCTTGAGGAGCAGGTGCGCCAGCGTCGCCGCCAGCACCCGCGCCACGTCGAGCTTGGTGAGGCCGGTGGTGCCGAAGCCCATCGAGCCCGAGCCGTCCACCACGAGGGTGCAGCGCAGGTTCGTCTCGTGCTCGAAGCGCTTGACGTAGTACCGGTCGAACTTGCCGAAGGCCTTCCAGTCGAGGTGCTTCAGCTCGTCGCCTGGCGCGTATTCCTTGTGCTCGGCGAACTCGACGCTCTGGCCCTGGTGCGGCGACTTGTGGAGGCCCGACAGCACCCCCTCGACGACCGCGCGGGCACGCACTTTGAGGCCGCCGAGGCGGGACAGCAGCTGGGCATCGAGGAGCGACACGGCGTGGCGCTCTTGTAACGGAACTGAAGGCGAGGTGCCCGTTTGCGGCCCGGTCGAACGGGTCAGTGCGGGCGGGCCAGCAGGAACGGCTTGAGCGGGAACTCGATCTCGGGGAACGCCACCGGGCGAATGACGTCTTCGCGGCCCAGCACGAAGTGCTCGGTGAAGACGCCGCCCTCGGGCTTGCGGAACACCTCGAGCTGGCCCGCTGAGGTGTTGACGATCCAATACTCCGGGGTCGTGCCCTCGGCGTACAGCGGCGCCTTGATGCTGCGGTCGTACCGAAGTGACGAGTCCGACACCTCGATGACGAGGAAGACACGCGAGGGGTGCG
The DNA here is from genome assembly GCA_025459425.1 of Myxococcaceae bacterium. GTDB lineage: Bacteria > Myxococcota > Myxococcia > Myxococcales > Myxococcaceae > Xiheimicrobium. The sequence continues at coordinate 45,666 of JALOQF010000016.1, read as the reverse complement.
GGCCCGGCTCGTCGGTGCGCTCGACGAGGGTGAAGTCGGGTTCTGGCATCGAGTCGCCGGCCGACCGTACGGGCAGCTGCGGGCGAACACGCGCCCGGCTGCCGAAGGCCCGAATGAGCAGCTCATTCATCGTCTCGATCGTCCACGCGTGTTCTTCACCCTGCGGCGCCATTCGAATGAGCCTCCCCCGCACCAGCTCGACCCGCTCGTTCTGAAAGGCACCCGTGCGCGCCAAGGCCTCGTACTCCGCCACGGAGAGGGGGCGCTCGCGCTCGTGAAGGACGGCTTCCAGCTCGGTCATACGAAGAACGCTACCGTGCTTCGCCCCGCACCCGCCATCACCCACCCGGAACGACGCGGGCCAGCTTGAGCACCGAGGCGGGGAACTCGGCGCCGATGGCGCGCGCGGTGGAGACGTTCAGCACTGGCTGCAGCTTGCCCTCGTTCGGCGTCACCGCCAGCAGCGCGCCCTCGCGGGCCGAGGCCTCGGACAACCCGAAGGTGTACTGCCGTCGCTCGCGCGCTCGCGCGAGCAACCCCGTCACGTCGGCCGGGGCGAGGGCGGCCGAGAGCAGCAGCGCTTCTCCGTCGGCCTTGTCCGCGGGGGTGGCGCGAAAGACCAGCGGCCGCTGCTTGATGCGGCGGGTCTCGACCTCGAGCAGCGTCTTCACCAGCGCCTCGGCGTCGGCCTCTCGGCCCTTCGAATACGGCACCGCGAGCACGAAGTCGCCGTCACCGCGCGTGTCGAAGGCCGCGTCGTAGGTGACGAGCTTGAGCAGCAGCAGCGCGCCCAGCTTCACCGGCGCCTCGGGCTGCGCCGAGGCCGCGCTCGAGAGGAGTACGAGCGACAAGGCGAAGCCCCGCGTCACTTCGTCGCCTCGCCGAAGGCGTACGACAGCCGCAGGTACAGCTCGCGCCCGCGGCCGGGCACCGGCGCCTGACCGCCGTCGTAGGGCTGCACGAAGGCCACGTTCGCGTCGAGCAGGTTGCCGACGCCGAGCTGCGCCGACAGGCCCGGGAGCACGACGTCGTCGACGCCGGCCCACACCGTCAGCAGGAGCGCCGCCGGCAACGCGCTCACCACCCCGCGCCCATCGAGCACCTCGCTCGCGGTCACCAGCGCCTGGCGGCCCGAGAAGAAGACGGCCGAGCCTCCGAACGAGACGTGCTCGGTGGCCCGCACGCGGCCGAACGCCGTGGCCTTCACCAACGGCATGCCGAGCAACGTCGGGCGCGCAGCACCCGGCACGAGGTACGTGTCGACGTCGTTCGTCACCACCGGCGTGGCGAGCGCGCCCGTCACGGTGAGGCTGCCTCGTCGCCCACGCAGGCGCAGCAACGCCTCGGCCCCCGCGGTCGAGATGGCGCCTCCGTTGCGGTACGACTCTTCGCCCGTCGCGCCGTCGAGGCCGTAGATGATGGGTGAGGTGAGCAGCGTGTAGAAGCCGTTCGCGCTGACGTAGGCGACCTCGCCGAGCGGAATTCCCACCTCGGCCTCGACGACGTGGGTGCGCTCTGGGCGAATGGTGGGCGTCAGGTTCAGGTTCTCGATGCCCGGGTTGCGAAACGCGCCACCGTAGAGCGCCTTGAGCGAGACGCGGTCGAGTTGCCGGGTGATGGCCACGCGCGGAGCCACGTTGACGCCGACGGCCTGGTTCCACTCGAGGCGCCCGCCCGCGGTGATGTTCACCGGCCCGGACCACTGCGCCTGCAGCCACGTCGCCACGTTGAGGTAGCTGACCGTCGGCCGGCCCCGGAAGTCCGTCTGCAGCCCCAGCAGGCGCGGGTCGTTCAGCCACGCGTGGTCGACGAAGCCGTCGAGGCCGCCCGAGAGGGTGAAGCTCGCGACGGGCGCCCACGCGGCATAGAGGCCCGTCAGCGCCCGAACGACGCTCTTGTCGAAGAAGAACGGCGAGGCCGCGTTGGTGGTCTGCCACGGCGTCTGCACGCGCGCCTGCAGGCGGGGCCGCAGCGTGAGCGTCGAAGCCGGCTGGAGGTCGGCCTGGACGTCGGCCAGCAGCGTGCGGAAGCGCGTCTCGTCGCGCGCCTGTTGGAACTCGCCGTAGCCGACGCGCGCGCCGATGCGTTGGTCGTCGAGCATCACCCGCGCCCGCACCGGCCCCTTCGAGAGGAAGGCCGACAGGAACATCGGGTCGAGGGGCTCCTGCGCGAGCGAGCCGCCGTTGCCTGAGAAGTCGGTGTAGGTGCCGAGGGTGCGTCGGCCTTCCCCGACGGTGGTGGTGAGGCTCCACTCGAGGTCGCCGCGCTGCGAGCCGGCCGCGGCGCCGAAGGACACGTCGTGGAGGCCGTTCGTCGAGCCCGCGAGCCGGCCCATCACCTCGCCGCCCTTGAGGGTGCGTCCCTGCCGGGTGATGACGTTGACGACGGCGAGCTCGGCCGTGCCGCCGTAGAGGGCCGAGCCGGGGCCACGAATCAGCTCGACGCGCTCGATGACGTGGGCCAGCACGCGGTGGCCGAACTGCGACGTCGTGTAGAGCAGCTCGTTCACCTCTTGCCCGTCGAGCATGACGAGCAGCTTGCCCTCGTGGGCCCAGAGGTTGCGAAACGCCGCGCCGACGACGCCGCCCACGTCCTGGTGGAAGGAGAAGCCGGGGACGAGCTGCAGCACCTCGAGCAGGTCTCTCGCGCCCGAGGCCACGATGTCGTCGCGTGTGAGCACGAGCACCACGTTGGGGGCCTCGAGGGTGCTGGTGCGTGCGTCGCGCGTGGCGACCTCGACGGGCGTGTCGAGGAGCGCCTCGAGCGAGAGGTCCTCGACGTCGGCGACGCCTCCATCGAGCTGTGACACCACCAACGCGAGCACTGGACCCAGCGACGTCATTGGCGGCGACGGTATTCGACGGGCGTCACGGTGCGAGGAGATTCCGACGCCGGTCCCCCCATGACGGCGATGCCCGGCGAATCACTCGCCCGGAATCGACGGCACCTCGCCCCGCTGCGCGCGCCCGAAGAACCGGGCGATGTCTCGCTTCGCTGCCTCGTCCTGGAAGCCGACGAAGTGCCCGTCGTACCCGTACACCTTCGGCCCCTGGGGCATCGGCTGGGTGAAGGGTGGCTCGTACTGGCGCACGGCTGACGTGAGGCGCCGTGGCGTCATCACGTTGCCGCTGACGAAGTCGACCGGCATGGGGTCGAACGCCTCGAGTCTGGGGCCCACGAAGGCGGCGCCCGAGGCCTGCGCATAGGCCCGCTGCACCGGTGACGGCGTGAAGAGGTCGCCGAGGCCCCAGGCCTGGAAGACGTGTCGCCCATGGGCTGGCAGCGCGCCATCCGCCGCCGTCACGGCCGACCGCCGCGCGAAGTGGAGCGCGTCGACCGGGTCGGTCCAGCTCGCCAGCAGGCCCACCACCGGGTGAAACGGAGAGACGGGGCCAGGCGGCTCTCCGAGGGCCAGCGCCAGCCCATCGGCGATGTTCACCGGCGCCTTCTTCGAGGTGAGCGAGTCGGCGAGGCTGCCCGACGCGCCGGTGAGGACCGCCACCTCGAGCGAGCGGTCGAACGCGAGGAAGAGGCCCCCTTCCGAGGCGCCCTGCGAGTGCCCCCAGAAGCCCAGGTGGCTCGGGTCGAGCGGCACGGGAAGGCCTCCGTCACTGGACGACAACCCCTTCGCCCACCGCGTCACCGCGAAGAGGTCGGCCGCGCCCTGCGCCATCGTGCCGCGCGCCGAGGCCGGGTTGCCGAAGTTGAAGACGATGTCGTTGGGGTGCACGTCTTGCCGCGCGCCGCGCCGGGTGCCGTGCCCCACCTGGTCGAAGCCCAGCACCGCGAAGGCCGTGGCGCCGCCGTCGGCCAGCGTGACGTCGGCCAGCAGCGCGCCCGTGCCGTCGAACGCATGGGAATCGAAGGAGCCGCCCGTGCCGTGGGCGTAGACGACGAGCGGCCACCCCGCGTCGGGCGGAGCGCCTTTCGGGACGGTGAGGGACGCGCAGACGGACTCCGTGCGCACGGGCACGCGCACGCCGCCATCACCCGAGACGATGTCACCGCCCTCGGCCGGGGTGAGGTACGGCGTGGTGCCCTGCTGGAACACCGGCACGCTGAGCTGGCCGTACCAGACGTCGACGAGGCTCGAGGTGCTGCACGCGACGAGGGCGCCGCCGTCGAGCGAGAAGTCCTTGCATGGTGACGACTGCGGGCACTTCACCCAACCGGAGGCCGTGACGGGCGGCGCCGCCGCGACGCTGTCGGCGAGCGACTTCACCAGCGCCGTCGCATCTCCCACGGTGAAGAGCGACGCCGTGAGCAGGTCGGCCGTCGAGAGGTTCTGCGCCGCGACGTAGCGCCGCAGCGGCGCATAGGCCTGCCACGCCCGCGCGAGCGTCGCGTCGGACGGCATGGTGGTGGCGAGCATCGCGGTGAAGTCGGGGCTGGGCTGCACGTCGGCGCCGGCCGTGTCCTTGAGGCCCTTCTTCATGATGACGGCGTACGTGCCTGCGGGCAGCGAGTCTCCGATGTACGGCTTGAGCGCGAACCAGTCGTGGCACACGTAGCGGTTCCGCCCGGCGCTCACGAGGTACGACAGCCCGCGGCCCTGCCCGAAGCGCATGCCCTCGGTGAGGTCGACGAAGCGCAGCTGTGGGTCCATGCCGCCCAGGCCGATGGAGGCGAAGTCGATGGCGCCTTCATGCAGCATGGGACGAAAACGGGCGTCATTCCTGACGACACGATTAACCACGACACATGAATCGGTCAAGCCACCTCGGATACAAGTGATTCCGGGGAGATAACAGTAACCCGGCCTCGGAAGCCCCGAATCCAAGCGACGAGGGACGGGGAAATCGGGACTTTCATCGCAATCGCAGGCGAATCGTTTCGGGCGTCCCTTCCCACAAGCCGAACGCGCCCTGTTCGAAGCTGCCGACGGGAAGTTCCTTGCGACGCGTGAAGGTCTTCGCCGCCGTCGAAGCGGAACGTCACCACGGGGAAGTTGCCGAAGGGCTCGTCGGCGAGGCGCTCGAGGTAGCGGCCCAGCAGGTCGAACCCGAAGAAGGGGGCCGGGTCTTTGGGGAAGCGCGAGAAGTCGACGCGGCCGTTCACCCGGTGCGCGTCGTTGGGGAAGGGGAGCCGGAAGAAGTCTTGCCGCACGTCGGCCGGGTCGCTCTCACGCGGCAGGTTCCACAGCGCGGTGATGGGGCCGCTCGTCTTGCGCGCGGGGCAGCTCGCGCCCTGCCACTGCGCCGCGGGGGGCGGCACGATGAGCGGCGGAACGCCCTTCGGCGCCTGCGACGGCTCGAGCGGAAGGTAGGCGCACTTTGCTGCCTGACACAAAAGCCCCTGGAGGCACTCGCGGGACGCGGTGCACGCTGCGCCGATGTCCTTCGTTCCGGGCGTGACACAGGTGGGCACCAGGCCGATGCCCGAGAAGCTGCAGCGCAGCCCGCCCGCGCAGTCCGCATCGCCTTGACACGAGGTGCCAGGACCTGCCGTGCCGACCTCGACGCAGCGCCCGCGCACGCCGTTGGGCGCACACTGGCCGCTCGCGCACTCCTTGCCGATGAAGCAGGCCCGGCCGTTCTCAGCGGGCATCGCCACGCCACACGTCATCATCGAGCCGCACGTCAGCCCGGCCCGGCATGGCTCCGACGCGCAGCTCGAGCCGAAGCCCGCGCCCACCACCATCGGCGCGTCGGGCGGCGTGTTGGGTGAGTTGTTGCACGCGAGGGTGCAGGTGAGGGTGGTGGCGAGCAGAGCGATGCGCATGAGGGAGGCTCCTCGTGAGACGGCGACGCGAGTGTAGCGGCTGCCGGGCTGGCGCCCAGCGGGGAAGGCGCGCGCAGCCGAACGCGGCGTGTCGGCGTCACGTTCGGGAGCGACCGCGACGGACGCGTCTCTGCCGAGGGGGTGACGGTCGTCGTCGTCGCTCGGTCTCGTCGAGGTCGATGGGGCTCAGCACCTCGCCGAGGGTCCTCGAGTCCCGCGAGGAGCGGCGGGGGCTGGACGAGCGCGAGAGGCCGAGCCGCGCGCGTGGCCCTCAGGCGGCCTCGGCTTCGTCGCCGCCCGGGCCGAAGCCTTCGATGATGCCCCGGTTCTGCGGCACCGTGCAGGGACAGACGTCGTACGGACATGGCGCGGGCCCCGCTCGCAGCCGCAGCGACCCATCGAAGACGTTGCCGAGGTGCCCGTCGCCGAAGCGCTTGCCGGGGTAGCAGCTGAACGCGTCTCCGCGCGGGTGCACGATGAAGTACTTCGCGCCGGCGTGGCAGAGGCGCCCCTTCAACGCGTACCCGCGGTTCATCTGCCCGGGGCCGATGAGGTCGTCGAAGTGCGTCGACAGCCGCTGCGCGTCGGCCTCGTCGTAGGTGACGGCCTTGCCGTCCTTGCGCATGAGCTGCGGGTAGAACTTGAGGCCCTCGCGCTCGAAGCGGCGGCGGCTGTGGCCGACGACGTCCACCGTGCCGGGCACCACCACGCTGTTGACGACGAACGTCGCCTTTGGCCATGGCTCGAGGGCGTGCCGCACGGCCTTCGCCTTCTCCAGGAACGCGTCCTCGGTCGTCTCTTCCCTGTGCAGGGAGCACGAGAAGGTTCGCAGCGAAGCGCCAGCGGCCGTGACGAAGTCTTCGAGCACCCGCAGCGGCGCCGAGAGGTTGGTGAGCACCGAGACGAGGTGGCCTGCGCGCGCGAGGCGGGCGGCGACCTCGGGCAGGCGCTTGAGCAGAAAGGGCTCGCCGCCCGAGATTTTGAACTCCCAGCGCCCGTCGAGCCGCTCGAACGTCGACAGGGCGCCCTCGAGCTCGTCGTCGCTGGGCGTGCCCAGGCCGGGCGCGTGCTTCTGCACGCAGTAGCTGCAGCGGTAGTTGCAGCCGCCGACGACGTTCCACGACACGGTGGGCCTCATTCCAGCGCTCCCTCGTCGACGAGCCGGGCGTATTCCTTCTCGGCCGCCACGTTCATGTCGTGTTTCCCGCAGCGCTCGCAGGCGGTGAAGGTGCCGCCCTGGTGCAGGGTCTGCCGCATCGCCTCGTAGCGGGGCCCGCGCCACACGTCGTCGAAGGTGCCGTCGTCGACGTGCCCCACCTCGAGGTGTGCGCAGCAGAAGAAGACGCGGCCGTCGACCGCCACGCGCGAGTAGAGGTAGCCGGCGAAGCACGGCGGCAGGTGCGCCGGCTCACCCTTGAGCTGCCGCTCGAAAGCGTCGACGTTGGTGCGCACCTCGAGCGTCCTGGCGCGCTTCCTCGCGGCGGGAATCAGCGTGCCCAGCAGCTCGGTCTTCTGGGCGCCCGTGAGCGCGAAGTGGCGGGTGCCCTGCGGCAGGTCGCCCACCTTGAAGCTCACCCGCGCGCCCACCTCGGCCGCGACGTCGACCATTCGCACCAGGTCGTGCGCGGTGAGGCCGTTGATGACCTGCACCATGTTGACGGCCGTGACGCCCTGCAGGACGCGGCAGCCCTCGACGAGCCGGTGGAACGTCTCTTTCGGTTGGTTCGGGTGGTAGGCAGCGTACGTCTCTGGCGTGCCCGCGCAGGTGTTGAGGAGCACCTGGTCGACGCGCAGCTCGCGCAGCCGGCCGTAGTCGCACAGGGTGCCGTTGGTGATGACGGTGAGCCTGAGGCCCCGCGCCTTCACCGCGGCGAGGAAGCGCTCGATGTCGGGGTGGGTGAAGGGCTCGCCGCCACCCGAGAGCACGATGCGCTCCGCGCCCGCCGCGACGACCTCGTTCAGCACCCGGTGGAACACCTTGGGGTCGATGCGCTGACGCTTCCACGTGACCGACTTCGGGGCGTCGAGCGTCGGCGCGTAGTTCCAGCAGGTGACGCAGTCGAGGTTGCAGGCGTTGGTGACGTCGAGGTGCACCGTCTCGGGGCCAGCGCGAACGGCCTGCTCCCGGTAGCCGCGGTAGCGCAAGGGGTGGAGCGTCGTCATCGACAGACCTCGAGCAGCACGCGCGCGGCGCGCTCGGCGCCTCCACCCGGGACGAGCGCGCGGCCCGCCTCGACGATGGCCGCGCGGCGACGCACGACGTCCGAGAGGGCCTGCGCCAGCGAAGAGGCCGAGCGGGTCGTCAGCGCGCGGCCGGCGCCGTGGGCCTCGACGAACATCGCCCGCCGCTCCTGGTCGTCCAGCACGCGCTCGAAGGGCACGAAGACCGACGGCACGCCCGCGGCGAGCAGCTCGTTGACCGAGTTGTAGCCGGCCGCGCTCACCGCGACGTCGAAGGCGGCGAGCCACTCCATCATCGGGTACACGCCGCGCAGCACGGTGACACCGGGCAGCTCGGGCACGTCACGAAGGAGCGGCCCGGCGCCGACGACGAGGTGCGCGCCAGGCAGTTCCCGCACCGCCGCCGCCGCGAGCTGGAGCGCCTCGTGGGACTCGGGCTCACCTCCACCGCCGAAGGCGCCGTACACGAGCGTGCCCTCTGGCGGCAGACCGAGCCGTCGCCGGGCCTCCGCGCGCGAACGCAGCTCACGCGGTTCGCGGACGAGAATCGGGCCCACCGCGCGCACCTTCTGGGGCTCGGGCACCGGGCCCACGGCCGCCGGGGTGTCGTGCGGGACGATGACGGCGTCGTACAGCGGGAGCGTCGCGTGCAAGAGCGGCAGGCCCACCGCGCCCTCGCGCTGCTCGCGAAAGACGAAGACGTTCTTCTGGCGCCAGCGCAGCACGGGAATCAGCTCCTCGAAGCTGCCCATCGGGTACGTGTCGACGACCAGCACGTCGGGCTCGAAGGCCGCGAGCGTGTTCCATGTCACCGTCTGGGCCAGCTTGAGGTAGCGCTGCTTGTGCAGGCCGACCTGCTCCCGAATCGTCTTCGAGGGCAGCTTCACGGCCGCGAAGCCCTCGCGGAAGAGCACGCCGTCGGCTTCGGATGACGTGAGGAAGAGCACCTCGGCGGCTGGCTCGAGCGCGCGAAGCGCCCGGGCGATGGCGAGCAACCGGGTGACGTGGCCGAGACCCAGGCCGTTGACGGCGTAGAAGAGCGCGCGCATGTGGAAGCCCCGAAGACGACGAGAAGACTTGAGCCCGTGCCTCGAGGGCGATCAAGGCTCGACCGCTGGCTGATGGGCGGCTGCGTCAGGAGTGGTCGGTGTATTCGGTGCTTCGGCGAGATGACGCAGCTCGGGCAGCGGCCTGAGCGGCCTCACTGGCGAGGGAGGACTGCTTGAGGCCGTCGAGGTCGAGCAGCTTGCCCACGGCGGCCGCGCCCAGCGCGCCCAGCACCGCGCCACCCGCGAGGCCCGCCAGCGGAGACAGGCCCCGCTCCCGCTGAAGCACCTGCCACGCCGGCACCTCGACGGCGTCGGGCGGCGGGGCGTGGGCCTGGACGTAGGGGTCGAAGTCGTCATGCTCGGCCCAGTGGGCGCGCTGGCCGTCGCGCTCCACCATCGTCACGGGCGGTGGCTGCGCGGTGCCGACCCGCCTCGCGCAGATGGCGCACGCGGCCACCGTCGTCGTCGTCGAGCCGCTCTCGAGCGTCACGGGCACGCCGGCCCGGGGCGTCGGCAGGGCGCGTGCGCAGAAGAAGCAGCCGGCGCGTGGCCCCTTCACCTGCATCGCGCGCGGGCCGTGCAGCGTCGTCACGCGTGCCTTCGCCAGCGCCGTCGCCTCGCTCGCGCGCGTGAGCGCGCTCTCGAGCTCGGCGAGGGGTCGTTCGTTTCGTCTGGCGGCGGCGAGGCCCCGGCGCACGGTGGCGAGGTTCGTCGCGGCGCGGTCGGCGTGCCCGCGAGCTTCGGCGTCTTCTCCGAGGGACAGCGCGTGCTCGACCTGGCCCAGCGCCCACCCGGCTTCGGTCAGCTTTCCAGCGACGGCCTGGACCCGGTTCGGGTCGTTCTTCGTCGCCGCGGTGGGGGCGCGCGCGGCCGTTGTGGGCGCCGTCGACGGGCGGGGTGAGAGGACCGCCTTGAGAATCTTGAACACCGGCACACCGACACCGAAGAACGCGAAGATGCAGATGCCGCCGCCGATGAGCAGGTTGACGAAGCCCGAGTCGTCGGAGCCGCCGGGGCTCGACGCAGAACCTGGTCCAGAGACGCCGAGCTCGGCCAGCTTCTCGTCGATCTCCGCTTTTTTGTACGCCGGGTCGAGCGCGCGTGATTGCTGGAGGGCGGCGATGGCCTCGTCGGTGCGCTGGAGCTTCTTCAGCGCGAGCCCGCGGTTGTATTGCCAGCGCGCGGTCTTTGGCTCGAGGCGCGCGGCTTCGTCGAAGCGCTCGAGGGCGCCCGCGTAGTCCTTCGCGTCGTAGCGGCGTTTGCCTTCTTCGTAGACCTCGAGCGCGTCGGCCGGCGCAGGCTGCGCGAGCGCCGACGTCGACACGAGGCCAAGGCAGAGGGCGAGGCGCAGCGTCGTCATGCGTTTGTTCTCCCCGAGCGTCCCAACCACGTCATGCAAGCACTGGCGGCTCCAGTTGTCGCCACCGCGCGTGCAGCCACGGGGTGCACGAGGCGCGGCACGCGCGGTCGCACTCCTTGCCATGGCAGCCGCGCTTCGGCCGAGGTCAGCGGGCATCCTGCCCATCGCGACGCAGCGCGAGGGTGGCGATGCCGGACAGAACGACGCCGTCAGCCCGCAGCCTCGTCACGGTTCTGCGGTGGCGTCCGGCGAGCGCATCGGCGCGCTTCGGCCGAACAGAACGTCCCGACGCCGCAGGACGGAAGCCAGCCTCCGTTCATCGTCGCTCGTGAGGGCGAAGGATTCCACGTCGACGCAGAGGCATTGCGCGCTCGTACGGCGGGTCTCGTCGGTAAGATCAACGTGCGTTCACTCTTGCGTGGGCTGCGTGACGGAGCTCCGAGGCGACGCCTCACGCCAGAGCGAGCGCCGTCTGGCGGGCCAGCCACTCGGCGCAGTGGCGCATGGTCCGCGCGTGGCCCGGCCCCTGGGAGACCCGGTACAGGAGCCACGGCAGGGCCGGCTGGAAGCGCAGGCTGGTGATGAGGAGCGGCGTGACGAAGCGCCGAAGCGACGCCTCACGCCGGCGCGAGCGCCGTCTGCCGGGCGAGCCACTCGCCGAAGTGGCGCATGGTGCGCGCGTGGCCCGGGCCCTGCGAGACCCGGTACAGGAGCCACGGCAGGGCGGGCTGGAAGCCGCGCAGGGTGGTGATGAGGAGCGGCGCGGGCGTCGTCAGACGGCGGAACTCGAAGACGCCCAGCGGGTCGGCTTTGCCGACGAGCGCTCCGTCGCGCACCTCGAGCACCTCGAGGTCCTCTTCGCACTCGCCCGTGCGGCGGCGCATGCGCAAGAGGCTCAGGCCAGCGAACTTCACCTCGATGGTGTCAGGGCCGACGACGGTGCGCACCAGTGGCACGTCGGACGGGAGCCACTCGAAGTAGGCGTGCGCGGCCTTCTGCGCGGTCCAGGGCATCGCCAGGGGCAAGCGCTGCAGCGAGAGGACGGTAGAAGGCCCACGCCACACGCGCGCCTCGACCGCCGGCGGCTTCCACTCGGGAAGGCGCACCACCTCGGTGGTGTCGGCGCGAATGAGCCGCTCGAGGTGTGGCAACGGGTCATCGCCACCGCCCGAGAGAACGGAGACCGGCACGCCAGACGCGCGGAGGACGACCTCGCGCTCGTCTTCTTCGGCGCGCGTGAAGAAGACGACGCGCTCGGGCCGGGTGAGGCGCACGGCGCGCGCCACGGAGTCGGCCAGCACGAGGTCGATGTCGGGGACATGGCCCTGCATCAACCGCGCGCGCGGCGGCACGGTGCGGGCGAGGAACACGACGACGCGGGCCCCGGCGAGCGCCACCTCGGTCTCGGCGACCGAGAGCAGGTCGGTGCGCCAGGTGCCCGAGTCTCCCCGCGAGCCGATGCGCGTCACGTCGAAGTCGGCCTCGAGCCGCGAGGCGAGCGCGCGGCCCAGCGGCCCGGTGCCTCCGACGATGGCGAGACGACGACGTTCGGCCGACGACATGGCGAGGGCGTGTAGCGCGGGCGCTCGCGGCAGGGGAAGCGCGTTGACGATGCGGGCGCAGGGCCTCCCACGAGGGCGTCCTTGGGGTGGAAGAGGCGCCGCCTTTGCGCGGGCACGAGCGCGGGCCATTCGCCGCGCGCCGTCGAGCAGAACGAGTGGCGCGCGGTCGGCCCGGCGCGTCGGCTCGCTCCATCGGACGGCGTCGGGTTGACGATTCGTGCATCGTCAACGGGCTGAAGTGAATCGTCAGCCGCGTCAGACGAAAACTGGCCAGTTCGTTCAGGGCCCGTAGCGTGGCGGCATGCGGGGAATCGTCAACGCGGTGGCGCGGCTGGTCGAGGTGGGCGCGCCGTTCTCGAGCCAGACGGTGTGCGAGCGCACCGGAGCCTCGCGGCAGGCCGTTCACAAGCACCTGCGCCGGCTGGTCGACGTGGGACTCCTGTCCGTGAGTGGAAAGGCACGTGCGACGCGCTACGCCCCGGCTGGGGTGCAGGTCGCGACCGACGTGCGGCCTCTCGTGCAGCGGGTCGAGGTGGCTTCGGCCGGTTCGCGCTATCGGCTCTCGGCGCGCTTGCTGCTGCTCGACGTGCGCCCGGGCCTCGTCGAGGTCGACTTCACCGGCGTCGACGACCTGGGTGACGAGTTCCTCGATGAGCTCTTCGTGGTGCTCGCCGCGCGGCATCCGGACGTGACGCTCAAGCCGGTGCACCTGCCGGCGCGCTTCGCACCGCAGTTCTTCGCCTTCGCGCGGTCGGCGACGGCGCAGCGACGCGAGGCAATGGCCGGCTGACTGACGCCGCCCGTGCGCTGGTTGCGGAACGGCGTGCGCGATGCGGAGCACATCGGATGGCGCTCGGCCGCCCGCGCTCGGAGCGCGTGCCCGTTCCGCGACAGCGCCGCGGCGACCGGGCCGCCACGACCTACGGGACCGGTTTCGGCCCTCAATCGTCAATCTTCCTGACACCCTCACCCGGGGCGCGGTCCGCGACGCCGACGACACTCTCCTGAAGGGGACTTCCGGAGGCTCTCATGCCGCAGGTGCAACCCGTCTCGTCGTCGTCCCGTCGGAGCCGTGCGGCCAGCAGCGCGTACCGCGACGCGCCTGTGCTCGAAGACGTGCTCGCCGGTCGCGCGAGCCTCCGCCGCGGCATGGAAGGCCCGGCCGTGACGTGGGTGCAGCGGAAGCTGGGCGTCGAGGCCGACGGCAAGTTCGGGCCCGCGACCGAGCAGGCCGTGCGCGCCATGCAACGCCGGAGCGGCTTGGCCGTCGATGGAATCGTCGGTCGTCAAACCTCGAACCGCCTCGAGGATGGATTCAGGCCCGGCCCCGCGCGTCCCGGCCAGCCTCCACCGTCGACGCCCGGGAGCGGCACCGCCCGCCCGATTCGTGGCTTCGTCGACGTGTCCGAGGGCCAGCTGCGAGACGTCCTGCCTCCACAGGCGAAGCACCTCGCGCCGGCGTTCCTCGAGGCCGCGCGCACCCACGACCTCGACCCGCGCGTGCTGGTGGCCATCTCGAAGTTCGAGACCGGCAACTGGACCTCGGCGGCCTTCCGCAACAAGAACAACGCGATGGGCGTGTCGAACGCACGCGGCCCCATCGCCTTCGCGCGCGCCGAAGACAGCATCGAGCGCATGGCGCGGGTGCTCGCGAGCCCGCGTGGCCCGTACCGCAACGCCACCACCATCGGCCAGGTCGGCGCCATCTACGCCCCCGTGGGCGCTTCGAACGACCCGAACGGGACCAATGGCTACTGGCCACGCAGCGTGGGCCGGCTGACCGACGAGCTCGCCCGGCAGTTGAGCTGACGCGCAGGCTGCAGAAGGGCACAGCCCCGACCGACAGGAAGACCGGCATCAACCGGAGCAGCACCAATCGCCCAGGCGTCGGTCCCCGGCTTGTCCTCCCAGCGCACATGTCGTCGGTTGGGAGCAGAACGTCGGTGTGGGTCCGCGACGTGACCGAGAACGAACCATCCCCCTGCGTCCGGTGGAGCCAGGCCCCTCGCGCCGACATTGACTCAAGAATCAATGTGGTGCTGAGAAGTGCAGTCACACGCGCTTTTCTCGCGCCTTCCGCGCTCCACGCGGCCCCACAGGCGCACACGAGAGGACGACACGCATGGGTGAGCTCCGGTTCGACGGCAAGGTGGTGGTCATCACGGGCGCAGGCGCAGGGCTCGGCAAGAGCCACGCGCTCTTCTTCGGCAAGCGCGGCGCGAAGGTGGTGGTGAACGACCTCGGCGGCAGCGCGCAGGGCCAGGGCCAGTCCTCGGCGGCGGCCGACAAGGTGGTCGACGAGATCAAGGCCGCCGGAGGCACCGCCGTCGCCAACTACGACTCCGTCGAGCACGGCGAGCGCATCATCAAGACGGCCATCGACGCCTTCGGCCGCATCGACGTGCTGATCAACAACGCCGGCATCCTGCGTGACGTCAGCTTCCAGAAGATGACGAAGGACGACTGGGACCTCATCATGCGCGTGCACGTCAACGGCGCGTTCGCCTGCACGCACGCCGCGTGGCCGTACATGCGCGACCAGGGCTACGGCCGCATTCTCTTCACGACGTCGGCCGCGGGCATCTACGGCAACTTCGGCCAGGCGAACTACTCGGCGGCGAAGCTCGGGCTGGTGGGCTTCTCGAACACGCTCGCCATCGAGGGCGAGAAGAAGAACGTGCGCGTCAACGCCATCGCGCCGGTCGCGGCTTCGCGCCTCACCGAGACGGTGATGCCGAAGGACATGCTCGAGAACCTGAAGCCCGAGTACGTCACGCCGCTCGTCGCGTGGCTCGCGCACGAGGACTGCACCGAGACCGGCGGGCTCTTCGAGGTGGGCGCGGGCTTCTTCGGCAAGCTCCGCTGGGAGCGCGCGAAGGGCAAGACGTTCAAGCTGGGACGCGACATCACCCCCGAGCTCTTGCAGGCGAACTGGGAAACGGTGACCGACTTCACCGACGCCACGCACCCGGCCAACATCACCGAGGCGCTCGGCCCCGTGATGTCGAACCTCTCGTCGAAGTCGAAGGGCGGCAACGAGTTCATCGATGTCGACCAGGCGCTCGGGTACGAGATGCCCGAGACGAAGAGCCGCTACGACGAGCGCGATCTCTCGCTCTACGCGCTCGGCGTCGGCGCGGGCCGCAACCCCACCGACCCGAACGACCTCAAGGTCGTCTTCGAGCGCAACGGCGAGGGCTTTCACGCGCTGCCGACGTTCGGCGTGGTGCCCGCGCTCAACTCGTTCTTCAAGGCGATGGCCGAGGGTGGCTCGGCGCCGGGCCTCAACTTCGGCCTCGACCGCGTGCTGCACGGGGAGCAGTACACCGAGGTGCTGCGCCCGCTGCCGGCCTCGGCCGAGCTGGTGCACAAGGCGCGCGTCGCCGACATCTTCGACAAGGGCAAGAACGCCATCGTCGTCACGCACGTCGACTCGTACGACGCCAAGACCGGCGAGCTGCTGGTGAAGAACGACATCTCGATTCTCGCGCGCGGCGCGGGCGGGTGGGGTGGTGACCGGGGCCCTTCGGCCGACGTCAACGTGCCGCCGGCGCGTCCGCCCGACGCGGTGGTGACCGAGAAGACGAGCGAGAGCCAGGCGCTGCTCTACCGGCTGTCGGGAGACTGGAACCCGCTCCACGTCGACCCCGAGTTCGCCACGATGTTCGGGTTCGACAAGCCCATCCTCCACGGGCTGTGCACCTTCGGCTTCGTCGGCCGCGCCGTCATCAACGCGTTCAGCAAGGGCGACCCGCGCTTCTTCAAGTCCATCAAGGTGCGCTTCGCCGACTCGGTGTTTCCCGGCGAGACGCTCAAGATCGAGATGTGGAAGGAGACCGACCTGCGCATCATCGTGCGCGCCACCGTCGTCGAGCGCGAGAAGGTGTGCATCTCGAACGCCGCCGTCGAGCTGTACCCCGAGGTTCCGAAGCCGAAGGCGAAGGAGGCGCCGAAGCCAGCAGCAGCGGCTCCGGCGGCGGCTCCCGCTGCGCTCTCGACGGCCACCACCTTCGAGGCCATCGGCGCCTACGTGGCGAAGACGCCGGACCTCGTGAAGACCGTCGGCAACGTCTACCAGTTCCGCTTGAAGAACCCCGACAGCGCCTGGGTGCTCGACCTCAAGAACGGCAGCGGCAGCGTGAAGGCTGGCTCCGTCGACAAGGCCGACTGCACGCTCGACCTGTCCGACGCCGACTGGCTCGACATGGTCGCGGGCAAGGCCGACCCGATGAAGTTGTTCCAGGGCGGCAAGCTGAAGATCTCGGGCAACGTGATGGCGTCGCAGAAGCTCGACTTCCTCAAGAAGCTCGACCGGAGCGCGATGGCCTCGGCGCCAGCCAGCGCGCCGGCTCCTGCTGCTGCAGCGGTCACCACGCCGCTCACCTTCCAGGCCATCGGCGCCTACGTGGCGAAGACGCCGGACCTCGTGAAGCGCGTCGGCAACGTCTACCAGTTCCGCTTGAAGAACCCCGACAGCGCCTGGGTGCTCGACCTCAAGAACGGCGGCGGGAGCGTCACCCCGGGCACCGTCGAGAAGGCCGACTGCACGCTCGACCTCTCGGACGCCGACTGGCTCGACATGGTGTCCGGCAAGGCCGACCCGATGAAGCTGTTCCAGGGCGGCAAGCTGAAGATTTCGGGCAACGTGATGGCGTCGCAGAAGCTCGACTTCCTCAAGAAGATCGAGCGCGCCGAGTTCGAGGCGGCGATGCAGAGCGCTCCGGCGGCGGCGGCTCCTGCCGCTTCGGCAGCCACCACGTCGAGCGAGACGAAGGCCCCGAAGGTCATCGCGGCGCTCAGGGAGCGGCTGGGCAAGTCGCCCGCGCTCGCGAAAGAGGTCGGCGCCGTCATCACCTTCAAGGTGAAGAGCGGCCCCACCTTCACGGTCGACCTGGCCTCGGCGACGCCCGCGGTGAAGGACGGCGCTGACGCGAACGCGGCCACCACCATCACCCTGTCGGACGACGCGCTCTTCGAGCTGGCGAAGTCGGGCGCGGTGCAGTCGCTCTACCAGCACGGCGAGGTGCGCATCGACGGCTCGATGAAGCCGCTCCACCGCCTCGGCGTCTTCAAGCAGCTCGTCTGAAGTCACCACCCCGAATCACGAAAGGCAGGGAACGAGTCATGGGTCGCAAGGTCAACGTCATCGGTGTGGGGATGGTGAAGTTCCAGAAGCCCGGCGCTTCCGACGGGTACGAGGTGATGGCGAAGGGCGCCATCGGCGAGGCGCTCAAGGACGCGGGCGTGGCGTTCACCGAAGTGGAGCAGGCCTACGCGGGCTACGTCTTCGGAGACTCCACCTGCGGCCAGCGCGCCGTGTACTCGGTGGGGAAGACGGGCATTCCCGTCATCAACGTGAACAACAACTGCTCCACCGGCAGCTCGGCGCTCTACCTCGCCCGGCAGGCCATCGAGGGCGGGCTCGCCGAATGCGTGCTCGCGGTGGGCTTCGAACAGATGCAGAAGGGCGCGCTCAACAGCGCGTGGAACGACCGCACCAACCCGCTCGACCAGCACGTCAACGTGATGAACGAGCAGCAGGGCGTGAACCAGGCGCCCTTCGCCGCGCAGATGTTCGGCGGCGCCGGCCGCGAGTACCGGTGGAAGCACGACACGAAGCGCGAGACCTTCGCGAAGATCGCCGCGAAGGCCCGCACGCACGCCGCGAAGAACCCGTACGCGCTCTTCCGCGAGGTGCTGTCGGTCGAGCAAATCCTCGCTTCGGACGAGGTGTTCGACCCGCTCACGCGCTTCCAGTGCTGCCCGCCCACCTGCGGCGCCGCGGCGGCGATTCTCTGCAGCGACGAGTTCGCGAAGAAGAAGGGCATCACCAACCCGGTGTGGATCGCCGCGCAGACGATGACGACCGACTACCCGTCGAGCTTCGAGACCTCGATGATCAAGATGGTCGGCTACGACATGGCGAAGCAGGCGGCCGCGCAGCTGTACGAGAAGGCGGGCCTGGGCCCGAAGGACGTGCAGGTCGTCGAGCTGCACGACTGCTTCACCGCGAACGAGCTGCTCACCTACGAGGCCATCGGCCTGTGCCCCGAAGGTGAAGCCGAGAAGTTCATCTGGGACGAAGACAACACCTACGGCGGCGACTTCGTGGTGAACCCGTCGGGCGGCCTCTTGTCGAAGGGCCACCCGCTCGGCGCCACGGGCCTCGCGCAGTGCACCGAGCTCGTGTGGCACCTGCGTGGCACGGCCGGAGAGCGGCAGGTGCCGAACGCGAAGGTGGCGCTCCAGCACAACCTCGGGCTCGGTGGGGCGTGCGTGATGACGATGTACCGTCGCAACTGACGGGCGCATCGGACGCGCGTCAGCGGTGCTGGCGCGCAGCACGGTCGTCCATATGCGGGCGGCATGCGTGCACGACCCTGGCTGATGCTGGTGTGCAGTGTGATGGCGTGCAGCCCCGTCGCGTCGGCCCCCGACGCCGGGAGCTGCAGTGACACCTGCCCGGGCTGCTGCGACCTCGAGGGCCGGTGTCTCGCCGGAAACGACGAAGCCGCGTGCGGTCGCGGCGGTGGCTTTTGTCAGGTGTGCAGTGCTTCCCAGCGGTGCGACGTCTTCGGCTGCGAGCCCGTCTTCTGTCCGAGAGGCTGCGTGCTGCCGAGCCGACAGTGCGCCTCGGGGACCTCGGTCGGGGCCTGCGGCGCCGAAGGTCGCGTCTGCCTCGCCTGTCAGCCTGGAGAGGTGTGCGTCGCCGGGAACTGTCGGCTTCCAGCCTGTGGCCCGTCGAAGTGCGCGGGGTGCTGTGCCGGCGACGTGTGTCGCTCCGGGAACCTCGACGACCTCTGCGGCCAGGGTGGGCTGCTCTGCACGCAGTGCGTGCAAGGCGTCGAGCGCTGTGCCGCCCAGCGATGTGAAGTCATCGACGGTGGGCCCTGACCGTCACAGCTTCAGCTTGAGGCGCGTGCCCACGATGATGGCGTCGCGGCCATCGCCCCCGGGCGTCCGGTAGTACTGGACGTCTGGCTGGAGGCTGAAGAACTTCGTCAGCCGCCACTTGTAGAAGACCTCGACGAACGTCTCGCTGCCCGGGCCGGGCGTGCCGTTGCGCTGCTGGCCGACGGTGAACCAGCCCGCGCCGATGCCGACGGTGTCGTCCTGGCGCATGCCGAAGCCGTGGTAGGCGACCGACAGCCCGAGGAAGAGCCCGATGTTGAAGCGGTCGGGCTGCGCCCAGCCGAAGCGCGGAATGATGGTGAAGCACCGCGGGTCGTCCGGGTCGTCGTCGAGGTACACGCGCTCGTCGTGCTGCGCGAAGACACCCCACAGCTCGTTGAAGGTGCGCCCCATGCCCTGCATGCCGATTTCGTCGAACTGCCCCTGCTGCCGGAACGCGCCGAGGCTCGAGGTGCCGTTGCTGCGGCCGATGTAGCCGAAGCGGTGCGTGACGTTCAGTGACGAGATGAGGAAGTGGCCGGCGCCAGGCACCGCCGCCGAGTCGAAGCCCACGCTCCCCACCTGCGGCCGGCCCTCGAACACGGCGGCCTTGAAGGTCAGCCAGTCGGTGGGGGTGACGAGCGCCACCGCGCCGAGGCCGTTCGTCGGGTACGAGGGCAGCGGCGACGACGGCAGCATGCCGAAGTTGTTGTTGATGAAGTTGCCGCCGAAGCGCGGCGTACCGAACTCGCGGTTGGCGTCCTGCTTGCCGAGGCGCACGCGCACCTTGTCGAAGAAGTTCTGCTCGTAGAAGAACTCGCCGAGCTGCGTGTACGGGGCCGCTTCGATGTTCGACACCTCGGTGGCGCTGCCGACGACCTCGTTGATGCCGGGCCCGTGGTTGTTCTGTCCCAGCACGTAGAGCTTTCCGCCGTTCCACAGGCCGAGGCCCTGCGTGTCGAGCGTCACCGCCACGTCGAGGTGGCCGTTGACGAGCGCGGTGCCTTCGCCGGGCGGTGCCAACGGAGGCGCCAGGCCGAACACCTCGACGGCATAGACGAGGTCGAACGTGACGCCGTGCTCGGCCAGCCACGTGCGCGCGCCGAACCACTCGGTGGTGAGGTGGTCGCCCGAGGGGTAGCCGGGCGGAGGCCACGGCGGCTCGCCGCTCGAGTCACCAGCATCGGCCGCCGCCACGTCGGCCACGAGCGCCAGCCCACCGTCGTCGTCGGGCGCTGGGGCGACGCCCGCGTCTGCCTGCGCGGCAGCGACGTCACCGCTGGCCTGCGCCAGCACCACCAGCAGCACCAGTGGCGTCATCACACCCTCGCGATGAAGAGGGCGAGCAGCGACGCCACGAGCGCAGGGAAGACGAAGCGGCCCAGCTTCGCCAGGCGCAAGGCGCGGTCCTTCTCGTCGCGGGCGTCGAGCGCGAAGACGAAGAAGTTGTAGCCGAGCGAGAAGAGCAGCAGCACGTACGTGCCC
Organism: Myxococcaceae bacterium; assembly: GCA_025459425.1. Lineage (GTDB taxonomy): Bacteria > Myxococcota > Myxococcia > Myxococcales > Myxococcaceae > Xiheimicrobium. Next base: position 25,417 of record JALOQF010000016.1, on the reverse strand, counting down.
ATGAAGAGCTGGTCGCTCAACACGAGGTAGCCGATGTCGGGCATGTTCGAGCTGACCGCCACGTTGTAGGCCATGCACGAGAGCAGCGCCGTCATCGAGACCGACGCGTTGGTGTCGAGCTGGTCGACCGGCAGGAAGAACACCAGCCACGCCATCGCGAGGATGATGAGGAGCGGGATGAGAATCTTGAACGTGTAGCTCCACGCGTCGCGCACGAAGGACACGCGCAGGGCGAAGCGGGAGTAGCGGGTGGCGGCCCTCTGCTTGCTCGGGTCGCCGAAGTTGGTCGGGTACACGCCCTCGAAGACCTGCCGCTCGACCTTGTGGAGCGTGAACTCGGGCAGCACCACCGACGGCGCCAGCCCCCAGCGGGCCTCGGGCGTGCCGCCGCGCGCGTAGCTGTCGCGGTCGTCGACGAGCATCACCTCGTCCGCCTCGAGCGAGGTGCTCTCGAGCACCAGCGGCAGCACCTGCTCGTCGAACGGGTACTGCTTGAGGTCGGGCAGGAAGAAGAACGTGCCCACCACGCGCCAGCACACGTACTTCTGGTCGCCCACCAGCTTGTCGTCGATGACCTCCTTCGACTCGAAGCGGCCGTTGACGGGCTCGAGCGACATCACCTGGGCGAGCCGCGCCTCGTCGAGCCCTTCGGCTTTGAAGCGCATCCACACGTAGAAGTCGGCCTGGAACGACTGCTCCTTCACGTCGACGGTGCGCAGGTCGACGACATGGACGCCGGTGAAGACCTGCAGCGGTTCAGCGAGGGCCGAGGTGGCGGCGACGAGCGGGAGCAGCAGAAGCGCGGGGCGCATGAAGCCGCTCAACAGACCGTGTCGCGGCCGGCGTCTCAACGACGAAAACGGGGGGCTCCCATGCTGACGCGCGTCACTCCGTCACGCCATCGAGCCACTTCGCCAGCGCGAGCTCGGTGCGGGTGTCGAGCTCGTCAAAACGAACCTGCACGTGGCGAACGGCGGTGCGGGCGGCCCGGGCGCTCGTCACCTGGCCTGGCAGCTCGAGCGTCTTGCGCGGGGTGACGGCAAGCTCGATGACGAGGGCCTCGGCGTTCGGTGGGCCCGGCAGGACGAACGACGCTCCGCCCAGGCTCACCTCGGCAGACACCTCGTCACGTGCGTCGCCATGTCGAACCGTCACCGTGCCGGTGCGGCGGGTCGACTCGCGGCGGTCGCCCTGCCGGCGCTCCTTCTTCCGCTCGAGCGGCTCGGGGACGGCGGGGTTGGTGCGGCGTTCCTTCGTGCGGCGCTCGGCCATGGTGCGCGCACGCTGCCATGAGCGCCCGGTCTCCGCCACGCGGGTGAGCGAGCCCGCCCGGTGGTCGCTCGCGCGATGCACGTCGGCGGCATGGCGTGCCCCGGCGCGGCCTGTTACTCGCGGCGGCATGGAGCGTGGGTGGTTGCAGGAGGTGTTGGGCGAGGCCGTGCGCCAGCACACGCCCGACGTCACCAGCCAGTCGTATCGCGACGCGCTCTCGCTTCCAGCTGGACCGGCGCGCGCCCGGCGCTACCTGCGCGGCATCTTGCGTGAGTCGGGCCTCCTCTACGGCACGCCCTCCATGTCGGCGCTCGAGCCAGCGAAGGACGCGACGAAGGCCCGGCCGACCGGCCCCGAAGAGCAGCTGTTCCTCGCGGTGCTGCAGACGTGCGCCCGCATCGCGCTCGACCTCGCCATCCTCGCCGACGCGCCGCCGGGCCCGCGCGCGGAGCAGCTGCTCGGCCTCTTCGCGGCCTTCTCCCACCACGTCGACGACGCCGAAGACGTGCACCGCCGCATCGAGCGCATGGGCAAGGCGTGGCCGCTGCCAGGGAAGGTCTGGTCGCGCACCGAGGCCGGACTCGAGGAGCGCTCGCTCTCGCTGGCCGCCGACCCGTACTACGGGCTGGTGCTGCACAACGGCGCCATCTTCGCCGACGCCACGCGCATTGGCCGCCTCGCCATCGCCTGGTTCACCGCGCCCCGGTTTCCTCGCGGCCGCATCGAGCGCTTGAACCAGTTCTCGGACCAGCAGAAGGCGCTCCTCGTCGAGGTGCTCATCGGCCTGGTGTGCGCCGAGCGCAAGCCGAGCTTCCCCGCGCGCCGCGCCATTCTCCGGCAGATCGACGACCTGCAGCTGCCCGATGAACTGGCCGACTCGACCCGTGAGTATGCGCGCAAGGCCTTCGAGCGCGCGCCGTCGATGAAGAAGGTGCTCGTCGGCGTGCGCAGCCGCGACATGAAGCGCTTCCTCGTCGACCAGGCGCTGCTGGCCTCCATCGTCGACGGGCGGCGCAGCGAGCAGGAGCAGGCGTGGACGCGGGCGCTCGCCACCCGCCTGGGCTTCTCGGCCGACGAGGTGAAGCGGCTCGAGCTGCAGCTCGCCGAGTTCTACGCGAAGCACCGCCACGTGATGGACGTCTTCACGCTCTCGGCCGGCGCCGAGGTGATGGGTGAAGAGCTCGTCGACTCCATCGCCACGCAGGTGCGCAAGAACTCGCGCGCGCTGTGGAACGAGATTCGTGAGACGGGAGAGCTCTCGGTGCTCCTCGCCCGCGCGGCCCGTGGCCAGAAGCTCACCGCCGACGAGAAGCGCCGCATGCGCGAGCAGCTCATCGACGTCGCCAAGGCCGTGCCCGCGCTGGCCATCTTCACGGCGCCGGGCGGGCTGCTCCTGCTGCTCGCGCTCGCGAAGGTGATGCCGTTCGACCTGTTGCCGAGCTCGTTCAAGGACGAGCCGGTCGAGGCCGACGACGAGCCGCCGACGCGGCACTGAGCGTTGGTCGCTGAACACGGGCGAGCGGGCGGGCCTGTTCATCGGGGCGTCCGCGCGGCTATGGGCCATTCCCTCGTGAAACGGCTCCTCCTCGTCGCCCTCGCGGTCTCGTCCGCGGCCTGCAGCACCACCCGCGCGCTGCGCCCCGTCGGAGAGAAGAAGGTGCAGGTGGGCGGCTCCCTCGGTGGCCCGCTCTTCACCAACCTCGGGCCCCCGTACCCCGCGCCGCTCTTCAACGTGTACGGGCGCTACGGCCTCACCGACAAGCTCACGCTCGAACTCGGCCTCAACCCGACGGTCGTGCGCGCGTTCGGAATCGAGGCCGGCGCATCGTACCAGCTGCTGAAGAACGACCGCTTCGTCCCGCGCGTGATGATCGACGGCCTGCTCGTCTTCTACGTGGGCCTCGGTGGGTTGACGGGCCAGCCGCGTGGCAGCGGCACGCCCTTCACCGCGGCGCCCCGCCTCTTCCAGCACCTGCAGGGCACCGCCGCGTGGGACGTCGGGCCCTTCACGCTCTACGCGGGCCTCAACCTCTTCGCGCAAATCGAGCGCCTCATCGTGCTGCCAACGGTGCTGGGCGGCGTCGAGTGGCGGCCGGTGAAGTCCTTCGGCCTGCAGCTCGAGGTCAAGCAGATGGCGTTCACCCAGAACCAGCGCTTCGCCGTCGTGGAGTTCCTCGGGCCCGGCAACTTCGGCGCCTTCGCGGTGCACCTCGGCGTGAACGTCGCTCCGGGAGCGAAGTGATGCGAGCCCTCGTCTTGCTGTGCGTCGTGTTGTGCAGTGGCTGTTTGAACCTCGACTTCTTCGTCTTCGGCACCCGGCCCGCGCGTCCCGGGGAAGACCGCTTCGAGCGGTCCACCGTGCCAGCCCGGCTGCGGGAATACCGCGACGACATCGAGAGCGCTGACGGCGTGAAGGTGACGCTCTACGTTGCCGGCCACGACGGGCAGGAAGGTGATGTGGGCGACCCGCGGCGCAACCGCATCGGGCTGCTCTACTGCCACGGCCAATCGTCGTGGATTGGCAACGTGCACGGCCGCGTCGAGGAGCTGTGGAAGCTCGGCTACACGGTGGCGGTGTTCGACCCGCGCGGGTACGGCGAGACGCAGGGCCGGGCGACCGAGGTGGGCGTTGCGGCCGACGTCGACGCGGCGCGTGCCTGGTTCGAGACACGCATGGGCGGCGCTGACAACGTGGGGCTCTACGGCCGCTCGCTCGGCACGGCGCTCTGCCTGGGCTCGGCCGCGAAGCGCAGCCCGAAGGCGCTCGCGCTCGAGAGCACCATCGGCGCCCTGCAGGACTTCGTGAACGACTCGCTCGCCGTCGACGCGCCGTCCGAGTGGCTCTTCGACTCGGTGATGGACAACAACGCGAACGTGCAGAAGTACACCGGGGCCTTGCTCGTCATGCACGGCACCGCCGACGACTTCGTGCAGCCGAAGTACAGCCAGAAGGTGTTCGACCTGTCGGAAGGGCACGCGAGCCCGCGCTCGTTGTGGCTGGTGGTGGGCGCGACGCACAGCAACGTGCCGTGCCTCGACGTGTCGAAGCCCGACAACAACGACTGCGAAGGCGGCATCAACCCGGAGTACTTCGACCGGGTGACTGGCCTGTTCGACACCGCGCTGGGGCGCTGACGTCAGCTGAAACCTCCCGAAATCAGTGGTGTGCGTTTCGGGTGACGAGCTGACCGGTCTCGGCACAATAGCTTTCCGCATGCGTTGTGAGGCCCCACGGGGGTGACGAGCTTCGAGGCCATCTACCGAGACCACCTCGGCTACGTGCTGCAGTCGCTCCGCCGTCTGGGCGTGGCTCCGTCGCGACTGGAGGATCTCGCCCACGATGTGTTCGTGACAGTCCACCGGCGGCTCTCCGACTTCGATGCCACGCGTCCGATTCGGCCGTGGCTGTTCGGTATCTGTCACGGCGTCTCGGCGAATGAGCGGGCGCTCGCGAGAAACCGTGTGGGCGGAGCGGTCGCCGACATCGAGGACGACCGGGAAGACCCGCATCGCAGCGCTGAGCGTGCCGAGGCACAGCGGCTGATTCGGCAGGTGCTCCTCGAACTCGATGAGGACAAGCGCGCTGTCTTCATCCTGCATGAACTCGATCAGGTTCCTGTCAGCGAAGCCGCCGCCGTGCTCGGGCTGTTGACCGACACGGCCTGGTCTCGGCTCAAGGCGGCGCGCCGCCAGTTCAAGGACGCCATGCTGCGAAGGCTCGGCCCCACCGTGGAGGGAGCGCATGCTCGAACGCGACCCTGAGTTGGAGCGCCTGCTGGCCCCCGAGCGGATCGAGCCGCCAGCTGTCGAGGCTGCGCTCCGTGACCGTGTCTGGCGACGTGTACGTGAGACGGTCGAGCGCCCTGCAAGACGTCAGGCCAGCTCGCCTGCATGGCTGGTGGCCGTGCTCGCCGTGGGCGTTGCGGTGGGGCTTGGGCTTCGGCCTCAGACTCGGCCTGCGCAGGCCATCGAAGCGCCTGCGCCCAGCGTCGCTCCCCCGCTGGTGGCAGACGTCGAGCGTGATGCAGGTTCGCGCCTGCCTGCTCCTCCGCCAGCCAGCGCCTTCGACTCGCAAGCGTCGAGAGGTGAGATTCGGAAGGCGCTCGAAGCGGACTCGTTGCTTCGAGCGACTGCGTTGCTCGACGAGCACCAGCGCCGCGCGCCCGGTGATGACGTGTCAGAGGAGCGGGAAGCGCTCCTGGTGCGGAGTGCCGCGTCGTCGCGGGCGAGTGATGTGTCGGAGCGGGCGGCTTCCTTCCGGGCACGGTACCCTTCGAGCGGGCTGCTGGCGGGGCTCGAGCCGGTTGCCCCATCGACTCAGCCCCCCGACCAGACGTTCGACGCCAGCGGATGCACGGTCACGGGCGGCGTCACCTTCGAAGGGCCCGACGCGAACCGCTCGCATGAGAGTGTCATCGTGACTGCATGGCCAGAAACGATGAAGCCTTCGTTCGTCGAAGGCCTACAGGTCATCCCGGCCGATTCATCAGGCTTCCCGCACTCAGGAATCGTCGTGGTGCCCTCGAAGCGGATTCAGTTCGGCGATGCGGGCGTGTCGTCGCACTTGTTCGTGGTGGAGTCTGGCGTTGCTCGGCTGCTTCGCGGTGAGGAGTCCAGGGGCCAGTTGGCAGTAGCCACACCGGGCCCTGTGGTCATCCGGTGTGACGCGCATCCCGGGGAGCGGGCCGTGCTGATTGGAGTCCCAGGGGTAGCAGCCGTCAGGCACGTGGACCCAGATGGTGGCTTCGTCTTGCCGACTCGACAGACGGGCCCGTTCGTTCTTTCGGCCGTCGACTTGGCTGGGAACATGACCAGCGAAACGGTCGACGGCTGCGACGCCGGCTTCGTTCAACTGCGCGTGCCCGAACTCAACCGTCGACCGAGGGAATAGTTGGCTCAGCGCCGGCGACGCGAACGGCTCAGCAGCAACGCCAGCCCCGCCAGCACCCACGGCGCCGTGCCCACGCCGTTGCAGCCGCACCCGCCGAGCACCAGCTCCTGCGTGCCGTCGCGACCGGGCGTCTTCGGCTCCTCCGGCATCGGCTCCGGGAGCACCGGCCCCGTCGTCTTCGCGGTGAAGGCCACCGCCGCGCTGCGGGTGAATTTGCCCGACGCATCATGCGCGATGGCCACCAGGCTGTGCGCGCCTTCCGTCACCGACACGTCCACCGTCCACGGCGCCGCGGTGAGTGAGCCCACCTGCGCGCCGTCGAGCTCGAACTCGACCCGCGTCACGCCGATGTCGTCCGTTGCATCGGCTGCCAGCCGCGCCATGAGCCCGGTCTCGGCTCCGGCAGCAGGCGACGTCACCGTCACCACGGGCGGGCTCAGGTCGATGGGCGTCGACATGCCGACGACGACCACCACCGCGTCACTCGTCGCGCTGTTCCCCGCCGCGTCGAAGGCCCGCGCCGTGAGCGACTTCATGCCGTCGCTCCACGTCGAGGCGTCCACCGTCAGCTCGTACGGAGCCGCCGCCACCTCGCCCAGCTTCGTCGTGCCCTCGAAGAACTCGACCTTCGTCACGCCTACGTTGTCCATCGCCTGGGCCACCAGCGTCAGGCTGCCGGTGACGCGCGTGTTGGCGACCGGCGCGGTGAGTTGCACCTGTGGCGCCGTCGTGTCGGGCATCGCGTCGACGGTGATGAAGGCGCTCGCCGAGATGCCCGACGCGCTCGCCGTGAGGGAGAACGGGCCGCCCGGGCTCATCGCCGCCGTGAAGAGGCCGGTCGCGTCCACCGTGCCGCCGGACGGAATCGCCCAGGTGATGGCGGGCTGCGTCGCCAGCGCGTCGCCAAACTGGTCTTGCACCACCGCGGTGAACTGCTGCGTCCCGCCGACGAGCACGGTGGCCTGGCGCGGCTGGAGCTCCATCGTCGTGGGCGTCGCCTGCACCGTCACGCGCACGAGGCTCGTCACCATGTTGCCGGCCGTGTCGAGCACCGTGACGACGAACTCGTAGTCGCCCGCCTGGGTGAACGACACCGTGGTGTCCTTCGCGGCGTTCGAGCCGTTGGCCGAGAACGTCACCATGCCGGGCATCTGCGTCGCGGCCCACGTGTATTGGAGCGACGGCTCTCCGGCGTCGTCGGTGGCCCGCACCGAGAGCACCGTGGTGGTGCCCGTGACGGGAGACGGCGTCGCGCGCGCGGCCTGCGTGATGGTCGGCGCGCCGCTCCCCGTGATGGTCACCATCGCCGTGGCCGAGCGCCCGCCAGCCACCGCCGTGACGATGAAGGGCCCGCCGGGTGTCGCGCCTGCCGTGAAGCGGCCGTTGGGCTCGATGACGCCACCGCCCGAGACGCTCCACGTCGCCTGCCCCGGGAACATGAAGCGCGAGAACTGGTCGAGGCCCTGCTGGGCGAAGAACTGGAGGCCGCCCGTCATCACGTTGGCGCTCGCGGGGTTCACCGTCATCGACGTCAACACCTGCGTCACCACCACCTGCACCGTGCCGCGCGCCGACAGCCCGCCTGCGTCCGTCACCACGACCTCGAACGTGTAGGTGCCCGCGCCGGTGAAGGTGACGGTGGTGCTCTTCGCGCCATTGGTGCCGTTGGCCGAGAAGGTGAGCGGCCACGAGGTGCCCGACGCCGTCCAGGTGTACGTGAGGGCGGCCTCTCCGCCGTCGTCTGCGCCCAGCGCCGAGAGCACCACGGTGGTGGCGGTGGTGGGCGTCATGCTCGCCGTCGGGCCCATCGCCAGCGTCGGCGCCGCGTTCGCCACCGTCGTGTCGAAGTCCTGGCCGGTGAGGTTGGCCGTCGACACCGTCACCGCGCGCGTCGCCGGCATGAAGGTGTAGCCGGCTCTCGTCGCCGTCAGCGTGTACATGCCCGCCGGCACGCCCGTGAGGACGTACCGCCCCTGCGAGTCCGTCGTCGCGCTGCGCGTGCCATCACTCACGGACACACCCGGGAGCGGCGTTCCGCCCGTGCGCGCGGTCCCCGACACCTGGAACGTCGTCATGGTGTTGGCGACCTGGAAGTTGAGGTTGTTGCGCGCCGCTCCCGAGATGACGACGGGGTTCGTGAAGTTCGCCGGCTCGAGCGTCACGCCCGGCGAGGTGGCCACGAGGTTCCAGCTGCCGTTCGGGACGCCCTGGAGGAAGTAGTTCCACGGCTGCGTCGCGTTCCCGCGCGTCGCCGTGACGGTGCGGTAGCCGTCGGTCACCACCGGCGCCGTCATGATGGAGCTCGGCAGCGTGCCGGACAGGAACTGCCCCTGCGCCGCGAAGTTCACGTTGGTGACGTTGCCGCCGTACACCTCGATGGGGTTTCTCACGCCCACCAGCGCGAACTGCCAGCCGGGCAACGTCGCCGTCACGGTGTACCGGCCGTCGGGCACGTTCGTCAGCGTGTAGTCGCCGTTCGCGTTCGTCGTCGCGGTGCGGCTGCCGTCCGAGACGACGACGTTGGCGACGCCCACGCCGTTGGCGGTGACGCGCCCCTGCACGTTCGAGCCCGGCCGTGGCGCCGCGGTGAAGTCGAGGCCCGTCGCGTTGGCCGACACCGCGAGCGGCGCCGCGAAGCCGCGGGTGAAGGTGAGGCCGAACTTCGAGGCGTTGACGGTGTAGCTCCCGGCCGGCACGTTGGTGAGGCGCCAGGTGCCGTCAGACAGCGTGAAGGTGGCGCGCGTGCCGTCGTTGATGCGCACGCCCTCGACCGGAGCGCCGCCCAGCGTCACCGCGCCCGACAGCACGAACGTCGTCGGAGTCCCGACGGTGACGGCCACGGCCGCGGTGGCGGTGCCGCCCTTCATGTCGCTCACCGTGCAGCGCACGAAGTACACCCGGTTGCCCGACAGCTGCTTCATCTGCGTCGGCAGGTTGTTGATGCTGAAGGTGCCGTCGTCGAAGTCCCACGCGTAGGCGAGCGTGTCGCCGTCGGCGTCCATCGCGCTGGCGGTGAAGGTGACGGTGGTGTTCGAGGCCACCGTCGTCTGCGACGCCGCCACGGTGAGGGTGGGCGCGCGGTTCGACGGGTACGGCCCGAAGTTGACGACGACGTCGAGCCACTCGGGCGCACTGCTGCTCTTGCCCACCGGCGTGAAGTGGATGTTGGCCGGCCAGTCCGAGAAGGTGCGGCCGATGACGAGCGGCGAGTTGCCGCGGTTGCCGTCGGGCGTCATGTCGAGCAGGTGGCTCCCCTGGCTCGACATGAAGGGGAAGCCGAAGTTGAGGCTCGCGCCGCTCATGAGCGAGGGGTTGTTGGTGATGCTCTGGCGGAACTCGACCCAGTAGTCACGGCTCTGCGAGTCGTTGCGCGGCACCTTGAGCGCCTGCATGCCGCCGTCGGGCGTGGCCGTCTCGAGCCGGTGCACCCGGTACGTGCCGCTCGTGGTGACGGTCGCCACCTGCGCGCCCACCGTCCAGTCGAAGAGGCGCTTGAACCACGCGTTGAAGTGCGACGAGCTCGAGTTGCCCATCACGTCGAAGGGGTTGCCGTATTCCTGCAGCGTGCCCGCGCCGATGATGCTGTCGCCCGCGTTCCAGAAGTTCGCGTGGTGCACGCCGTAGTTGTGGCCGAGCTCGTGCGCGGTGACGCCCTGGCTGAAGTTGCCGTTGAGCCAGGTGCCCTTCCAGCCGACGTACCCGCGCCCCGCCCAGCCCGAGAAGATGCCGGGGTGCGCGACGATGTCGAGGTTGTACGTGTTGGTGTCGAAGCCGGCGTCACGGGCCACCACCCGCGCGTCCGAGAGCAGCTGCAGGTAGTTGCCGCCGTTCATCTGGTACTCGGCCACCGTGCGCGGCATGCGCAGCGTCGGCGTCACCGTGCCCACCAGCGACGTCTTGTTGAAGCTGTTGGCGACGAAGAAGTTGTTCACGTTGGTGTCGATGAGCGTCTGCGCCGCCGACTGCGAGACGGGGTCGCCCACGCGGTCCGAGAAGTCGACGCGCATGAAGAGCACCGTCTTCTGGCCCTCGGTCCAGGCGCTGGCTGCGGTTCCATCGAAGGCCGCCTGCTCCTGCTCGAGGAGCACCTGGGCGTGCTCGTCGGCGTGAATCGGAGAGCAGTAGCCGACGACGTGCTCCGCGTCGTGGTGCACCTCGGCGGCGGTCGAGGCCTTGCGGCTGGTGGGGCAGGGCGAGCCCGGCTCGTAGTCGAAGAAGACCGCGTCTTCCGGGCGCAGGCGGCGCACCGGGTGGTCGAGCAGCGCCAGCACCCCGTCGAGCTCGATGCCATGCAGCCGCAGGCCTTCACGCGTCTTGAGCCCCGCGCGTCGCCCGTACACGCCCGCGCGCAGCACCGTGTCGCGCCCATCGAAGGTGACGAAGTGCTCCGTCGGCAGCCGGGGGCTCACCGTTTCGTCACCCACCGTGCCGATGACGTGCAGCATGCCGAGTCCATCGCGCCACTGCTCGACGTGCGCCTGCACCTCGGGCGGAAGCATGTGGCGCTCGGCCATCGAGGTGGCCATCGAGAGCGCCAGCTCGGGGTCGCTCAACATCAGCGGCACCAACGCCGAGTGACGTGCCTGTGCCCGCGCGATGCCGTCGTTCAACATCGTGGCCTGTCGCGCCGGCGTGGCCTGTTTGAACGCGTCGACCCACTGCCGGAACGCGGTGTGAGCGGCCACGGCGTCGGGGCTCGCCACCGCTTCGGGCGCGTCACGAAGGGCTCCGAACTGTCGAGCCGAGGGCTCCTTCGCCGTGCGGCCCTCGCACCCCACGACGACGGCAGAGACCAGCGCACAGCAGACGACGTTTCGTGACACGAAGGTCATGGCCTGAAACGGCAGCAATCGCTGCGCCACCGTCGCGGAGTTGTTCGAGAAACCGTGGGGCTGAAACCGGCTGGATTCGCTGGCCGCGGTCGGTCGTCGGGGGCGTGCTGTCGCCTGCGCGGTCAGCAGGGACTGCGGTGCTCGCAGCGATTGCGGAGGCAGTGAGGGGGACAGTCTACGCTCCCACGCCGCGCGGGATGCGTTGACGGGCGGGGCCTGGTGCGAGGGGATGGCGCCGATGCGTCTCGTCGCGTGTGTGTTGGTGCTGGTGCTGGGGTCGGGGTGCGTTCGCCGGGTCGCGAGCCTCCCACCTGAGTTCGCGTCACAGCCGCTCCCGCCCGAGGGCTCTGTCGACCTCGTCGTGCTCCCCGACGAGCCGCAGCCGTCATGGCGGGTCACGGGCCGCACCGAGCAGTGCGCCGCGCCCTGCGCGATTCGCGTTGGAGCCTCGGACCGGTTGGTGCTCACCGCGTCGAACGACGACGTCATCGAGCTCGAAGGGCTGCCGGCCAACGTGGTGAGCGCGCGCCGCGCGGTGCTGGTGCCCGAGCCAGAGAATGACGGGCTCCTCATCAATGGCATCGTCTTCACCACCCTGGGCGCGATGGTGTCGGTCGTCGCCATCACGCTCACGGCCGTCGGCTGCTCGGACGTGATGCGCCGCGCAGGCCTGTGCACCGCGGGGCTCGTCACCGGCGCCGTGGGGGTTCCGCTCACGGGCGCGGCGATTCTGATGATCGTCGGATCCGCCGCGGACGCGCACCTGCTCCCGGTGCCAGGCAGCTCGAGTGGGCCCGCCGTCGCGCTGACGCCGACCGGCCTCGTCGGGCGCTTTTGACGTGCGCCCGAGAACGAACGCTCCGAGTCCTTCACGCGCATGGCGTCAACGCTGGTGACTTGGCATCGGCCCGAGCGTCGGCACAATGCCGGCATGACTCGTTCAACGTTGATGTCGTGGCTGGTGCTGAGCGGCGCGGTGTTTTCGTTCGGGTGCGGAGGGCCAGCGCCCACCGGGCGTGACGGCGGAAGTGCCGGTGGTGGCGCTGCAGGTGGAAGCGCCGGCGGCACGGCAGGTGGAAGCGCCGGCGGCGCTGCAGGTGGAAGCGCCGGCGGCACGGCAGGTGGAAGCGCCGGCGGCGCGGCTGGTGGAAGCGCAGGCGGCACGGCGGGCGGAAGTGGTGGTGGCCTTGCGCCCATCGACGCGGGCGCCTTCCTCGACGGTGGCGTCATCACGCCCAGCGACTCGGTCCTGTCACTCTCGCTTCGAGGCAACTCGGGACAGGTGTATCGCTTCGAGTGTCCGGCGCTGGGCGCGGCGACGCCACAGCCCACGGTGTGGGGCACCAACGTCTACACCGATGATTCACCCATCTGCTGGGCAGGCATGCACGCCGGGCGCATCACGCGCGCGCAGGGCGGAGACGTCTTCGTCGAAATCCAACCTGGCTTATCGAGCTACGTCGGCTCATTCCGCAACGGCGTCACCACGCAGGACTACGGCTCGTACTCGGGCAGCTACGCCGTGCTGGGTGCGCCAACCACGGTGCCTCCACCGTGGGACGGTGGCTCGCTGTGGAACGGCCTTCCGCCGGTGTCGCAGGGGCTCATCGATTGGAACGACAGCGCGACTGGCGTCTCGGGCATCATCGGCGCGCGCTTCGCCTACACCTGCCCTCCGCTCGCTGGCTCGAGCCCCGGAACCATCTGGGGCACGCAGCTCTACACCGCTGACTCCGCCATCTGCGCTGCGGGTGTGCACGCGGGCGCTGTCTCGAACGATGGCGGCGTCGTCACCATCGAGGTGCTCCCGGGCGCGATGTCGTACGTGGGCTCCACGCAGAACGGGCTCACGAGCTCGTCGTACGGGAGCTACTCGGCGAGCTACCTCGTCGTCCCCTGAGCGGTGGAGCCGTCGAGCCCGTCAACGAAGACCGAGTGACTGAAGTACCGCGCGGCGCAGCGCCCCGCCATGGAGCGCGTACGCCCCCAGGTGCCCCGAGTCCACGTGCGTGGGAGCGACGCCCCAGTGCTGCGCGATGTCCTGCATCGAAGTGGGCGGAACGATGCCATCGCGCTTCGTCACCACCACCACGCGTTGCGCCGAGCGCGGCACCGGCTGGGAGCGCACCGAGAGCCGCGCGAGCACGGCGCGGAGGCGCTCGTGGCCATCGTCTCCAAGCCTGCCCCACCTCACGCTGGCCGCCAGCGGCCCATCACAGAACACCACGGCTGCGTTGTCGGGCGGCGCCATCACCGTCACTGGCAGCTCCACGTCGAGGGACGCCGCAGCGTGCGCCGACATCTGCCCCGCCATCGAGTAGCCGGCCAGCGCGACGGGGACCTGGGGCTCGAGGTGCTGTGCCGTCGCGACGAGCGCGCGCGCCTCGACGACGTTGGCGAGGCCCATCCGCAGAAAGTCTCCGACGGTGTGCAGGCCGACGCCCCGCTGTCCCGCCGCGCGCCGGCTGCCGAAGTAGGCGCCCTCGAACAACCACACCTCGACGCCGGCGCTGCGCAGCCCATCCATCAGGCGCGTGCGCAGCCCGAAGCCCTCGTCGCCCCAGGACGGAGGCACCACCACCCGCGCCCGCAGCGGCCCGCGGGCTCGCAGGCGGCGCACGTGGAGCCGGCGGGTCTCGTCGCGAAGGTGCGGAGCCGGCGACGTCACCGACGCGTCTTCGACCCGCTGGCCGATGGGCACGAAGTCGAGCGCGAGCGGCGCCTCGTGGCTGCGCGTGAGGAAGCGCGGCACCTCGGCGAGCGGACGGTCGAAGTCACCCCAGCCCTGCTCGAAGAGCGGCTGCCGCCGCGTGAGCGACAGATAGAGCGAGTCCAACCAGTGCATCGCCACGGGCTCATGCCACGGCCTGCCGCAGCATGTCTCGTCGACGGCTGCGCGCTCTTCGTCGGCAACAACCACGGCGGTGAGGACGACGCGCGCCGGATGCACGCGGTGCGGCTCGGAGGCACGTCTATGCGTCGACGGCTGCGCGTCCGTGACGACCTGTCGGTGAAAGCTCAGGGGCCACGCGCGAGCTGGATGGTTCGACTCGGTGCTGACTCCTGATCGACGGTGCGTCGACCGCCGGCCCCCGTGAGCGGCGTTGGGTCTTGAGAATTCAGGTGGTTGGCGACGTGAGCCGTGAAGGCAGGCTCGGGTTTCACACCCTGTGCATGGACGCGCGCTCTGGCCTGTTGGCGACCCTCCTCATCGTGACGGGCTGTTCGGGCAGCATCCTCGGAGGCCTTGAAGCGCAGCCTTTCGAGCGTGGTGACGGCCCGACGGCGCCGGGCGCCATGCCGTCGCAGCCGGGCACCCCGACGAGCCCGGGGAACCCGACGATGCCGGGTGAACCCGTGACGCCCACCCCGACTGAGCCACTCCCGCCCATCTTCGACTGCCAACCGGGTGCGGTCCCAACGGCATCGGCGGCGCTGCGGCTCACCAAGCGGCAGTACCGCGCGACGGTGAGTGACCTCTTGTCGCGCGCGCTCCCCGCAGCTTCCGTCGAGGCCTTCCTCTCGCAGGGTGACGTGGCGCAGGCGCTGGCCGCGATGCCCGACGACGGCAGCTCCGACCGTCAGCTCGTCTACGACACGCAGGACCAGCGCATCAGCACGCGCCTCATCGAGCCGCAGCTCGACGTGGCCACCGCCATCGGCACCTGGCTCGCGGCCGACGCCACGCGGCTGGGCACCTTCGTGCGCACCTTCGGCTCGGCCTCGGCGTGTGGCACCGTCACCGCGAGCGCGTGCGTCGACTCGTTCATCCTCGGCTTCGGAGAGCGCGCCCTGCGTCGGCCCCTCGATGTCGCGGCGGGAGACGTTTCCTTCTACCGGGCGGCCTACGATGACGCGACCTATGGCGGCTATCGCGGCCTCGTCGCGGCGCTGCTGCTCTCGCCCGGCTTCGTCTTCCGCCTCGAGCTCGCCGGTGCCCCCGAGTCGGGCCGCGTGGACGTCACCCGGCTGACGCCCTTCGAGCTCGCGTCACGGCTGTCGTACACGCTCACCGGCTCGATGCCCGACGAGGCCCTCTTCACGGCCGCGCGCGCCGGCTTCGTGGGCGCTGGCAATACCGTCGACGAGCAGGTCGACCGCCTGCTCTCCACGTCACGCGCCCGCGCTCACTTCGAGGGCTTCTACCGCCAGTGGCTGCGGGTCAACCGCGTCTCGGGCATCAACCCATCGGCTGCTTCGGCGCTCGCGCTGCAGGACCCCGACGGCCTGAGCGCGCCGCTCCCGTCGACGCTCGACCTGCCGCGCTTCCGCCTCGACGCCTTCGAGGAGCAGGTGTCGATGATGACGCACTTCACCTTCGACGAGGCGCGTGGCTCGATGCGCGACGTGCTGACGACGAACCGCAGCTTCGCGCGCTCGGCGGCCGTGGCGAGCGTGTACGGCGTCGGGCCGTGGAGCGGCGACCCCGCGCAGGTCGTCTCGATTCCCGAAGGCCAGCGCGCGGGCCTCTTCACCCGCAGCGCGTTCCTGCTGTCGGGCTACCCCGACACCAACCCGATTCACCGCGGGGCGCGCCTGCAGGTCGAGTACCTCTGCGGCGTGATGGAGCCACCGGCCGACACCTCGCCGCCCGCGGGGTACATGCCTCCCGCCGTTCCCACGGTGCGCAACGTGGTGGCCGCGAAGACCGAGATGCAGGGCACCGCCTGCTACGGCTGCCACAAGTTCGCCATCAACCCGCTCGGGTTCGCGCTCGAGCAGTACGACGCCTTCGGCCGCAACCGCCGCCAGGAGCCGATTCACGACGGCATGGGTGGCATCACCCGCTGGGAGCGCGTCGACTTCACCGCCACCACCACCGTTCACCGCGAGGGGCCGACGACGTCGACGAACGGGGTCGAGTTCTCGGCGGCGCTGGCGCGGTCCGACCGCTTCCACGCCTGCTACGCGCGCAACGTCTTCCGCGCCTTCGTCGGCCGCGGTGAGCAGCCCACCCAGGGCGACGCGTGCACGCTGGCGGCGCTCCAGCAGGCCTCTGCCGAAGGTTCCCTCAAGGACGTCGCCCGCGCGCTGGTGCGCTCGCCTGCGTTCTCCCTGCGCCGCTTCACGCCGGACCCCTGACATGCACTACGACCGCGCCAGCCGACGACACTTCCTCCGCGGCCTCGGAGCCAGCCTCACGCTCCCGCTGCTCCCCTCGCTCATGAGCCGCGCCGAGGCCCAGGCCACGCAGGCCGCGCTGCCTCGCTTCTTCATCGCGCTGTGGCACGGGCACGGCGGCGTGCACGCCGACAACACCTACCCGCTCGACGCGACGGTGACGCTCACCACGCAGGGCCTGTACCCGGCCGTCAACGGAAACCCGGCGCATGACATCCGCTTTGGCCGGCTGGTGGACTTGAAGCGCACGCACGCGCAGACGGTGGCGAGCCGCTCGCAGGCGCTGCCCGACTTCGACAACGGCGCCGCGCGGGTGTCTCCGCTCATCGGCAGCTTCGTGCCCGACTCGCTGCTCGCGAAGATGAACGTGCTGCGGGGCATCGACTTCCTCACCTGGGGTGGCCACACCCGCGGCTTCCTCGGAGACTTCGTCAACCGCGACGGCGACGCCGACAACGGGCTGGCGAACGTGCGGGTGCCCACCATCGACGCCGTCATCGGTGCGTCGTCGAAGTTCTACGCGCCCGGCGAGCGCGCGCTGGTGAAGGCGCCCTCGTTGGCGGTGGGCGCCGACCGGCTGTCGACGTACCGCTCCGGCACCGGCGTGGCGCGCAACCCCTACTCGGCCGAGACGCTGGGTGACTTGTTCTCGCTCCTGTTCAACCAGGTGCAGACGACGCCGGGGCAGGTCGACCCGCGCGCCTCGCTCGTCGACCGCGTGCACCAGGACTACGTGCGCACCACGCGGGGCGCCTTCGGGCCGGGCCGACGCATCGGCCGCGAAGACAAGCTGCGCCTCGAGGAATACGTGGCCGGCGTTCGCACCATCGGAGACCGCCTGCGCGCCACCATGTCGCCGGGCTGCATGGTGCCGACGGTGCCCCAGACGCAGCGCGGCCTGTACTACCGCGAGGGTGAGGCCGACTGGGAATGGGGCAACGCGCCGAGCGGTGCGTCGGCCCGGCAGCTCGAGGCCCGGCAGGCGCTGGAGCTGTCGAACGCGCTGCTGGTGAGCGCGATGCAGTGCGGCTCGACGCGGCTGGTGGTGCGCATGCTGTCGTCACTGCGCGACCAGTGGAACCCGACCGTGTTCAACACTGCGAGCCAGTTCGAGGCGCACCGCACCGACTCGCACGCGATGTGCTTTCACAACCACTTCCTCGAGGACCGGCAGCGCCTCATCATGGAGACGCAGCGCTTCAACTTCGAGTTCGGGTTCGTCGACCTCTGCCGCCGGCTCGACCAGGCGCAGGTGGTGCCGGGCGTCTCGATGCTCGACCAGGCGCTGGTGTACTGGAGCTCGGAGAGCGGACCGTCGACGCACGACGCGAAGACGGTGCCGACGATTCTCGCTGGTGGAGCAGGCGGCTTCTTCCGCACCGGGCACTACGTCGACTTCACCAACCGCGCGCGCACCATTCGGGCGCGGTACGGCAACATGTGGCGCGCCGGCATTCCGCAGAACCGGCTGCTCGCGAACATCTGCCAGGCGATGGGGCTCGACGCGGCGGACTACGAGCTGACGGACGCGGCGTACGCGACGAAGTTCCCCGGCCGCGGCGGGCGCGTGCCGGGCTACGGCGATCCCTTCGTCGAGCCCGGTGATGACCGCGTGCCCTACCTGCCTGCGCAGATCGCCGACATGAGCGCGCGGCTCCCCATCGTCACGAGCTGAGGGGACGTCGGCGTCGTCGCGTGAGGTGAACGGGCCGAAGCTTCAGGTCGCGGCCGTGTTTCGCCCGACACGCCCTCGAGGTTCGCGCGAGCGATGGTGACGCCGGTCGTGGCCGTCGGAGCGCTCCCACGCTCCTGGGTTGCTGTCGCCTTCCCGTGCCGCCGAGCGACCTCGAGTCACCGCCGACGTGCGTCGTGACGCGGAGCAGCCTCACCGCCGCGGTGACTCCGAATGCGGGGAGGATTGAGTGCGTTTCGCAAATCCGGCGCCGGAGTGCGCACCCGAACAGGGCTTGCACCAGCTCGGGAGCGGCGCCCCGTCGAGCGTGGTCCGAAAACGACTCGGCCCTGGCAGGTGCTCGCCAGGGCCGAGGGCCATCATCAGCTGTCAGCGCTCGGGTCAGAAGACCGCGAGCGTCAGCATGGCGGCGTTCGACGGCTCGGGCGCAGTCGCCACGCGGCGCAGGTTCGCCAACTCACGCTCCGCGTTGCTGCGGCGCTCCAGCAGGGAGTTGCGCTCGGCCATGGCAGCACTCGCAGCCTTTGCTCCAGTCGTCGCGCCGCCGATGATCATCGCCACGCCACCGAGCCCGATCAGCATGACGGGGATGCCCACCCACGGGATCAGCAGCAGCGGAATTCCGATGAGCGCGAGCGGCGAAAGAATCGCGCCGATGACGACGAGCGCGATGGAACCACCCGGCCAGCCGGTCTGCACCCGACGAAGGTCGAAGTTGATGGAGTCGATTTCACGCTCGAGGTTCATGATCTGCTGGCTGACCGACATGCCGTTCGCCAGCACGGCCGACGGCGGCGGGGGCGGCGGCGGCGAGTCGATGAGGGTGGCCGAGCGGGGCGGCGGGGGCGGCGCGTCCATCAGGCGGGCCGTCGATGAACCGACCTCGGGTGCCGGAGCCACCGACACGGCGCCACGGACGCGGCAGACGCGGGCCACGCAGCGAAGCGAGCCGTCCGACGAGCAGTCCGAGGTGGCCTCGCACGCCTGACCTTCCTTCGTCTGGGCGACCGGCGCGGCACACTGGGCGTTGACGCAGCGCAGACCCGCGCGACAGTCAGAACGGGCGCGGCACGACTCGCCCACGTCGCCGAGGGCAGAGTCAGGAGACTGGGTCAGGAGCACAGCGATGAGATGAACGGTGAGCATGTGGGGCCTCGTTGGGGGTGAAGGGGTGCCGCCCCGTCGTGCAAGGCCTGCTCAGAGTGAAGTCTTCGATTTTACTGAAGAAATGGCAGCAACGTCCCGCGCTTGAGATGCGGCCCGGCTGATCACCGCCGCTACAAGCCCAGCGCCTGCTTCACCGCTGCCACGCTGCGCCGGCTCACCTTCGCCCGCTGCCCGTCCGTGAGCAGCACCTCGTGAAAGCCGTCTTCCGTCGAGAGCGCCTTCACCGCCTCGAGGCGAACCAACTCGGCCCGGTGGATGCGCAAGAAGCCGTGTGGGGCGAGCCGTTGCTCCAACGTCGAGAGCGACTCCTCGGTGAGCTGCTCTTCTCCGTCGGCGAGGAACACCGTGTACTTGTCCGACGCCCACAGCCGCGTCAGCGCCTTCGCGTCGAAGAAGCGCACCTCGCCCCGCGTGCTCGACACGATGCGGGTGCCGTTCGCTGGCGCCACGGCATGGAGCGCCTTCGCCACGGCCTGCTTCGAGGCGTGCTGTTTGGCGCGCACCTTCTCGAGCGCCGAGGCGAGCCGCTCCGGCCGAACGGGCTTGAGCAGGTAGTCCACCGCGTTCACCTCGAACGCCTTCACCGCGAACTCGTCGTAGGCCGTGCAGAACACGATGGGCGGCAGGTCGAGGTGCGTCTGCGCCAACGTCATGCCGTCGACACCCGGCATGCGGATGTCGAGGAACACCACGTCTGGGCCCAGCGCGCGCGCTTGTCGGAGCGCGTCTTCTCCGTCTTCCGCCTCACCGGCGACCTCGACGCCTGCTTCCTCGAGCATGCGGGCCAGCCGGCGTCGCGCCGGCGCTTCGTCGTCGACCACCAGGGCCTTCAGGAGCGCCATCGTCACACCGCCGGGAGCGCGAGCCTGGCCAGACACCCACCGCCAGGTGCCGCCTCGAGTCCGAAGTGGCTCGACTCTCCGAACGCGAGCCGCACCCGCTCGCCCATGTCCTTCACGCTCGTCTGCGTGCCCCGGTGCTTCGACGCGCCAGGGCCGGGGCCATCGTCGCGCACCTCGATGATGACGCGGTCGCCCTCGCGCCGCGCCGACACCTCGACGCGCCCGCGCTTGCGGTCGGCCAGCCCGTGCAGAATCGCGTTCTCGACCAGCGGCTGCAGCATCAGCGGCGGTACCTCGTAGTTGGCCACCTGCGGGTCGAGCGACACCTTCGACTCGAGCCGGCTCCCGAAGCGCGCCGTCTGAATCGCCAGGTAGTCCGTCACCATGTCGAACTCGCGCTTGAGCGGCACCGCGCGCGTCTTGTTCGAGTCGAGCGCGTAGCGGAACAGGTCGGCCAGGCGCTCCAGCGTTCGCTCGGCCAGCGCCGGGTCGTCGGGAATGAGGCTCGCCACCGTGTTGATGGAGTTGAAGAAGAAGTGCGGGTTCGTGCGCGCCTGCAGCGCCTCGAGCTGCGCCTTGAGCGCCGCCTGTCGCTCCGCCTGCGCGAGGCGCTCGACGGCCTGGGTGCGGTTGCGCTGCGCCTGAATCAACAGCGACGGAAAGATGAGCGCGCACGAGATGATGACGCTCGAGATCGCGAAGGGCAGCGGCTGCAGGTCCTTCCCACACACGGCGTTGTGGAGCGGGCGAATGAGCAGGCTGATGCCAGTCGACCCACCCACCACGAGAACCAGGTGCAGCGCCGCCCGGTGCCACCGCTCCGGGAGCCGACGCAGCAGGCCGGGGACGACGAAGTGGTACAGCGGGTGGAAGGTGCCCGCGATGGCGACGAAGGGAATGAACGTCGAGAGGAACTTGCGCAGCTGCGTCGCGCGGTCCATCTCGAAGAAGTCGTCGATGAGCAGCGCCGACGTGATGAAGGGCACCAGCGGGTAGAGCCAGAGCAGCTCCCGCGGCAGGAGCGGCCCGGCCCCCGGCGCGGGCACGTCGATGCGGGTCGAGCCTCCGGCGGTCGGCATGGGCCCACTCTACGTCACGCCTCCCGTCAGTTTCCCGCCGGGGCGATGGGCGGCCGGCCACGCCCGACGAACGGCGTCCCCCTCCCAACCAGGCGGGCCGACTTGTGGGCTGCACCTGCTGCGAGGCTCGGCCTAGGCTCAAAGCCGTCATGCCCATCTCGGGAGTGCCCTTGTCGATGCTCGCCCGCCAGGCCCTCGTGCTGGGCTCGGGGCTGGCTGCGCGCTATCCGACGCCCTTCCTCGTCTGGGAGCCCGGGAGCCGGGTCGAAGCGGCGCCCACGCCGGTGCCGGTGACGACGGTGGTGCCCCTCGAGGCCGCGCGGCCGAAGAGCCCGCTCGAGGGTGATCCGCTCTGCTTCGCCCTCAAGCTCGAAGGTGCCGCGACGCGGCTGTCGGTGGGCCGGTCGCTCGACAACGACCTCGTCCTCGACGACCTCACCATCTCGCGCGTGCACTTCTTCCTCTCGACGCGCGGCGAGGGGCAGTGGGTGCTGTGGGTCGCGCCCGATGCGCACGCCTCGACGCTCGTGCGCCGCATGTCGGTGCAGCCCGGAGACGAAGTGCAGCTCGTCGACCGCTGCACCATCTCGGCGGGAGGCATTCACCTCACCTTCTATGCACCGGGCCGCCTCATCCCCCGCATTCTCGAGAAGGCCGAGCACCTGAAGGGATGAGCGGCACAAGCGCCCGGAACGAGGCCCACCCAGACAAACCCGTGAAAACGGGAAGCGGCGCGGCTACTCGTGGGCCGCCATGAAAGCGCTCATCGTCGGTGCCGGCCCGGGTGGTTTGTCGGCAGCCATCAACCTCGCGGGTCTCGGACTCGACGTCACGGTGGTCGAGAAAGAGGCGATTCCCGGCGGCCGCATGCGCGGCCTCAAGATGGGCGCGTACGAGGTCGACACCGGCCCCAGCATCATGCAGCTCCCGCAGATCCTCGAGGGCATCTTCCGCCGCGCGGGCAAGCGCATCGAAGACTACGTGACGCTCAAGCGGCTGCCCGAGAACACCCGGCTCCACTTCTGGGACGGCAGCCGCCTCGACACCCACTGGGACCAGGAGAAGATGAAGGCCGAGCTCGCCCGGCTCGACCCGAAGCTGGTGCCCGCCTACGAGAAGTGGATGACGCTCTCGCGCGACAAGTACTTCGTCGCGTACGAGAAGTTCCTCGCGCACCCGGCGAACGACCTGTCGTACTTCAACCCGCTGCGCATGCTGCCGACGGTGCGCTTCAAGCCGTGGCAGACGCTGTACGACCACCTCGACGAGTTCTTCCACGACGACCGCGTCTCGTACGCCTTCAGCTACCCCTCGAAGTACCTCGGGCTGCACCCCACCACCTGCTCGTCGGTGTTCGGTGTCATTCCGTACATCGAGCTCGCCTTCGGCGTGTGGCACGTGATGGGCGGCTTCCGCGAGCTGGCGAAGGGCATGATGCGCTGTGCGCAGGACCTCGGCGCCACCTTCAAGATGTCGAGCCCCGTCGACGAGGTGCTCGTCGAGAACGGCGCCGCGGTGGGCGTTCGCCTCGCCGGAGGTGAGGTGCTCAAGGCCGACCTCGTCGTCGTCAACGCCGACCTGCCGTACGCGGCGCAGCGGCTGGTGCCCGAGAAGTGGCGCGAGCGCACCCGGCTGTCGAACAAGTCACTGGGGCGCGCGAAGTACAGCTGCTCGACCTTCATGCTCTACCTGGGCCTCGACACGAAGTACGAGGACCTGCCGCACCACCTCATCTATCTCTCGAACGCCGCGCGGAAGACCGACCGCGCCACGCTCGAAGACCGGCAGGCCGACCTGGAAGACCCGCCGTTCTACGCGGTGAACCCGAACGTCACCGACCCGGCCGGCGCGCCGAAGGGCCACTCGGCGATGTACGTGCTGGTGCCCACGCCCAACACCGGCGACCCGCACGACTGGAAGCGCATCGAGGCCGAGCTGACGAAGAAGGTGCCCCAGTGGCTCGCCAAGGTAGGCGCGAAGGACGTCGAGAAGCACATCGTCGAGCAGCGCGCCTTCACCGCCGAGACGTGGCGAGACGAGTTCAACGTGTTCCGCGGCGCCGTCTTCAACCTCTCGCACACCTGGTTGCAGCTCGGGCCCCTGCGCCCGCGGGTGAAGTCTCCGCACGTGAACAACCTGTACTGGGTGGGCGGCGGCACGCACCCCGGCTCGGGCCTGCTCACCATCATGGAGAGCGCCAACATCGTCGGGCACCACATCGCTCCGCTGGTGGGGAAGCAGTTCGTCAACTGGCCTCACGTTCCAGCGATGGGCTCGCTGCCGACGAGCGAGGGCATGGTGGGCGCAGTTGGGCGACGAGCGGCGTAGGCGGACCGCGAGCTTCGCGTTCGCACCAACGACGTGCCCCGGTCGAAGTGGTGGCGGGCCGCAAGCCCGTCAGCGCCAGAGCCCCGGCCTGACTGACCCGAACCTCGGCGTGAGCTGCGCCCCGCTGCGGTCGAGGCGCGCGAAAACGGGCGGCTTCGGCTCGCCCCAACCGACGCCGGGGAGCCCCTTTCCGTGCCAGTGTCCGGAGGTCCGCCGCGGAGTGAGAGGCGCCTGCTCCGCCGGTCGTCGCGCTCGAGCGTGATGCGCGCCTGAAGCGGATGGCGGGTCGTACCGCCTCGACTGCGCGTACGCCCGCGTCCGTCGACGTCGACCACCAGCACTTTGTCGGCGCGACCGCCGCGGCAGTGAGCGGAGCCGGCTCCGCCGCCCCAGGACGTAGCTGCCGTGCGTGCGC
This sequence comes from Myxococcaceae bacterium, assembly GCA_025459425.1. Taxonomy (GTDB): domain Bacteria; phylum Myxococcota; class Myxococcia; order Myxococcales; family Myxococcaceae; genus Xiheimicrobium. The sequence goes on along the minus strand of JALOQF010000016.1, from coordinate 1,777 downwards.
CGGGGAGCCGACGCTCGCGCAGGTGTTCAACACCTCCTGGAGTTGGCGTCCCTCACGGCGCAACGGTCAGACAACCCACTCAAAGGTGATGCGGCCAGCACGCTCGAGCCAGCGCTGGAGGTGCGTGACGCGTTCGTCACCGCTGAAGCGCTTGGAGCGCTGCAGCGCAACCTGCTCGCGTACGAGGAATCCTCGACGGCTCAGTCATCATGGCGCACGCGCGTGATGCGCTCGGACGTGGAATCTCGGCGACGCGGCTCCGAACCGAGGCGGTCGCCAGCCGGCTACACGCCCTGAACGCCGGGCGCCGCCGAGACGTCGTACGCGAAGCGCACCTGCGCCTGGCTGTGGGGTGGCAGCTCCACCATCCACGTGAGGAAGCCGTGCGCGTCGACCTCGGGCCGCGGCTGCGTCTTCTTCGTCGCCAGCTCCACCTTCACCTGCTCGAGCTCGGAGACGGGCATGCGCTCCTTCACCTCGACCGTGCGCGCTTCGTCGCCCACGTTCGACAGGTAGAGCCAGACCGACTGCGTCGTCGTCTTCCACTTGTCGACGTGTGACTCGGCCTCCTTCTCGCGCTCCGCCCGCGCCACCCGCAGCGCTTCGTCCGGGCCGAACGAGAGCTGGAACGTCTCGCCCGGCGCCACGAAGAGCACCTTCGTCCAGCCGACGAAGCCACTCTCGAGCAAGAGCTCGACCGGCCCCGCCAGCAACGGGAAGCGGCCCGTGTTCGTCGCCGTCGCCGTGAGGAAGACCTTGAGCTCCAGCTCCGGGAACACCTTGTGCCGAGGCGTCGCGGGCGCCGTGAAGTCGAACAGCGGCACGATGGTGGGCCGCCCGTCGGACGGCACCGTGCACGGCCCCTTCGCCTCGAGCGTGCGCACCTCGCCGCCGTCGTCCACGCCCGGCAGCTCCACCGAGGCCGGCGCGGCTGGAGCCCCGCCTCCGCCACGCCCGCCCACCGACGCCTTCTGAATCACCACCTGCCGCGCCTGCACCACCAGCTTGTCGCTCTTCTTCTGCGCGGCCAGCAGGTCGTCCGTGAGCAACGGCGGCTCGATGCCGAGCGAGGAGCGGGCCGTCGAGAAGACGAGCCGCGCGTTCGTCCAGTCCTCGCCGGTGTGCTGCCAGACGCAGGCCCGGCTCTCGACCGTGAGCGTTCCGCCCGACAGCCGCGCCGAGTGGAGCGGCCGCCAGAGCGCGTTCGGCACCGTGTACTCGAGCGACACCGTCACCGGCCCGGCCGCCGTCACCACCACGTCGGCCTCGAGCCACGCCGCGAACCGCGTGTCTGGCCGGTCGAAGGCCTGCCGCTGCGCGATGAGCCGTTCGCGCGCTTCACGCTGCGTCTTCGTCTTCTGCTCCAGCACCAGCGCCTCGTCGGCCAGCGCGCGCACCTTCGTGAAGAGCCCTTCGAGCGTCTCCTTCCACTGCGGCACCGTCACGCCCCAGGACACGTCCTCGGGCAGCTCCGAGAGGCCCCGCTCGAGCACCGCCTCGAGCCGCTCGCGCCGCTGCACGAGGAGCGCGCGGTCTTCCTGCAGCACCTTCAGTGACTCGGTGAGCGCCTCGATGTCGCGCTCGAGCGCCCGCGCGGCCTCGGGCTTCTCGTCGCTCGTCACCAGCAGCGCACGCCGCACCCGCACGTCCACCACCGTCGTGCCGGTGCTGGCGTCTCCGCGCAGCGAGAGGTCTTGCAGCACCGGCGCGACGCCCTCGACGCGCAGCGTGTGTTGTCCCGGCGTCAACGTCACCGTGCCGCTCCGCCGAACCTGTG
>JALOQF010000564.1 GCA_025459425.1 Myxococcaceae bacterium | reverse complement strand
CGGCGCGCACCGGTAGAGCGGCTGCCCCAGCTGCTCGAGCGCGGTGGCGAGTGGGCGCTGGGCTTCGTCGAGGGTGCCTACGCTCCGAATGGCGGCCACCACGAACTCGAACGGCGTGCGCGTCTTGGTCGCCACCGCGTCGGCGCTCCAGAACTCGGGTGACTCGACGATGGCCCGGTAGGTCGACGGCAGATCGCCATCGGTGCGGAGGAAGACGGCGGCGACGCGCTCGACGAGGGCCGGGGGCGGCGTGTCCGAGACGAGGCGCTGGCAGAGCTTGAAGGCCAGGTGCTTCGCCGTCGCCGGGTGGCGCGCGAGGAAGTCGAGGAGCTGCTCTCCGTGCTGTTGGCCGAGCCCCGCAGGCAGCTCGAGCCCGAAGATTCGCCGCGCGCCGTCGTCATGCGCGAGCGGCCGGAACACGAACTCGCCGAAGCGGGGCTGTCGGGGGCGCACCTCGAGGCTCCAGCCGGTGAGGGCCCTGGCGGCTTCGCGCACGTCCTCCTGCATGTAGCCGGCGTTCACGCCGACGGTGTGCAGCTCGAGCAGCTCGCGCGCAAAGTTCTCGTTGAGGCCCAGCGCCCGGCCAGTGCCCAGCGGCTCTTCGTCGTCGCCGTCGTCGTCTTCCATCACCGGCGCGGCGAGCTTCTTCTTTCCGCCCAGCTTCAGGCTGAAGCCCTCGCGCACCGACAGCCAGCCATCGAGGTACCAGAGCATCGCGGGGTGCTTCGCCGTCGCGCCCAGCAGGTCGCGGAACCGGCCGAAGACGTGCGGCCGAATCGCCTCGCGCTCGTAGGCATTCACCATCCACCGGACGCGGCCCTTCTCGGCCGAGACGTTGAAGTGGTTGAACCAGAAGTCGACCAGCACCTCTTCGAACTGGCGCTTCGAGTTCGCCGCGCGAAGCAGCTTCGCCTGGGTCAGCTCGACGAGGAGCTGCCGCGGCAGCTCGTCCGAGTTGAGCCGCGCGTAGTCCTTCGCGGCCTCCTTTCCCGCCTCGGTCTTCACGTCGACGCCCATCGCCTTCAGCGCCACCTGGGGCCGCGGGTACTCCCGGAAGGCCTGCGCGACGGACAACGAGAGCGTCTTGAAGCCCGACAGGCGCGCCTCCATCGCCGGGTCGACGCCGGGGCGCAGCTGGGCCTCGAGCCATGGGGCCAGCCCGACGGACTCGAGCGCCGAAAGGTCGGCCGGCGACGGCCCGTACCCGAGCCGGTTGAGCGCGTGCACGGCCAGGTCCCTCGGCGCCGAGGTGGACGGCGGCAGGCGGAGCGCGCCTCGTTCAGAGCTCGGCGGAGGTGACGTCGACGACGTCGTCGCACACCCCACCGCCAGAATCGCCAGCACGCCGAGCCGCATGGAGGCTCCAACACCCCGCCCGTGCGGCGGTTGGGTTGACGAAATCGAGCAAAAAGAGTCATTATGACTCATCATGAACCTGCTCCCCTCGGTGGACCTCGACTTGACCTGGCGAAACCCACTCGTGGTGACGCTCGACGGCGTGTTCTCACAGGACGAGTGCGGTGCCCTCATCGCGCGCATCGAAGAGGCGGGCCCGACGCCCGCGCCGGTCTCCACGGCTCGGGGGCCCGTCATGCGCCCTGACCTGCGCACCAACGACCGGGTGATGTTCGACGACTCCGGGTTGGCAGCTCTCATTCACCGTCGGCTGGTGCCCCACGTCCCGCCTCGGCTGGAGCGCGACTGGCACCTCGTCGGCGCCAACGAGCGGCTTCGGTGCTACCGGTACCGACCCGGCCAGGCCTTCGCGCCGCACTTCGACGGCTCGTTTCATCGCGCGGACGACGAGGTGAGTCTGCTCACCGTGCTGCTGTACTTGAACGCGTGCGAGTCGGGCGGTGCCACCCGGTTTCTCGACCTCGAGCGCTCCGTCGACCCCGCGCCCGGCCGGGTGCTGGTGTTCAACCACCACCTGCTCCACGAGGGGTGTCCGGTGCTGACAGGCGTCAAGTATGTGGTCAGAACCGACCTCATGTACCGGCGAATGGTCGAATCAGCCGTTAAATCAGGCCTTTGAGGCCGGTCTGGCCGGTTCCAACCGTTGGAGTAAGGCCACCGGCCATGAGCGACGCCCCCACGCCTGCTGCGCCTTCGAGCCCTGCGGCGGCTGTTGCCGAGCCAGCCCAGGAGCCTCCGTCACCGAGTCCCGGCCACGAGAAACGGCTGTGGCCGCTCGCGCTGGGGGCGCTTGGAATCGTGTACGGCGACATCGGCACCAGCCCCCTCTACGCGGTGGCCGAGTGCTTCGCGAAGAAGCCCAACGCCCAGGGCGAGCTCGAGACGGTGCACCACGCCCTCCCGGTGACCGAGGCCAGTGTGCTGGGCCTGCTTTCGCTCTTCTTCTGGTCGCTGATGATGGTGGTGACGGTCAAGTACCTGGGCTTCATCATGCGGGCCGACAACAAGGGCGAAGGCGGCATCTTCGCGTTGCTGGCCCTCATCCCCAAAGACAGCGCGAGCCGGAGCCGCACGGCTGTCGTCCTCGCGGCGCTGTTTGGCGCGGCGCTCCTCTACGGAGACGGCATCATCACCCCAGCCATTTCGGTGCTCTCGGCGATCGAAGGCATCAGCGTCGCCACCCACACGTTCGACAGAGCCGTGGTCCCCATCACCTTCGTCATCTTGCTCACCCTGTTCCTGGTCCAGAAGCGAGGGACGGACTCCATCGGGCGGGCCTTCGGGCCGGTGATGGTGACGTGGTTCATTGCGCTGAGCGTGCTGGGCGCCATCGCCGTCTCGAAGAACCCGTCGGTCCTGCGGGCCGTCAACCCGGCCTTCGCGCTCGAGCTCTTTCAGGCCGACCCGCTTCACGCCTTCAAGGTGCTCGGCAGTGTGGTGTTGTGCATCACCGGCGGTGAGGCGTTGTACGCCGACATGGGGCACTTCGGCGCGAAGCCGATTCGCGTCGCGTGGTTCTCGTTCGTCTTTCCCGCGCTGCTCATCAACTACTTTGGCCAGGGCGCGTACCTGCTGAACCACGGTTGGGTCGAAAAGCCCTTCTGGGCGCTGGTTCCCGAAGCGCTCATCTACCCGATGGTGGGGCTCGCCACGGCGGCCACGGTCATCGCGTCGCAGGCCCTGATCTCGGGCGCGTTCTCGCTCACGCGGCAGGCCGTGCAGCTGGGCTACATGCCGCGCGTCACGATCGTGCACACCTCGGAGAAGAACGAGGGGCAGATCTACATTCCCGAGGTGAACCAGGCGCTGATGCTCGCCTGCCTCGCGCTCGTGCTGGTGTTCCAGGAGTCGTCGCGCCTCGCCGCAGCCTACGGCATCGCGGTGACGGGCACGATGAGCATCACCTCGCTCGTGTACTTCGTCGTCACCACGCGGAACTGGAAGTGGCCGGTGGCGCGCGCGCTCCCCCTGCTCCTCTTGTTCCTCGCGTTCGATCTGCCGTTCTTCGGAGCGAACCTGCTCAAGTTCTTCGATGGCGGCTGGTTCCCCATC
>JALOQF010000563.1 GCA_025459425.1 Myxococcaceae bacterium | reverse complement strand
TGACGAACCGGTTGCTGACGAACCGGTTGCTGACGAACCGGTTGCTGACGAACCGGTTGCTGACGAACCGGTTGCTGACGAACCGGTTGCTGACGAACCAGTCGCCGGCTCGAACCGGGAACCTGCGCGCTCGTACACTCGACTGACGCACCGACGGCGGTCCGAGGCGGCTGCCTTGCCAGGAGGCCGACTCCTTCCGAGGCGGGTGCAGCGGGCGCGACGACGCGTCAGAACAGGTCGCGCACCGCATTGGCGCTGGGCCCGGAGGCGCGCTCGCGGTCCAGGTTCACCTCTGTCTGAGTCCGGTTGACCTCGCGCTGCACCCGATTCGCCTCGAACGTGTCACGGTTCCGTGCTGGCGCTTCGCGGCTCGGCGGAGACGAGGGCGCCGAACGGCCCGTGCTGCGGTTGGAAGACGAGGCGCTGCTTCAAGACGATGAGGAACGAGAGGTCGACGAGACGGGCATCCAGAGACACGCGCCGTCAGCGGGCGCCGCGCTTGGCCTCGAACGTCATGCCCGCCGCGCGAAGGCGCTCCACCAGCACCAGGCCCATGGCCGTCGCCGGCGTCAGCACGCCCGACACCTTCGGCAGCTTCGCCTCGTCGAGCGCCAGACACAGCGCCGCCTCGGACAACATCTTCGCCGTCTCGCCGTAGCCCGGGTCTGACGTGCCCACGACGCGCGCGTGGAGCCGCTCGCCCTCGACCGACTCGGCCTCGATGCGGATCTTGAAGTACCCGCTCTCACGCGTGGCCTTGTCGGGGCCTTCACCCGGCTTCGGGAGGAGCGCGCCCACCAGCTTCTTCGTCGGGCCGAACAGCTGGCTCGCCACCACCGCGCCGAGGCCCACCGTCATCACGCCGCCGAAGATGAGGCCCTGCACGCCCTTGAGCGACGTCGTCTCGCGGTAGCGCAGCTCCTTCCCATACGGGTACCCGAGGAGCGCGTTGCTGCGGCGCACTACGCGGGTGTTGATGGAGGCCATGACGAACGGCGCAGTCCACGTGCCGAGGAACTCGTCCTTCTCGAGGCCCGTCTGGTCGCGCTGGCGGCCGAGGTCGGGCTCGTTCGCGCGGTCGGGCGACAACGAATACGGGTCGGCGAAGAGCTTTCGCAGCGAGCGGTCGGCGGTGGCCTCTTCGATGCCGTTCACCATCGAGGCGATGGTGCCACCCGAGAAGCCGCCCTTCGCGCCCAGCACCGCCAGCGTCGCGCGCTTGAACTGGCCCGACAGCCCCTGCGCCTTCGCGAAGTCGTGCAGCACCAGCAGGCCGAGGTCCGACGGAATCGAGTCGAAGCCACACGTGTGCACGATGCGCGCGCCGGTCGACTTCGCCACAGCGTCGAAGCCATCGATGGAGCGCCGCATGAACTGCGGCTCGCCCGTGAGGTCGACGCAGTGGGTGCCGGCCTTCGCGCAGGCCTCGACGACGGGCAGGCCGTACTTCGCGTACGGGCCGACGGTGGTGATGAGCACCTTCGTCGAACTCGCGACGGCCGCGAGCGAGGCGGGGTTCGACACGTCGGCGACCAACACGCCAAAGCGCGCGCCCCCGGGGCCCAGCCCCTGCTTCACCGCCTCGAGCTTGTCCTTGCTGCGGCCGGCGAGCGCGAGCTTGAGCGCAGCAGGAGCATGCTTCGCCAGGTACTCGGCGGTGAGGGCGCCGGTGAAGCCGGTGGCGCCGAAAAGAACGATGTCCCACTCGCGGGTGCTCATGGGGGCGCGGTGTAACCCCCTGCGCGCCGCGCGCCAGCCTCAATGTGCGCGCGGTTCCTTCAGGCGCGCGCTCTCACAGCTTGACCGGGAAGACCGTCGTCAGGCCCCCATCGCCTGACAGCACGAGCTTGATGCCGTTGGTGGCCTCGGTTTTGACGGCGCCGTTTTCGCGCGCGAACTCGACGCCGGTCTCGAAGCTCGTCTGTAGTGTCGCCGAGAGCCTTCCATCTTTTTTCATGTAGCTGATGCCGTTTTTCACCAGGCTCTGGCCTTCCCCGAGTTGTTTCAAGTCGGCCGGAAGCGCGCGTGAGTTGAGCAGGTCGACGCCGTTCTTTCTCGCCGTGTCGAGCACCAGACCCGCAGCAGCCTTGGCGCTCTCGAGCGAAGGGAAGGCCGAGAAGATGGAAAGGCCCTTGCGGTTCTGGAGTTCCGTCATGAGCTTCGTCACTCCTGCGTCTCCGGCCGGCACCACGTGGTCCCTCAGGTGTTCATTCCGGAGCTTCCTCCCAGGTAGCTCCTTGAACAGCTCACTGACGGCCGACGCGGTTTGTGGCTCGAACAGCCTGGGTTGATTGAGGAGTTCCTCGAGCGCTGGGCGACTGCCAATGGCCTTTCTCGCCGAGGCTTCGAGCGCCTGCCGAGCTGCGTTCGCCGTCGTTGCTCCTGGACTCCCTGCCGGACGACGTGGTGGCGGGTTGAGTCCAGGAGGTGGCCCATCGACCGTCGCGAACACCGGCCTGGGGAGCCCGAACTTCTCGGCGAGGGTCGACATCACCTCGTCGAGGCCCCGGCTCACCTCACCAACCACACGCCTCGCCTGCTGCCGGAATTGGGGCACTCGCTCGAGCGCGCGCTCGAGGGATTTGTAGAACGCCGCGAAGTCCGTCTTCGAGACGAGCTTGAACAGCTGCTGCGCCGCCTTCTTCGCTGCGGCCGTGTTCGACGCGCGGAGCAGCGCCTTCGCCCCTTTGCCGATGGCGTCTCCCGCGACGGGAATCAATGACACCGCCGAGAGAGCCGCGTCGATGTACTTGCCCCGCGCGACGGAGATGCCGACGTTGGCGGCGTCAGCCACCTCTCCGACGCCGGGCACGAGCCCCGCGAGGTCGAGGACCAACTGCGTGTTATCGAGCACGTCTTGAACGCTCCACGCTTCCTTCTGGCGCTGGCCCGCCCGGCCGTTCGCGACCTCGAAGGTGTCGGAAGGGCGTGAGATTCGCTCCTTCGGGGCGAAATTGTCGCCCACGCCACGGCGTGGAAACGTGTTCGAGACGGGCTGCAGCGTGACAGGACGAACCATGGTGAAGCACTCCAGAGTGAGGGAATGAAGCGAGGTGCCGGCTGCATCGAAGCGGGCTGCACGCCACCGACCGTTGATTCACGAACGAACGACCGACGATGGCGAGGCTCGCGCCAGCGTCGAGGACGAAGCTCAGCGCCGGTAGCGGCCCTGGTTGAGGGTGAGCGCCGCGCCCAGGTCGACCCAGGCATCGACCGCGTCCTGCCCGTACCGCTTCACCAGCTCGTTGGGGCCCACTCCACGCAACGCCTGGACGATGTCGCCGCGCCGGGCTGGCGGAAGCGCGAGCCACTCGTTCCGGTCGGGAACCTTGATGAGCTTCCCGTTCACCCTCACGACGGGGTAGTCCCGGCGTAACCGTTCAGGGGTTCGGGCCTCGATCAGCAGCACGCATCCGCGCGATCAGTTCCGACGCTGGCCAGAGTCGCGTCGAAGCTGCGGGCATGATCT
>JALOQF010000562.1 GCA_025459425.1 Myxococcaceae bacterium | reverse complement strand
GGCGGTCATGGCTTCGGGCAGCGCACGACGTCGAGCGCGCAGCGGCGGTCATGGCTTCAGGCAGCGCACGACGTCGAGCGCGCAGCGGCGGTCACGGCTTCGCGCAGCGCATCACCTGCTGCAGCGTCGCCGTGACAGGGATGAGCGTTGGCGTCACCCGATAGCGGTCGGCGCGGGTCTTCAGGAACACCGAGTCCTCCGAGGCGCCGACGCGCTCGCCCGTCGGGCCCATGGCGAACAGCTCGCTCACCCCGTTGATGGACACGACGGATGCGCCCGTCGGCGGGCGGAAGTGGGGGCTCGTCACCTGCCCACCGAGCGTGTGCCAGCGCTGGGAGCCAGGGAGCGTCGCCACGCCCGGGTGCGCCGACAGCAGCGCCAGCACCAGCCTCGGGACGTCGTTGAGCGAGAGCGGGCCTTCGTCGACCAGCCGCTGCGCCCGCGCGAGCGCCTCGTCGAAGGCGGCAGGGTTCAGCAGCCGGGCCCTGAAGGCCGCGGGCACCACCACGGCGAACGGCACCTGGGACTTCTGGGCGTCGGTCTCGGTGGCCTCGGTGCCCCACACATAGGCGTGCCCCGTCGAGTGGTCGGCCATCAACACCACCACGGCCCGGTCCGAGAGGCCGCGCGCGTCGAGCTGCCCGAAGAGCCGCTCGACGGCCGCATCGGTGTACGAGAAGGCCACCAGTCGGCGCCCGTCGTCGGCGTCGGCGTGGTGGGGCGTCGTGGCGAGCGCGCGCTCGACACGAGTCGACACCTCGGGCGGCAGGTCGTCGGGCGCGGTGAAGGGCGAGTGGTGCGACAACGACATGAGGAACGCGAACTGGGGCGCCCGGGTGGCCTCGAGCGCCTCGGCGGTCCGTCGTACGCCCTCGTCGAAGACGGCGAAGTCGGTGACGCCTTCCCAGGTGCCCTTCGGCAGGGTGGGCGGCAGCTCCTTCTGCGAGACGAGCTCGACATAGCGGTGCTCGCCGAAGAAACGGTGCATCTCGTCGAACGTCGCGTCGGAGCCGTAGAAGAAGCGGTGCTCGAAGCCCGAGTCGGCCAGCACGTCCGGCAGACACCGGAGCGGGAACGGCTGCAGGTCGCGCACGAAGGCGAGGTTGTAGGGCAGGGTGCCGACGCCGCACGTCATCGCCCCGAGGTTGTGGGCGGTGCGCACGCCCGCCTGAATCATCGCGCGGCTGGTCAGCACGCCGCTGCCGGGCGTGGCCGAGCGCTCGTAGAGCCCGGTGGTGAACGGCGCGAGCTCGCGCGGCGCCTTGGGGTTGAGGGCGTGCACGTCGTCGGCCCGGAAGCCCTCGAGCGAGAGGAAGAAGACGGCGACGCCTGCGTCGGCGCCGCCGAAGAGTGTCCGTGACACGTCCTCGAAGGCCCGCACCAGCGCCGTCCCCCGGGGCGCCGCTGTCGGAGGCTCGCGGTCGAGGTCGAGGGGGCGCACGAAGGGGTGAGGGCTGCAGCCCCCGTCGGACCCGGGCCAGCCCACCAGCGCGGCCCCATGGCTGGCTGACGCTGGCGGGAGTTCGGCATCGAGCACGAGGTCGCGCGCCGTCGTCGGGCCGCGGTGGCGGGCGAGGTCGACGGCGCTCTCGATGAGGCCGGTGAGCGGGTCTCCGAGGGCGGCCGGGCTGAAGGGGTTCAGCTGCGCGAGCGCGGCCTGGCTGCCGACGAGCCCGAGCGCGCCCAGCCCGAAGCTCGCCGTGAAGCCCAGCGCCCAGCCACGCCAGGCCGCCAGGCCGGTCGGTCGCCGCCGCAGGGCGAGGCCGAGGACGAGCGCCGCCAGGCCGATGCCGAAGAGCGCGGGCGTACGAATGCGCTCGTAGCCGAGGAAGCCCACCATGCCCTCGATGAAGGACGCGTTGGTGCCGCCTTCGCCGAGGTCGAACAGCGTCGGGAACGAGCCCCGCTCGCTCTTCACCTCTTGCGCCGTCACCGTGAAGACCCAGAGCGAGAAACCGAAGGGCGCCGCAGCGATGAGGCCTCCAGCGCGCTGCCACACCGGCCGCCGCAGCGGTGGCAGGAGCGCGCCCACCAGCGCCAGGGCCACCACGAAGGGCCCGACGACGAGGAGCGCCGCCGCGAGGTCGAGCCACGTGCCGCCGATGACCCGCACCACCTTCGTCGTCGTCGAGCCCCACCCGAAGAGCGCGCTCGCCAGGCGCGACGGCAGCGCCGCGACGGCCAGCAGGGCCAGCGCCCACAGCGCGGCGTGCAGCCCACGGCGCAGGGCTTCGCGGTCGAACCACGGTGACGTCACCAGCCCGTGACTATGCCGGGCGGTACGGGGCGGCAACGGTCGAGGGAGGGCACCGGTGGACGGCTCCCCTCGAGGTCGGCGCTCTTTGCCTGCCACCGTGACTCCGAGCGCACGAAGCGCTGGACCGACGAGCGAGGGGCAGGCGCCGACGGTGACGGGGCCGGTCTCGAACCCGAGTGTGATGGGTTCGACGGTCGTGCCAGACACGAGGCATGCGTCACGGACAGGCACTGTTGGCTTCGACCTGCGTCATCGTCGTGAGTTCTGCCCTCGCGCAGGGGTCTGAGCAGCCTGGCGAGCTGCCGACCCGGTTCACCTGTCGCTTCGACGACAGCCGCTTCTCGGTGCCAGAGGGGCGACTCCTGCTGCCGGGCGACTCGCACCCTTTCGCGACGGTCGTCGCTCCGCAGCCGGTGAAGGGCACGTTCATCATTCCTTCGTCACTGGGCGAGCCGTACGCGATGCGCCTCACTTCGGCCGGCGTCGCGCTTCGTGTCGACGTCGTCCCGAAGGAGCGCGTGGGCCTCTTCCCCGCCGCAGACCTCTGGCTCGGTGTCGCCCGCCTCGGAAGTGATGCGCGGCTCGAGCTGAGCGGCGTCGACGCGGGCAAACTGCTCGTCGAGGCGTCCTTGGCTGGCTGGCGGCCGGTCGCGCCGCTGCGTGCCACGCTCGCATGTGACGAGGTGGCGCCCGCGCCGGGGCGCAAGCGCTCTCCGCGGACGAGCGAGCCCAGCGATGGCGGCATTCCAGTCGAGCTTCGGTCCGAGACGCCCATCGACGTCTCGGCGACGCCGGGCGGGCCGCCCCTCGGCGCCTTCGTCACCGGGACTCGGACCCGGAGCTACGCCCTCTCGGCCATCGAGTGGGAGCGAGCTGGCGGCTGGGTGAAGGTGGAGCGGACCGTCGGGCGAGGCGTGGTCACGGGCTGGGTCGCCGAAGCCGTCGTGTCGCCACGAGCGGTGCCCGACAAGGGAGGCCTCGCCTCGGGCGTCGGCGGCCTCGGGTTCCGCTCGGGACGTCAGCCGCGCCCCGAGCTGATTCGCTGTGGCACCACGACCAGGCTCTTCGTCTCACGAGCGGGCACGTGGCGCGTGGTGGGCGAGCTGAACCCCGGGGCGACCCTCGTGCGCGGTCGGACCGTCGGCGACTTCGTCGAGGTCGAGCTGCCAGGCGGGGACGGTGTGGGGCGTCACCGTCGAGGGCCTGTCCCGGTGCACTTCCACGCCAGCACCCGAGCTCGACGACGACCCATACTGGCTGTCCCTCTGACGACCCCGGGCTGCATCGCGAGTTGTCCGCCCGCCGTGGCGAACGTTGGGCGCACGACGTCAGCGTCGAACGGGCTCCTCGGTGGCGCCTTTGACCGGGCTTTGGGCACCGACGACGTCGTGTCGCTGTGAACAGCGCCTCCGCGCTCACCGGCCGGTGCAGCTGCTGGCACCACCACTCGAGGGCCACCACGCGCGCCGCGCTCACAGGCGAGCGTCACCGATGGAGCACGTGCAGGAGCTGCGATGCGGCCCAGGCGCACCGATGGGTGACACCCTGGGCCTGCTCCGTCCGTTCCGTCTCAGTGCAGCGACACCGGAGCCGCCGCCGGGGCCGCGCCGGCCTTCGCCTCCACGGCCGCCTCGGCCGCGCGGAAGCCGTCCTTCTTCACGCGCACCTTGTACTTGCCCGAGTCGACGCTCTTGAACCGGTACTGGCCGGCCGCGTTGCTGACGCTCCGCTGCACCACGTTTCCCTGGTCGTCCACCAGCTCGACCTCGGCGTTGGCGGCGCTCGAGCCGTCGCGCGAGAGGTCCAGCCGGCCCTCGACCTCGGCGTAGCGCTCGCGCTGCGCCTCGGGCGTGTCGTGCACGAAGACGAGCGTCTCGGTCTGCCGCGCGACGCCCTGCTCGTCGACGAACGACACCTTCGCCTCGTAGCGGCCCGTCGCCAGCGCCTTGCCGTCCTGGCCCTTGCCGCCGAAGACGAAGGCCATCGCCCCGTGCCCGCTCGCCTGCTTCTGGGTGAACACCACCGGCCCGCTGCCCGCCTTCTCGGCCGAGCGCACCTCGAGCGTGACGGCGCCCTTCGTGCCTTCCGGAGCGATGTTGCGCAGCGTGAGCTGGGTGCCCTCGTTGGTGAAGCGCGAGCCGAGTTCGAGGAGGAAGAGGTCTCCGGCGTACACCTCGAAGCGCCGGCGGCTCGTCTGGCCCTTCGCGTTCGTCGCCACCACGTCCAGCGTGTGCTTGCCCGTCTTGAGCGCCGTGGTGTCCCACGAGAACGAGAGCGCGCCCCCGTTCACCTTCTTCGCCGGCAGGTCGTCCACCAGCACCTCGACCGTCTTCACCTCGGCGCCCGAGTTGTCCTTCGCCTCGACGGTGAGCGGCATGGTGGGCGTCACGTGCTCGGAGTCGGTGACGCCCTTCACCGCGATGGACACGACGTCGACCGACACGAGGCCCAGCACGCCCCACATCGCCTCGGCGCGGCCCGAGCCGCCGTGGCCCCAGCCGCCGTCCTTCGCCTGGTGTTCGACGAGCCAGCCCAGGCCCCTGCGCACGGAGCTGTCGGCCTCGGTGCGGCCGGCGAGCTTCAGCGCGTACACCGTCTGCCCGGTGGCGAACGCGTCGGACACGCCGTGGAAGCCCCAGCCTCCATCTTTGAGCTGCCGCGACTCGAGGTGCTTCACCAGCCGCGCGACGTGGGGCTCGCTGGGTGAGGCGCCGGCGATGAGCAGGCCCATCGTCACGTAGTTGAGGTCTTGCAGGTACACGTTCGCCGGGTTCTCGCCCCAGGCGCGCGCCTGGGCATTCATGTACTTCTCGGCCTGGCGCAGCGGGGGCAACCACGCGTCGTCGGCGGTGCGCGCGTAGGCCTGTCGCCACGTCTGCGCTGCCTGGAAGGTGGCCTGCATCGGGCCGGTCGTCACGGGGTACGACTGGTGGTCACCGCGCACCTCCCCCGACTTCTCCTGAAAGGCCAGCAGGTCCTTCGCGAGGCGCAGCAGGTCGTCGGTGAGCTTGCCGTTGACGAGGGCGTCGTAGCGGGCGAAGGCTGAGGCGCCGAACGTCTT
>JALOQF010000561.1 GCA_025459425.1 Myxococcaceae bacterium | reverse complement strand
TGCTGACGTTCCTGCTGCAGGCGCTGGTCGCGGGCGCCGATGCGCCGGTGGGGCCGCCGTCGGGTGAGCCCCCGACGCCGAAGAAGGACAAGGGCGCCGCGAAGTAAGCGCCTCCGCCGTTCCGTCGTCGAAGGTCCACGCCGCTCTGGCCCACCCGCCAGCAGCGGCGTTTCACTGTCAGCGACACCTCTCCAGGAGTCAGCGCGCATGAGTGGCAACCCGTCGACCGATCCCGATCGCCCCTACATCGGCGGCCAGGCCGTCATCGAAGGCGTGATGATGCGGGGCCCGAAGAGCTTCGTGGTGTCGGTGCGGCGTCCCGATGGGCAGATCGCGATCAGGGAGCAGGCGTGGAACGTGTTCTTTCCCTCGCTCAAGTTCCTCCGCTGGCCGGTGTTCCGCGGCGCGGTGGTGCTCGCCGAGTCGCTGCACAACGGCTACTCGGCGCTGTCGTTCTCGTCGGAGCACGGGCTGCCTGCTGACGTTCCTGCTGCAGGCGCTGGTCGCGGGCGCCGATGCGCCGGTGGGGCCGCCGTCGGGTGAGCCCCCGACGCCGAAGAAGGACAAGGGCGCCGACGCGATGCTGGCCTTCGCGACCGTCTTCGGCGTGCTCTTCTTCATCGGCTTGCCGCACGCGCTCACCTGGCTGGTGGGCAAGTCGCTGGGCCCGTCGTTCGACTCGACGAGCGTGTGGTTCCACCTCATCGACGGCGTGTTCCGCCTCGGCATCCTCGTCGGGTACCTCGCGCTCATCTCGCGCACGAAGGACGCCAGGCGGCTGTTCGAGTACCACGGGGCCGAGCACAAGGCGATCTGGACCTACGAGACGAAGCAGGCGCTCACCGTCGAGAACGCCCGGCCGTTCACCACGCGGCACCCGCGGTGTGGCACGAGCTTCCTGCTGATCGTGGTGGGCGTGGCGGTGCTGATGCACGTCGCGCTGCTCCCGCTGCTGCCCAGGCTGCACCCGAACGATCTGGTGAACCAGCTGCTGATGATCTTCGTGAAGGTGCCGATGGCCTTCCCGATCGCGGGCCTGGCGTTCGAGCTGCAGCGGCTGTCAGCGAAGGATCACTGCCCGGCCTTCATCACGTGGCTCACGCGCCCGGGCTTCTGGCTGCAGAACATCACCACCCAGCCGCCCGACGATGGCCAGCAGGAGATCGCGCTGTTGTCGCTCGATCGCGCGCTCGCGCGGGAGCAGGGTCGCGCGAAGGCGGCGGAAGGGGTGACGGTGTACGGCGACTTCGCCAGGGCGGCGGCATGAAGCGGCCCCTCGTGTGGCTGGGCGTCAGCGCGGCCGTCCTCGCGGGCCTCTTTGGCGGCTTGATGGCGATGCTGGTGCTGGGCGTGTTTCCGAGCGCCCTCGAGCAGGCCACGGTCCGGCGCGCCGACTTCCAGCGGAGCCTCGCATCACGTCAGGCGGCCGTGCTCGAGCCCCTGGCGACTCCTGCCCCGGGCGACCCGACCGGTGCGGCGGTGCAGCGCGCCCTCGTGTGCAAGCTCACCTGGGTCTCGGGCGGCGGCGTGACGGTGCGGCCCCCGGGCTGTGACGGGCCCGCCGCGGTCGCGCCGCAGTTGGTGACGCGCGTGCTTCGCCTGAAGAACGACGTGCTGCGCTCAAGGGCGTCGCTCGAGGCCGGCCAGGTGGACCTGACGTGGATGAAGGAGATCGCGGGCCAGGGTGACTGGAGCGCGGCCTTGTCGTTCGGCGACGAGCCCCTCGTCGCGACGCCCATTCCCGACCCCGATGCGCTGCGAGCGATCGTCATGCTTCGACTCGCCGCAGGCTTGGACGCGGGCGACGTGGCCCCCGCCGTTGCCGACGCCGAGGCGCTGCTGCGTGCCGTGGCCGGGCTGCCGAAGTCCATCATGACCGCCAGCGTCCAGCGAACGGCTGCGCAGGCCGTGTCGGCGCTCCGGGCCGAGAACGTCGAGGCCGATCTGCGTGGGCTCGAGGCCCTCGCCGACCCGAAACGGTTCTCCCGTCACGACGTCGCCGCGCGTCTCTGGCACCCATGGGTCGATTCGTCGCTGCGCAACAAGGCGCTGCCCGCGTTGACCCCGTTCGAGCGGTGTCTGGCCGCGGTCGACGGCGCTGCGGTGCTCGAGTTCGGTGCGCTCCTCGACGAGCGATACCCGGGGCTCCGGGCCGACTTCGAAGCGTGGGCGCGCGGCCCGACCGGGTGTTCGCTGCCCAGCGTCGAGCGGGCCCTCGAGAAGAGCCGCACGGCGGCGTGGAAGGAACGGCTGCGCCGCGATGGCCTCGTCACCGACGACAACTGGCTCTGGTCGTTCTTCGTGTGGAGCTCGTCGGCCTACCGCGCGACCGAGCTCGAGAAGCTGCTCGAGCGGAGCAAGCCGTTCGACCGCCCGAACACCGCTTCGTGAAGCCTGAAAGTTGACGGCGATCGATCCTCGTCTACCGTCTCGATCAGACCTGTTGCAGCACGAGCAGGTCTCATCGACACCGAACACGGAGGCGAGATGTCCGTCGCATCGTTGGCCCACGCGACGTCCACGCGCGTGGGCGTGACTGGCTGTTGTACCAGGGCGACTCGCAGCGCCTGCTGACCGGCTTCGAAGACGCCACGTTCGACATGATCTTCGCCGACCCGCCGTACTTCCTCTCGAACGGCGGCACCACCTGCCAATCGGGCAAGCGGGTGAAGGTCGACAAGGGCGCGTGGGACGCCTCGCGCGGCGTCGAGGACGATCACGAGTTCACCGCGCGCTGGCTCGAGCAGTGCCGGCGGGTGCTCAAGCCCTCGGGCACCATCTGGGTCTCGGGCACTCAGCACGTGATCTTCAACGTCGGCTTCGCCATGCAGAAGCTCGGCTTCAAGATCCTCAACATGGTGACGTGGTTCAAGCCGAACGCCTCGCCGAACCTGGCCTGCCGCACGTTCACGCACTCGACCGAGTTGCTCATCTGGGCCGCGCCGGTGAACAAGGGCAAGCTGCTCCACACCTTCAACTACAAGCGCATGAAGGAAGAGAACGGCGGCAAGCAGATGCGCGACGTGTGGACGATGACGACGCCGAAGCCGAGCGAGAAGGTGCACGGGCGGCACCCGACGCAGAAGCCGCGGGCGCTGCTCGAGCGCATCGTCGACGCGTGCACCGAAGAAGACGCGCTGGTGCTCGACCCGTTCTGTGGCAGCGGCACCACCGGCGTCGCGGCCACGGCGAAGGGCCGGCGCTTCGTGGGCATCGACATGGACCCGCAGTACCTCGAGCTGACGAAGCGTCGCCTCGAGGCTGAGTCGTCACGGCCCGCCTCGATGCGGCTCACGCGGCTCGACCCTGCTTCGGGGCAGCGGTAGCACCGGCGTCGCGGCGACGGCGAAGGGCCGGCGCTTCGTGGGCATCGACATGGACCCGCAGGACCTCGAGCTGACGAAGCGTCGCCTCGAGGCTGAGTCGTCAGGGCCCACCTCGGTGCGGCTCACGCGGCTCGACCCTGCTGCGGGGCAGCGGTAGCACCGGCGTCGCGGCGATGGCGAAGGGCCGGCGCTTCGTGGGCATCGACATGGATGCGCAGGACCTCGAGCTGACGGTTGGCACCTCGAGCGCCTCGCCGTTCTCCGCTCGGCCGTGGAGCGCGGCGACTGCGTGCCGGCCTGGCAGGTGATGCCGCAGCCGCCGCAGTTCGAGGGGTCGTTGAAGCGGTCGAGGGTCGCCTCGAGGCCGAGTCGTCACTTCCGCCGGCGCGCGGCCCGCTTCGGTGGCGCGTAGGGCGTCGGTTCCCCCAGGCGGGCGGGGTGTGGGCGCGCCGACCTGGGCGCCTTGCCCGGCTCGACGAAGAAGCGCGCCAGCTCGACCCCGTCCTTCGTCACCTCGACGCCCTCGGCGACGAGGCGCCGCTGCTGCTCCGCCACCTTGCCGTGTGCGCCGAGCGAGCCGGTTGCCGACACCGAGCGGTGCCACGGCACGGCCTCGGCCTCTGGGCCCTTCAGCGTCGCCAGCAGGAACGCCACCTGCCGGGCATGCACGTCGAGCCGCTCGGCGATGGCGAGGTGCGTCGTCACCTTGCCGGCGGGAACGCGCCCCACCAGCTCGAGCACCTCGGCCTTGATTCGCGCGAACGCAGCCGACGCCACGGGAAATCAGCTCTCGGCGGGCTCGTCGACGGCGGTCTCGAGCTCGGCCGTCCGCCGGCGGATGTACTCGACCAGCGTGCGCACACCGAAGCCGGTGCCGCCGCGCGACATGTAGCCCTTCTCCTTCGAGACGTTGCTGGGGCCGGCGATGTCGAGGTGCACCCACGGCGTGTCGCCGACGAACTCCTTGAGGAAGTGGGCCGCGGTGATCGACCCGCCGTTGCGGTCGCCGGCGTTCTTCATGTCGGCGATCTCGCTCTTGAGCACGTCCTTCAGGGTGTCGGTGAGCGGCAGGCGCCACACCTCTTCACCCGAGGCGCGGGCGGCCTCGAGCACGCTCCACATGAGCTGATCGTCTTCGCCGAACGCGCCCGCCACCCACGGGCCGAGCGCGACGATGCAGGCGCCGGTGAGGGTCGCGAGGTCGATGATGGCCGCGGGCTTGAGCTCGTTCGCGTAGGCCAGCACGTCACCCAGCACCAGGCGGCCTTCGGCGTCGGTGTTGGTGATCTCGACCGTCTTGCCCAGCCGCGACACCAGCACGTCGCCGAGCCGGTACGCGTTGCCCGACGGCATGTTCTCGCAGGCGCCCATGAAGCCATGCACCGGGAAGGGCGGCTTGAGCTTCGCGATCACCTTCATCGCGCCCAGCACCGCCGCCGAGCCGGCCATGTCGGTCTTCATCTCGAGCATGCCCTCGCTGGGCTTGAGCGAGAGGCCGCCGGAGTCGAAGGTGATCGCCTTTCCCACGAGCGCCACCGGGGCGCGCTTGGCGTGCGCCGGGTCGGCCGGGGTGTACGAGAGGTGAATGAACTTCGGCTCCTCGACGCTGCCGCGGGCGACGCCGAGGAACATGCCCATCTTGAGCTCTTCGATCTTCTTGCGATCGAAGACGTGCAGGCCCAGGCCCGCGTCCTTCGCCATGGCCTTGGCCTGCTCCGCGAGGATGGTGGGCGTCATGGTGCCGGCGGGCTCGTTGACGAGATCGCGCGCGAAGCACGCGGCGTCGCCGATGGCCTTCGCGATGGCGACCGTGGCGTCCATCGACTTGTCCTTCTTGACGCCGTCGGGCAGGAGCAGCTGCACCTTGTCGACGCGGGGCGCGCTCTTCTCGTCGCGGTTGGTGGTGCGCCACTTGTCGTAGCGGTAGCTGCCGAGCACGGCGCCTTCGACGATGGCCTGCAGGCTCGCGTCGAGCTCACGCACGCCCGGCACCTGGATGACGGCGGTCTTCGCCCGAAGCCGGTTGGCGGCCTTGATGCCGCGGCCGAGCGCGAGGCGGAGCACCTCGGGCGTGAACTTCACCCGCGCGCCGAGCCCCAGGAGGATCACCCGCGAGACGCCCAGCTTCCCGTGCGTCTGGATGAGGGCGGTCTGCTCGGCCTTGCCCTTGAACCCTTCCTGCTGGGCGAGCTTCACCAGCAACCCGCGCATCTTCTTGTCGCTCTTCACCCACGCGCTCGGGCGGGGCCTTCTTGTCGGTGAGATCGGTGTCGAACAGGGGGAGGACGAGGACGTCGGCCTTCGCCTTCGAGGCGTCGCCGGTGCCGAACGAGAAGTTCATGAGACGGGGTGCTCCTTCGAGGGACAGGGACGGCGTTCTTATCGCGTGCGTGTGACGGCGCTACGGGAAAGCTACACTCGCACCCGATGCCTGCATTCCTGACGTACCTGACGGCGGTGGAGCGGCTCTCCGCGCACGTCAACTCGTTGCCCCAGGAGTTCACCCGCGCGCTGGGAGAAGACCTCGAGTACGCGCGCTTCGGCGCCACGCTGGTCGAGCTGCCCTGGTTCGGTGGGCTCAAGCTCGGCGTCAACGCGTGGCTCGGCCATGGCGGCGCGCCCACCTTCACCCGCCTCATGCGGGAGCGCGCGCCGGTGGCCTTCGGGGTGAAGGCTGCCGAGCTCGTCTCGAACGGCGCGCTCGTCGGCACCGAGGCCGGGCTGGCCTTCGTGGCGGGCTACTTCACGCAGCTGTGCGTCAGCCGAGCCCTCGAGCCGCTGGTGCAGTCGCTGCTGGTGACGCACACGAAGGCGAAGGAAGCGCCCGCGGCGGCGCGGCACCGCATCGAGTGGGCCCAGTCGCTCGCGCTCATGCAGGATCTCCACGGCAGCCCGCTGGTCGGCTCCGGCGCGATTCGCACGAAGATGCAGATCCGCAAGGCCTCGGGCGCGAAGGGCATCGGCCGCGGCATGTACGAGCTGATGCGCGTCGCCTCGCAGGAAGCGTTCGGCGACGCACCCTCGAAGCTCGAGGTCGACGGCTGGGTGCGCGGCTTCTTCCTCTTCTCGATGGCGCTCAGCTCGCCACTCGGCCGGCTCAAGGTGGGCGGCGGTGGGCAGGGCACCCGCGAGCTGTACCGCGGCCCGGGCATCGACGTGTTCGCCGCCGTCGACAAGGGCCTCGACTCGACCCGCGAGGCGCTCACCGTGCTGGGCAGCATGATTCGACGGAACAACTTCGGCGCGCGCTCGCGCTTCAAGCTGCTCGAGGTCTGCCCCGAGGGCTCGCCGGAGCAGGTGATGCGGGCCCAGGCGGCCTGAGCGACGCGCTCGAAACCGGTTTGTGACGCGAGCGTTTCAGGCGAGGGTGGCCGCGTGGGTGACGGCCGCTGGACGACGTTCGTGCGGGTGCTGCGGCTGAACGCCGCGCTGGCGTTCGCCGCGTGGACGTTCGGCGTGCTCACCTTCGTCGTGCAGACCGGCGACGTCGCCGAGCGCTTCGCGGCGCTCGCGAAGGGGCCGTACGTGGAGGTGGCCGTCGGCGCGCAGCTCCAGGCGCTGCCGGGCTACCTCGTGCTCGGGGGGCTCCTCGCGGCGCTG
The DNA here is from genome assembly GCA_025459425.1 of Myxococcaceae bacterium. Classification (GTDB taxonomy): domain Bacteria; phylum Myxococcota; class Myxococcia; order Myxococcales; family Myxococcaceae; genus Xiheimicrobium. The sequence goes on along the minus strand of JALOQF010000561.1, from coordinate 2,136 downwards.
GTGAGCCCGTGGGTGGGTTCCCGTCGTGGGCTGGCCTTCGGCCTCTCGGTCGTGGCCCTGGACGGCCTGGTCCTGTCCCTGGCGCTGGGGCCGGCCCTGCTCGTCAGCCCCGGGCACTTCGACACCGTCGCGCGGAAGACGCGGCTCGACGTGTACCAGCTGCAGCGGGTGCACGGGCTCGAGCTGATGGCGGTGGGCTGTGCGCTGCTGGTGCTCGTCGCGCTCGGGTTCTTCGTGCGCTCGCTGCGGCGCCGCTCGATCGCCGCGGTGGGAGCGGTCGCCTTCGGCACGATGGCGTGGCGAGCGCCGACGCCCCCGCGCGCGACGCCGCTCGAGCGCCCCAACGTGCTGGTGATCGCGGCCGACTCCTGGCGCTTCGACAGGCTCGGCGTGCACGGCGCCGCGCGGCCCGGCCTCACGCCCCACCTCGACGCCTTCGCGGCGACGGCGGTGGACTTCCGCCAGCACCACGTCGCGACCGCGAGCACGCTCGAGTCCTGGGCCACGATGTTGTCGGGCCAGTTCCCGTGGACGCACGGGCTGCGCAGCATGTACCCCTCGAAGGCCGAGGTCGCGGCGGTCGAGGGCAACGGCGAGCTGCTCCCGCGGCGGCTCGCGGCGCTCGGCTACGACACCTTCGTCTCGTCGGACTGGGTGGGGAACTGCTTCGACCTGGTCGACTTCGGTTTCGCGACTCGGCGGGTGAGCCCGGTGCAGAACTTCCCTGCGTTGGTGCGCGAGGCGACGGCGCGGGCGCACCCGGTGGCGCCGCTCTTCTTTGGAGCCCTGCCGCCGCCCCTCGGCGACTGGCTGGTGCCGGGCCGGGCGTCGCTCGCGGCTGCGGCGCGGCCGGCGGTGCTCACCGAGCAGCTCTTTGGTGACATCGACGCGAGCCTCGCGGCGAGGCGCCCGTTCTTCGGCGTGCTCTTCGTGAGCCCGACGCACCTGCCGTACAACGCCCGCGCCCCCTTCAACGCGAAGTACTCGGTGCCCGGCTACGACGGCCCGCACCGGTACCAGGTCGAGGTGCGCGCCCACGAGCTCATCACCACCGGGTTCTCGCCCACGCTTTCCCCCGAGACGATTCGCCACGTGCGCGACCTGTACGACGGCGCGGTGAGCGACTTCGACGACACGGTAGGCACGGTGCTGCGCGGGCTCGAGGCGCGCGGCCTCTCGGAGCAGACGATCGTCATCGTCACCAGCGATCACGGCGAGGACCTCTACGATCCCGGCTCGACGCTCGGCCACGGCACCAACTTCTTCGGCGGCGATCAGAGCACGCGCATTCCCTTCCTCGTGCGGATCCCCGGCGTCGCGCCGCGCACGGTCGACGCGATCACGAGGACCGTGGACCTGGCGCCGACGCTGTTGGCCCGGCTCGGTGCGCCGGTTCCACCCTCGATGGAAGGCGTTTCGCTCGAGCCGCTGCTCACTGGCGCGCGCGCCGACCTCGGCCTCATGGCCTTCGCCGAGACCTGCTACCTGTTCTTCCCCAAGTCGAAGGCGATGACGGGCCTGACCGACGCCGAGCGCGCCGAGGTGGTCGAGGTAGCCGGCGCCGAAGAGACGCTCACCGTCGATCCAGACTTTCGCGACAACCTCGTCCTCACGCCGGCGCTCCGCCAGGCGGTCATCGACGCGAAAGATCGAATGGTGCGCACCCGCACCCACAAACTCATCGTCATTCCGGGAAGGACGGGTGAGATCGTGCGGCTCTACGACATGCAGGCCGACCCGACCCAGCGGGTGAACCTCGCGGGGCAGGGGCTCCCCATCGAAGCCGAGCTTCGACACGTGCTCGGCCGCCGCTGACCTGCGGGAACTGGCCCCCCTGCGCGAGACGCCCAACGGGCGCAGTGCACGTTTCTCCAGGTCGTCGTCTCTGCGGCAGTGAGGTGTCTCGATGCGCGGTCTTCGGCTGGTGGCCGTCACATGCGTCGTGGCGCTCGCGTTGGTTGGCGCCCTGACGAGGGCTCCCGAGACGCGGCCAGTCGTCGCACCCGCCGCCGATCACCCCCCGGTGCCACGAGCGCCACCGCCGAGACCGATCGTGGTGGACCAGCCGACTCGCGCGGCCATGGCCACCGATGCTGGCGTGATCGATCAGGTGCTCCTGGTCCGTGACGAGCGTGG
>JALOQF010000015.1 GCA_025459425.1 Myxococcaceae bacterium | reverse complement strand
TCGACCAGGCGCCGCAGCAGCTCGGGGTGGAGCGGCACGTCGTCGCGCAGATCGTCGAGCACGTCTTCGGCGTCGGCGCGGCGCCCGAAGCGCTGCAGCATGCGAGCCAGCTCGAGCAGGCCGTCGGGCCCGTCACCGAAGCGGCCGAGCGACGTTGTCGAAGACGCTGCGCTCGAGCAGCGGCGCCGAGAACAGCAGCGCCCCATCGACCCACACCTTCAGCGGCCCCGTCGTCATCAAGCGCAGCTGCCGCAGCCGCACGAAGGCGAGCGCGTCGCCCACCTCGCGGTCGAGGGCCGCGAGGGCGTCGGCGGCGCGCCCGCGCTCCTGGTTGAACCACACCGCCTCGACCTGGAGCACCCGCGACACCACCGAGGCGGGGAACGCGCGCACGAACTCGTCGGCCGCCTTGACGCTGGTGATGCCGCCGACGGCGTGGTGCGCCCACAGCGCGCGGTGCGCCAGGGTACGGGCGGCCTTCGGCGGGAGCCCGCGCACGTGGAAGTCGACCTGCCGCTCGACGTCGGGCACCGCGACGGGCAGCGACGACGCGGGAACGAGGCGCGCCGCGAGGCTCCAGGGCCCTTCCTTGTGGGCCGTCTTGACGAGGACGGTGTGGGGGCCCTTCGAGAGCTTCAACGGCACGACGACGTTGTCGAAGACGCTGCGCTCGAGGACGTTGTCGAAGACGCTGCGCTCGAGCAGCGGCGCCGAGAACAGCAGCGCCCCATCGACCCACACCTTCAGCGGCCCCGTCGTCATCAAGCGCAGCTGGTACAGGCCGTCCTCGGGGGCAACGGGCTGGCCCTGCACGTAGGCCACGGCGAAGCGCGAGGGCGTCATCAGCGACGAGAGCTCGAGCCGGCCCCGTGGGTCGAGCGGCACGTCGCGGCGCCACTCGAGCCTGCCGAAGCGGCCCTCGTACGTCTGGTCGAGGCCCGGACGGCTCTCGGGCGCGAGCACCAGGTCGAAGCCCTTGCCCTGGTCGTTGTCCCAGGTGCCGACGACGGCGAGCGGAAACCGGCCCGGCTGGTCGGCGACGACGGCGTCGCGCTCGGCCAGGCGCCCCTCGCTGGTGAGGAGCGAGGCGAGGTGGAACGCCGCCAGCGAGCGCACCTCGGGGCGCGGGTGGGACTCGGAGAGGTCTCGCAACAGCTCACGGACCTCGGCGCGCTGCGCGAACGAGAACTCCGTCATCATCAAGAGGTGGAGGTGGAGCGCCGGCGTCGGGTTGGCGGTGTCTGTGAGCGCGCGCACGAGGTGGCGCACTTCATCGGCCTCGCGGCCCTCGAGCAGGGCCTCGAGCGCGAGCAGCTCGTGCGTGAGGGCGGCATCGGGCGCCAGCGCGCGAGCCTGGGCGACGGCGCGTTGAAGCGCAGCGGGCGTCTCTGCGCGGAAGAAGGCCTCGGCCGCGGCGTCGAGCGCTGCCGCGTCGGGGGCGGTGACCTCGCGAAGCCCCGGCCGCAGCGACACGCACGCGGTGGCGGCCACGGCGAGGAGCGCGAGGCCCAGCGCAGCCCGGCCAGAGGCCCGGGAGGAACCGTTCATGAGACGACGATCGGAGTCGAAGACGAGTCGAGGCATGGAGGCGCATCGTCTAGCACCCGGCCCAGCCTGTCAGGCGTGTCGAGATGCCCGCGGCGTGGCCACCCGTTCGGCCAACGGAGCCCCGAGCCGGAAGCCCTCGATCGCCACGTGCCTGGCGTCAGCCCGAGCCTGCGAAGGCCACGACTAGCGGCGACGCGAGCGCTTCGCGGGCACCGTCACCTTCGCCGCGGGCCGCGAGGCCACGAGCGCAATCACCGCCAGCACCAGCACACCCGCCATCGGAAGCACCATCGTCATACCCTTCACTTAACCACGCCGAGTCTCGCCGCGAGAAGCGGGGTACTTTCCCCACATCGGCCCCCGCTGATCAGGCGGTCACGCGCGCTTCTTCTCGTACGTGGCCATCGCGCCATCGAGCCAGGCCAGCGCGCTCGCTTCGTCCTTGAAGAAGTCGGTGTTGGGGTTTTCGGAGGCGCGCATCACCAACGAGACGACCATTCGCAGGAGCGCCGAGGGTACGACCAACGCCACCGGCAGCGGGTTGGCGGGGTCGACCGGCTTCTGCGACCCGAGAATCCGCCGCACCTCGGTCGACACCTCGAGCATGCGCCCGAGCACGAGGTGGCCGTGGTGATCGTACGGAGCCCCCGGCTTCACCTGGTCGACGAACTTCCGCGCGTCTTCCACCGTGATGTCACCCTCGTACACGCTCCGGAGCACCCGGTGGCCGCTGGCCGTCCGCTCGACGTTCGAGGTGATCACCCGACCACTGTAGAGGCAGGCCACCTGCTCGTCACGACGCACGCGCGAACGAAGACGACACCTTCGAAGCTCTTTGCAGTAACCTCATGATCTCTTCGGGGAGGTCGCAATGCCGCGGATTCAGGGCTGGGGTGGTGTCACCCGGCAACCCACACCATCGGCCAGCGCTGCACGGTTCGAGCTGTCGAGCACCTTGAAGACGAAGGTCAAGGAGGCCAGCGACGTGGTGGCGCTGCCCGCCGGCGCGTTCGCGATCGTCGGAGATCGCTCGGACCGGATCACGGTCATCGACGCCCGCGGCCGCTCGCGCAGCGTCGAGCTCCCGGGGCTGAAGAACGGCAAGAGCCAGCTCGAGGGGGTCGCGTACGATCCGCACCGCAAACACCTCTTCGTGGCGCGCGAGGAGAGCGGCGAGCTGCTGCGCTACGAGTGGGATCCATCGAAGGACACCGCGCCGAAGCTCGAGAAGACGTTCGCCGCGCCGTCCGGGCCCGACGAGCCCAGGAACAAGGGCATCGAGGGGCTCGCCTACCTCGACGGGCACCTGTCTCCGACGGGGCGGCCGCAGCTGGTGCTCGCCCGGGAAGGCAAGCCGCGGCGACTGGTGCTGACCGATGACGGAGGGGGCGGCAAGCCGCTCCAGGTGAAGCTCGAGCGCGAAGTCTACGCCGTCTGCCGCGACTTCTCGGCCGTGGCGGTGGACCCGAAGACCGGCCACCTCTTCATCTCGAGCGACGAGTCCGCGACGGTGGCGCAGGTGAAGCTCGTTCGCGACGGTGACACGGTGCGAGGCCGGCTCGTGCAGTCGTTCCCGCTGCGCACCGCGAAGGACGAGCCGCTCGAGCGGGTCGAGGGGCTCACGTTCGACGAGCGGGGCGATCTCTTCGTGCTGACCGAGAACGACGGAGACCTTCGCCGGCTCGCCCGGCGCTGACGTCACGGCGGCGCGACGCCCCGGGCGACCAGGCGCTCCAGCAGCGCACGCCACTCCGCGGCGCAGGCCGTCTCGGTGTCGGCCGGCGGCCCGCAGATGGCCGCGATGCGTACCGTGAAGGCCCCGGAGGCGCCGACCCACACCGCGTAGGCGACGGGCCGGGCGATCTCACCGTCGCCCAGGCGCACCCGCCCCTGCGCCACGTGGCCTGCGAAGACGAGGCGGGTGTCGTCGGGCCACGTGAGCCGGCTGCCAGCGAAGAGCGCCGCGCCAGCGGTCTCGAGCAGGAACGGGCGGTGATCGTCCCTCGGGGTGCGACGCTTCACCTCGAAGCGCCACGTGGGGTTCAGGCCGCGCCGCTGCGTGCGCGAGCGCTGGGCGGTCAACACGCGACGAGACACCGAGGGCTCGAGCTTCTCCCAGGTCTCCGGCAGGCGCGCGCTCAGCCCGGGCACCGTCACCAGGTTCTTCTCGGCCAGGTGCTCCCACTCGGGCAACTCGCGCCAGGCGGCGAGGAGCGCGGTGGTGTGGAGCTCGATCGCGTCCCACCGGGCCGTCTCGCCGTCGTCTCCGTCGAGCACCCACGTCGCCCGGTCCGGCACGGGGACGAGGCGAACGCGCTGGGTGCGCTCGGCGGCAGTGACCGAGACGTCATAGCCTGTGCCGTCCTCGCGCCGCGCCCGCAGCGTGCCCGCCACCCGGTCCGCCTCCGAGACGCGCAACCCCTCGTGCTCGAGCGACAGCCAGGTGGCGTCGAACACCTCGTCGAAGTCGCCCGAGAGCTGCCGGGTCGAGAGCGCCTCGAGCTGATCCCGGGACAGGGCGCGCGGCCCGCTGACACAGGCCGTCACCACCAGGACGCTGATCGACACGACGCTGCGCACGAGGAGCCCCGAGGGCACGAGTCTGACACAGAAGAAGGTGGAAGCGGGGGAGCCGCTCGACGCGGCCGAGTTCGCGGCGCTCGAGCGGGCTGCGCGCGAAGAGGGTGGCCCGCGCTTGCGCACCGCCGTCGCCCAGGCGCTGATCAACGCCGACGAGGTGGTCGAAGCGGTGCGGCTGCTCGAGACGGCGCGGCGCGACTTCCCCACCAACCTGCACGTGCACCTGGCGTTCGGCCGCGCGGCGGCGAGCCTGGAGCGGTGGGGCGACGCCGAGCGGGCGCTGCACCAGGCGCTCGAGCTCCAGCCAGACGACCCCGAGGTCTTGACGGCGCTGGCCGTGGTGGCCTTGCGGCGCGGCGAGCGCACGCGCGCCCGGGCCCTCGTCGACGACGTGCTCTCGCGCGACCCCTTCCACGCCGAGGCCCAGCTGCTCGCCTCGGAGCTCAAGTCGGGCGCGCCGCAGGCCGAGCTCGCCGCCAGCCGCGAAGACTTCGTGCACGCGCTGCTCGATCAGCTCAAGCGCCAGTCGACGCCGCACCTCATGCAGAAGCAGCAGCTCCTCGTGCGCCTGTCGCGCAAGGGCATCGCGCGCCTCGACGTCGACGCGCTCTACCAGGACTTCGTCGACTCCGGCCGCGGCCTCGACGAGGGCGTGCGCTCGGTGGGCCGGGAGATCGCCGAGAAGGCGCTGGCGGTTCCGGGCGGCAAGCTGCAGTTCCTCTCACGCGTGCTGCCGGTGCTGCGCGACTCGAGCTTCCTGGAGCGCTCCGAAGGCGCGGTGCGACGCGAGGGCCCTGCTGGCCTGTGGGTCTTCTACGCCGTCGAAGATCCCGAGGCGGTGCTCTACGTGCCGCAGGGCCTGCTCGACTCGCACCGCATGACGGTCGATCAGCTCGACGCCGTGGCCTGGAAGAACCTCGACGCGCGCCCGGCCGAGGTGCGGGCCATCGAGCTCGAGCAGGGCGCGCTGCGTCTGTCACCCAACCCGACGGGCCTGTGGTGCATCGCGCACGGCGACGGCCACGACGGTGCGCGGCTGCTGACGCCCGCCCACCAGGCCGCGATGGAGCGCACCGCGGGCCCCGGCCCCTTCCGCGTCTACCTGGGCCTGCGCGAGCTCGTGCTCTTCTGCCGGCTGGGAGACCCCTTGAATGCCGCCAAGCTGGAAGGGCTCGACGCCGCGCGCGATGGCATCGGCGGGGGCTGGCGCCTCGAGGGCGAGCGCCTGACGCCGCTGTCGGACTGGGCCGGGCTGTAGACCGCCCCGTGGGGTTCGCCGTGCCCTCGAAGTTCTGAGGCCAGCGCGCGCAGCCCCTGCGTCGCCTCAGCAATTTGAGCCTCGACGCCTTCTCAACCGTCCGATTTCCCGTCGAATTCGGCTGGCCTGCGGCTTGCGAACGGCAGTGGCCACGCAGGGCCGGGACCCGAAGTCACGATGGGAGACTGACGATGCGAACGACGAGCTGGCGCAGGTGGTTGATGACGGCAGGCGCGGTGGGGGCCGTCAGCGGGTGTGGCGACAAGGTGCCGACGCCGGAGCCGGTGCAGAACCGGGTGGCGCTGTCGGGCTTCACGGGCCCCAACGCCTGCACCGACCTCGAGCAGTACCTCGAAGACACAGCGGTGCTGCAGATGCGCACCCAGCTCGAGGCCATGCGCGACGAGGTGCCGCAGTGGGGCTGGTGGGGCGGTGGCCTCTTCGGTCGCGGCGCGCCCGAGCTCGCAGCGGCCGGTGACGCGCGGGCGAACTCGGCGGCGCCTCCGCAGGCGGCGCCCACGAACTACACCACCACCAACAACCAGGTCGCTGGCGTCGACGAGGCCGACTTCGTCAAGAACGACGGCACCCGCATCTTCGCGCTGTCGGGCAACCGGCTGTACGCGGCGAAGTCGTGGCCCGCGGCCGAGCTGGCCGTGCGTGGCTCGCTCGCCATCGAGGGCTACCCGCGCGAGATGTTCCTCGAGGGCACCGACCGCGTCGTCGTCTTCTCGTCGATCTACTCCTGGTACCCGCTGTCGCACGCCGCCGGCGACCGCTGCGACTCGCTCGACTGCGGCTACCACTCGTCGAACACGGTGAAGATCACCGTCGTCGACGTCTCGGATCTGTCGAACCTGCGCGTCACGCACGAATACTCGTTGCCCGGGCACTACAACTCGGCGCGCAAGGTGGGCTCGTCGGTGCGCCTGGTGCTGAGCGACGACTTCAACTTCCCCGCGTCGGTGAAGTGGTGGCCCGAGGTGCAGGGCGTCGATCTGTGGAGCCCCTTCAACAAGGGCCGCCGCACCGACGAGTTCAACAAGCTCATCGCGCAGAACGAGAAGGAGATTCGTGCGCAGACGCTGGCGCAGTGGGTGCCCGCGGGCAAGGTGTCGGTGGGCGGCCAGACGACGACGGTGCCGCACGAGTGCTCGGCGTTCCAGAAGGTGAACGCGCCGACGCGGCTGGGCACGGTATCGGTGGTGACGCTCAACCTGTCGAACCCGACGAAGCTCGGCCGGGCGTCGATCATCGCCGAGCCGGGTGAGATCTACGCGTCGCAGAAGAACCTCTACGTGGCGACGCGGCACTGGTGGTGGTGGCCCGCGCCCGGCCAGCGCGACACGACGTACCTCCACAAGTTCGACATCTCGAACCCCGACGCGGCGCTCTACGTGGCCTCGGGCACCGTCGACGGCCACATCGTCGACCAGTTCTCGATGGACGAGAACCAGGCGGGCTTCTTCCGCGTCGCCACCACCACCATGTTCCGCGTGCCCGACACGATGAACCCGGGCAACTGGTGGGGCCGCATGGAGACGGTGAACCACGTCAACGTGCTGGCCGAGAAGAGCGGCGCGCTCGAGGTGGTGGGCCAGAGTGAGCCCCTGGCTCCGGGCGAGCGCGTCACCTCGGCGCGCTTCATCGAAGAGAAGGGCTTCGTCGTCACCTTCCGCGACGTCGACCCGCTCTTCACCTTCGACCTGTCGGACCCGACGAACCCGAAGAAGCTGGGCGAGCTGAAGATCCCCGGGTTCTCGACCTACCTGCACCCGATGGGCCCCAACCACCTGCTCACCATCGGAACCTACGTGCCGGAGCCGGTGAACGGGCAGCAGCCCGACTGGCGTGAGCGCGCGCTTCAGCTCACCATCTTCGACGTCACCGACATGCGCAACCCGAAGCAGGCCCACACGCAGCTCGTCGGCACCTCGAGCGGGTACAGCGAGGCACAGCACGATCACAAGGCCTTCAACTACTTCCCCGCGAAGAAGCTGCTGGCGATTCCCTTCATCGACTGGAACTGGAGCGCCTCGGGCGAGGACTACTGGACGTACTTCAAGTCGGATCTGCGGGTGTTCTCGGTCGACGCGGCGACGGGCTTCACGCCGAAGGGCTCGATCTCGATGCGCGACCTGTTCCAGGTCGAGCGGTACTCGAACTGGACGTACTGGTGGTCGCCGCAGGTGCGCCGCAGCGTGATGGCCGACGACTTCGTCTACGCCATCAGCGACTCGGGCATCCGGGTGGCCAACGTGGCGAACCTGTCGGCGCCCGTCTCGACGGCGCGGTTCTCTCGCTACGTCGAGCGCTGACGCTCGGACAGCAACACGATGGGCTTCCGGGCCGCCGCGCTCCCTGTTGGGAACCGGCGGCCCGGGTGTTTCGAGAGGTCAGACGAGGCCGGGCAGCACGCCGCAGGTCAAGTCGTCTCCAACACCTGCCAGCGGCACGCCCATGAGGTGGGCCACCGAGGTGAGGAGCCGATCGTTGTGCGTGCCGGCCGGTGCGCGCACGAAGCGCCCGGTGCGCAGCCGCCCCTTCGCGTTGCCGAAGAGCACCACCGGAATGCGATCGAGATCGTGGTGCTCTCCGAAGTGCGAGATGCCGAGCACCAGCGTGTTGTCGAGCATGGTGCCGTCACCTTCGGGCGTGTCCTTCAGGCGCTGCACGAAGGCGCCGAGCTGGCCCCAGTCCCACCGGTGGGCGCGGATGTAGTCGTCGCGCCGCTGGCCCGGCAGGTGGTGCACCTCGTCGTGAATGGTGCTGTCGACGCTGACGCCCGCCCACTCGTAGCGCCAGTGGTACCCCGACGAGCCCCACACCACGCCGGCGACCTGCACGCGGTCGCACGCCAGCGCCGCGAAGGTGAGATCGAGATGGGCGGCGCCGCGGCCCGGCATCGAGGCGTCCGGGAAGGCGTTCGGCGGCACCCGGCACGAGCTCGGCGGAGGCACCGCAGCGAGATCGGCCTGCACGCTGCGCTCGGCCCGGCGAATCGAGTCTTCGTGAATGTCGAGCTTGAGCCGCTCGATGCCGACGAGCTCGCGCCGCAGCCGGCCGAGATCGTCGAGCGCGCCGTCGAGGAGTGACTTCTTGAGCGTCAGGCGCCGCAGCCGTTGGGCGCGCGTGGTGGGGTTCTCACCCATCGGCGGCTGGAACGTGCGGAAGAGCCGGTCCCACGCCTGGGCGGGCTCGACGAGGGGCGCCTTGAATTGATCGGGCCCGGTGGCGAACGGCTGCTCCCGCATCGAGTCGCGGAACCGGTCGGCCACCAGCAGCTCGATCGTCGACGCGCCGAGCTGCCGCGCGATGAGCTGATCGACGCTGGGCCCTCCGGCTTCGCCTTCGTTGTCGGGGTTCGAGGCCGACGGCCGCAGATCCTTCGCGGTCAGCACCTTGCCCATCGAGCGCAGGTGCTCGTTGCCGCGCGGGTTGAGGCCCGAGCGGCGAATGTTCACGTTGTCGACGACGACGAGCTCGTTCTTGAGCGGCTCGAGCGCGGACAACATCGGCGAGAGCTGGAAGTTCGTCTCGGTGCCGGTGGGGAAGAACGCGTCGGCCGAGGGGTAGCCGCCGCAGTTCACCCAGATGACGAGCCGCTTCGGCGCGGCGCCGGCCTGAGCGAAGGCCCTTCGACCCGACAGGACGGGAGACAACAGCGCCGCGGCCGAGAGGCTCGAGAAGAGGAAGTGACGACGGTTCATGGCGTGGCTCCCGCGGGCATGGCCGAGACGAGCTCGCGCCCGTCGGTGGCGCGAATGACGAGGCGGCCCGTCGCCTCGAGGAAGAGCCGCGCGCCGGCGTTGCCGTTCGTCTGGGTGTTGAACACGGGGTCGCCCGGGCGCGCGTAGACGACCAGGTTCCCATCACCCTGCATCGCCGCGAGGTACGCCGACCGACCGGCCGTACCAGACGACCAGAGCGCCCGCCCGGCCCGGTACAGCACGAGGTTGCCGTCCCCCTGGTAGACGAACGTGAAGGAGCCTCCGAAGGCCTGCCGGCTCTGGTTGGGCCGCAGCTCCTCGCCCGATGCAAGGAGCACCTCGCCCATGGGCTGGCCCACCCCACCGCCGGCCGAGCCGCCGCCCGCTCCACCGCCAGCGGCCCCCGACGGTGGCGCCTCATGCACCACGCGCTCCGCCCACGCGGGGTGGAGCAGCAGCGCTTCCAGCGTCTCGCCCACGTGCAGGGGGGCACCGTCACGCTGGTGATCGAGCGACGCGGCGAGCGTCGCGACGGGCTCGGCGGTGCCGAGGCCCAGCGTGAAGGCCACCAGGTGCTTCGTGAAGCACGCGGCGACGGCCTCATGGCCCGCCAGCACGTCGCTCAGCTCGAGCCCATCGGCGAAGTCGCGCACCTCACCGAGCACGGGCACCCCGCGCGCAGAGGGGTCGACCGTGCGTTGGCGCAGCGTGGTGCGGAAGCGCCCGAGCGCGTCGTAGCGGCCGAAGGCGAAGCCGAGCGGCATGAACTGCGCGTGACAGGCCGAGCAGGCGGCGCCCTGCTCCATCATCGCCTCGTACTGCTGCCGGGTCGTCAGCTCGTCGAAGCCCGGAATGCTCGCGGCGGTGCTGGCCGCGACGGCCGTGTTGATTCCCGACGGCGGGCCGATGGGCTCACACAGCAGCTGCGTCTTGATGGTGAAGCCGCGCATCACCGGGCGGTCTCGAAGCGCATCACCCGAAGCGCCGAGCGCCGCGAGCAGGCCCGGCTGGGTGAGGAGCCCACGACGCTCGGCGCGCGGCACCTCGACCCGCCGTAGCATGTCGCCTTCGGCCTGCACGCCCACCAGGCCCGCGGTGTGCTGGTTCACGATGACGTGCGGTTCGTCGAACGTGGCCTTCAGCGTGCCGGCGCCGTCGAAGATCACCGAGGTGACGAAGGCATCGAAGCCGTCGCGCAGGGCGCCCCCCTGGGCTGGTGAGGCCAGCTTCGGAAAGTCCTGTGGGCGCGCCACCAGATCGTCGAGCGCACCCAGCTTCAGCCACTGGCGGAACAGCGCCGCCACGCGGGCCCGGGCGCTCGGCGTCTGCCACAGCCGACGGACGTGTGCGCGCGCCGTCTCGTCGTCGAGCCGGTCAGCCTCGGCGTCGGCGAGCAGCGCCTCGTCTGGCATCGAGCCGGTGAGGACGTAGCTGAGGAAGCTGGCGCGCTCGAGGGCGTCGAGGCGGCGCCCCCCTCCCGCCGTGGGTTGCCCGACCTCGGACCGATAGAGGAACCGGGGCGAGAGCAGCATTCGCGTCACCACGTGCTGAACGCCCTCGCGCCGCGAGCCGGCGAGCTGCGCAGCCGACTGGAAACCCGTCATGAGGGACTCGACGTCGGCCTCGGCCAGCGGGCGACGGTACGCGCGACGGCCAAGCCGGGTGATGAGCATCCGCACGCACGCGTCCTCGATGGGCGTGGCGGCAAGACATGGGAACGTGGTGGTCAGCGTCGCCATCGCGGCCGCCGAGACGGCCTCGGCTTCCTGCACGAGCGTGCCGAAGAGCGCCTCCTGCACCTGGGTGCCCGCGCCGGTGTCGAAGCCCGAGCTCCAATCGGCGTGAACGAGCGCTGCGGATGCCTCGACGCCGAGGAGATCCTTCACGGTTGCCCGGTACTCCGCTCCGCTGAGCACGCGCAGCTGGGCAGGTGCCGGCGTCACGCGCGGTGCGGGCGGGCGGCTCGAGGGCGCGTCGGCCTCGGGGCTGCCACCGAGTCGAGAAACGATTCGCCCGTCACAGGCCAGAGCGCCGAGGACGAGCGAGGCAACGACGAAGGGACGGAGTCTCACGAGCGTGAAGACTTCACGCGACATGCCACGCTCCACTCGAGCCAAGCGACTTGACGCCGTCCTGACGAACCCTGTCGTTTCATCGGGCTGCAGCGCCGCGTCGCCCGCCGATGGTGTTCACGCGCGTGCTCACTCCGGCGAGGACGCGCATGGGCACAGGACCGCTCGGGAGTGCGCTCGGCCGCCTGCGCGAAACAGCTCAACGACACCGACGAATCGAAGTCGTCCGCCGGAACCGATGCGCGCTTCTGCTCCACGAAGCGCCCTCGGCGAACAGAGCAACGAGCCGATGGCCGTGAACACCGTCGAACTCGTCTCGCGCTGGAGCTGACGCCAGCGACTGCGCCGCGAGCTCATGGCCGTCAACAAAGGCGAATCGTCGTCGCCCGCCGCAGCTCACGCCTGGGGAAGCGGACCTCGAGCCTGCATGCTCGTGCCGGTGAAAGAGTCCTCTGGCCGCAGGCGTCGCCCACGGGCCGCTCGACCCGGGTGATTCGGCCGTCCTCGGGAACGATGGGCAAACCCGCCACGGAGTGCACGGCTCATCGAGCCACGTCGAGCGAACGCCCGTTCGCGCCCCGCCCTCCCGTGAGGAACGACCCGGCGCCCGAGGCCCCGGCCATATTCGTCACCCTCGCCCGCCAGCGGGTCCTTGCTCTCGGCGGCGGCACTGCTCAGCGCCGTCCCATCACAACACCAGCGCGCCGTGCGGGTTGGCGCCGAAGGGCGTCGTGGGCGCGTTCAGTACCCGGCCCAGATACGACCAGAGCCCTGGCGCAGTGGGCGTTCCGGCGGCGAGCTGCACACGATCGTTCATGCGCCCCGACGTGCCGACCTTCACGTACTTGCCGATGACGGTCGCCGACAGGGCCGAGGCGTGATCCGAGCCCGGCAGGCTGCGGGCGAAGTCACCCACGATGGCCACCACGACGTTGCGGCCCGGAGCGTTCACCATGCGCGAGAGGAAGGTGTTGAGACCGGGGAGGATTCGCTGCGTCATCATGGTGCGCACGTTGGTGCCGGTGCGGTCGCCGTGCGTGTCCCACCCGCCATCCATCGCGACCACGACGTTGGTGCCGGCGGTGATCATCAGCTCGGCGGCGGCCATCTGCGCGCGGAAGCCGTTGACGGTGGTGGTGTTGTTGGCGAGCCCGTAGGCGGTGGCGAGGTCGGCGAAGTTGAACGACTTCACCGGCTGCTGGAGCGTCTCGATGGCGGCCTCGTAGCCCTCGCCGAGCTCTCGCGTCCGCTCGGGGCTGGTGAAGAGGGTCGACGCGCTCATCAGCTGCGCCGCCTGGAGGGCCTTCTCCGACACGGCGCGATCGGGCCGCGTGGTGTCGGTCGAGCCACCGAGCGCCTCGATGGTGTTGCGCATGTCGGTAATGACCTGCAACGAGACGCCGCGCTCCATCGGCCTGGGGCCGGGGACTCCGCGGGTACCGACCTGCGCGCACTTGATCGACGCGTCTCCGCCCAGTTCGGCCGCGAGCCGAAGCGCGTAGCTCCGCGTGCCATCGGACATCACCGCATTCTGCGCGGCGCCGTGGTTGCTGATGCCGTGGCGCACCCCGACCGTCGCCATGTGTGACAGCGCGAACGCAGGCATGGTGCCGAACGTCGGCGCGTCGACGACGAGGCCATTGCCGAGGTCGCGCTGGTTCGAGCCGGTGACGCCGAACGTGCCGGCGGTGGCGAAGCTGTTCGCGCTCGAGAAGAGGGCGTTGTACCCACCCTGGAGGAAGACGACGAGGAGCGCGGGCTTCTCGCCGCCCGCTTGAGCGAACGCGGTGCGGGGACACAGACCGACCTTCGCGGCGAGCGCGCCGGCCCCGACCGAGGCGAGACCCTGGAACAACGAACGACGGGAGAAACGGGACATGGCGAGGGCTCCGGTTCGGTCAAAAGGTGAGGAAGTCGGCGGACGCCAGGGTGGCCGCGCAGCCGTAGGCCCAGCGGCGGCGCGCGCTCGTCTCGACGACGGCGTCCTGCGTCACCACCTTCACGCAGGCGTCGAGCTCGGGCCCCAGCGCCTTGCGCATCCAGAAGCGCTCGGACCAGGTGGCGCACTCGGCGCGTGCGGTCGTCTCGGTGGGCATCACGCCGAACTTCGCGGGTTGCGCAGTGTGCGTGAGGCAACCCTGGAAGGCGATGCGGTAGGTGGTGAAGACGGACACGGCGCTGAAGGTGGGCTCGACGTGCCACCGCGCGGGCACGGTCCCGAACGTCGACTCCGAGCCCGCCAGCATCGGAGGAGCGGCGCCCAGCACCCGGGTGAACTCGCTCGCCAACGCGGTGAAGGGGCGCGGCTGGCGTGACTCCTCGCCCACCTCGCCCGGCACGCGGTCGAACGCCAGGTTGGCGCCGCCGAAGCCGACGTACTCGCGGCCGGTGTCACAGGTGGGCGCTGGCGCGGCGTCACCCGAGACGTCGTTCGGGGTCACGGCCGGCGTGTCCTGCTCGATGGCGTCGGGGTCGACCACCTTCACCGACCCATCGTTGCGGTTGAAGCCACCCTCGCAGGCGGCGAAGACCAGCAGACTGAAGGCGACGTGCGTGCGGCTCATGGGCTCCTCCGGTCAGCGGCAGTACGACGGGTCCTTCACGAGGGTGGCCACCGCGGCCTGCATGGTGCGCTGCGCGCGAAACGCGTCGACGCAGCGGTCGAAGAGCGGCCCTTCGCAGGCGAGCTCGTTGCGGCCGTAGACGAACCCGAAGGCGAGGCGGCACACGTTGAACTCGAAGTCGGTGCTGTTCACGAGGGCGGTGACGAGGCCCTTGTCGTCGCTCACCTGCACGCCGTTGAGCACCGTCTTCGGGCCACCCATCGGAGGCTCGAAGCGCATGGTATTGCCAGTGCCCACGCGCTTCGTCAGCACCGAGGCGACCGTGTCGAGCGCGAACCACGAGTCGTAGTGACAGGCCGAGCAGGCCGCGTTGCGGCGGCCGTTGGCCGAGGTGTCGAGGCCGGGCACGACGACGGCCGCCGTGAGCGTGATGCCCGTCGTGTTGTTGAGAATGCGGTACGCGGTGTTCAGCTTGACGCCATCTTCCTCGTTGCCGGCGTAGCGCCGCAGCCACGCCGGTGAGCGCAGGTACCCGAGCCCGTTGGGGTCGTTCACCACCTGCACCTGGTTGTTGACGGTGTCGACGCGGAAGGGCCCCAGGAAGAGGTCGCTCCACGGCAGGCGGTTCGTCAGCACGTGCCGCGAGAGGTGGTAGGCCGCGTCTTCGACCGACGTCGCGCCGGGCTCGTCGTTGAAGCGGGCGTTCACGTAGCGCGAGAAGCGCTCGATGAAAGCGGCGCCCTGGAGCAGCTGGTCGACCTGGCTCTGCGGGTTCGTGCTCGCCAGCAGCGCCGTGTCTGCGCTGCGGCCCGTGAGCGCGATGGCCAGCTTCGTCGCGCAGCGCTGCGTGTCGAGCGTCGGCGCGGTGGGCGGCGTGGTGGCCTGCGCGAAGACCGCCAGCGGGAAAGCGACGACGAGCGCGGCGAGGAGGTGCTTCATGCGGGAGCTCCTGGGAGGGAACCTGCTCTCGCCTGCTCCTGAGCAACCCGCGTGCCCTCCCCTCGTCCGCCTCTCGAAGGGGCTCGCTCCTCGGAGAACCGCGTCAGTGCAAAGCCGCCTGACTGAGCACCGTCGTATTCACCGGAGCCGGCACACTCCGCTTCGGCCGGCCAGGGAAGCCTTCACCGAAGTGGGGACAGTTGCTCGCGCGCCCGGTGTCCTCTCACGCAAGCCACGCCCCGGGGCCGACTCTCACGCGATGAGAATTCACCGTCTCGCACCGCTGCGGGTGACGAGTTCTTCCCAGCGCGCGATGAGCAGGTCGACCACCGTCGCCGGCGGGCAGCCGTACGTCCCGAGCGAGTAGCCGTCGTTCACTTCGACCAGCGCGGTCTGCCCATCGCGGAGCACTCCGAAGTCGATGGCGAAGCCAGCCGCCGCGTCGCCGTGCCGGGTCCAGGTCTCGACGCAGGCACGAATGATGTCGGCGTCGGGTTGGTCCGGCTCACCGGCGTACTGACAGAGGGCCCGAACCGCTCCGCCGATGACGAACGCGCGGTGCTCGGAACGGAACGAGACGAGCTCGCTGCACCACACCGGCATCGACCCGGCGTGGCGCTGAAGCGCGCCCACGTCGGACCCGTCGACCATTCGCCCGGTGAAGACCTTGATTCGCCCCCGTGGCTTCACGAAGCACTCGCTGACGCTGCCGGAGCGCAGCGCCCCGGTCAGGGACGCGATGGTCGACGGCCACACGCGCCGATGGAGAAAGGACCGAAGGCATTCGGGGTAACAGGTCTCGGCCGGAGGCTCGACCCCGAGCTGCTCGAGCGCCGACTCGACGACGGGCACTTCGCCGACGACGAGCACCTCGCCAGCGAGCTTCACCTGTCGGCGCAGCAGGTGCTCCGCCTGAAAGCGCTCCACCGCGAGGCCGCGCCGCATCAACTCGGCGGCGGCTTCGTTCATCTCGGGAAGCACCGACGCGTCCGCCGTCTGAACCAGGGCCCTGGAGATCACGGCTCGGGACTCGACCACGCGTCGGGTGGAACCGACAGCCAGCGCCCCGCCTGCCCATTCGGCACGTCGGGTGACTGATCGATCGGAGGAGCTCGGGCAACCAAACGACGTCGGCGGTCGAAGGAACTGGTGTCGTGCATGCGTGCGGTGTTCTTCGGGTTTCTGGGACTGATCATCGGCTGCGCCCGGGGCTTTGAGCCACTGCCCACGGGCCTGTCGAGGCTGGTGGTCCACGGCACCGTCGACGTGCAGGTGCTCGTGGGTGAAGCGCTCGAGCCCTCGATTCAGCTCGACTCGACCGCCGAGGCGCGCTGGTCGTTCTCGGCAGGCGAGCTCGACGTGCGTGCCGCCGACGAGCTCGCGCCGGAGCGCCCGCGCGTCTCGCTCACGGTGCGCCGCGTGACCTCGGTGCACACGGCCGACGGCGCGGCGGTGACCATCAACCGGCTCCGGGGCGGGCGGCTCGAAGCGGTGGCGACCCACGGTGCGCGCCTCATCGTCGTCGACGCCGACGCCGACACGCTCTCCCTCGAGGCCACCCGCGATGGGCAGCTCGACGTCGGTGGCCGTGCCCGCGTCGTCGAGGCCCGGGCCGACGACGTGGGCCGCATCGACGCTGGCGCCCTCACGGCCAAAGTGGCGCGCGTCCGTGCGAACGCGCTGTCGACGGTGACGCTGCGCGCCCCGGACTTCCTCAAGGCCGAGCTCTCGCGCGCCAGCCGCCTGCGGCTCGATCGGCCGGCGAGGAACCAGCTGCTCCAGCGCGACGAGAGCTCGACCCTCGACGTCGAGCGGGGCGAGCAGGCGCCGCCTGGCCTGACGCGCGACTACCCGACCCGCCGCATGGGCAGGTGGGGAATGCCGTCTTCGTCGTACGGCTCTCCGTCGGGCACGAAGCCGAGCGAGCCGTAGAACCGCTCGAGGTACCGCTGCGCGCCGATGCGAATGTCCTGGCCCGGGTACAGGCGCCGGGTCTGCCGAATCGCCTCTTCCATCAGCTGCCGACCGAACCCGCCGCGCCGGTGGTCTGGCGACGTCACCACTCGGCCGATGGCGGGCACCTCGTACGACAGCCCTGGCGGCACGATGCGCGCGGTCGCGACGAGCGTGCCGTCAGGCAGCCGCCCCAGCCCGTGCCAGCACCGCGGGTCGAGCCCGTCGGCGTCGAGGTACGCGCACGTCTGCTCGACGACGAAGACGCGCTGCCGAAGCTGCAACACGTCGTGCACCTGCCGGCCCGTCAGCCGATCGAACGGCAGCCACTCGAACGTCGCGGGCACGCTCATTTCTTCGGAACGACGGGCTCCCAGCCGTTGGGGCCCTTGCGGAAGTACTTGAGGCCGCTGCCACCCTTCGCCCGGGCCAGCGTGCGCCACACCTTCAGCTCGTTGGTGGCCCCGAGCTTCGTCAGCACCGCCGTGTCCGCTTCGGCTGGTGCGTCGGTGCTGGCGTCGATGCGCTTGTTGATGACGAGGAGCGCCTCGGCCTGCACCCGCGCCTGCTTCACGTTCACCACCACGTCGAAGAGCTCGTCGGGCAACACCTCGACGCCGAGCGAGGCGAGCTTGAGCACCACCACCGCGCGCGTGAGCGCATCGTCCGAAGTGCGCAGGGGCTCGATCCACTTCACCGTCTTCTCGTCCACCACTGCCCCCGACAGGCCGTTGAGCGAGGTCCACCGCTGCTCGGTCTCGTGGAGCGCCGCGCGGGCGGGGTTGATGAACGCGAGGTCGCCGAGGCGCACCGCGAGCACGTGCTGCTTCATGGCGTCGGTGGGCTTCACCTTCGGGTCGGCGGCCATCGTCTTCGGGTCGACGGGCAACAGCGTCGTCTCCTGATCGCGCGCGAGCTTCGCCTCGGCGGGGTTGAAGACGAGCGGGTTCCACGGGCCGCCGGTGGCCTCTTGCCGGAAGAAGCCGACCCACACCGGGCGCTCGTGGCGAATCGACGGCGGCTCGGTGCCGCCCTTCGAGAAGAGGCGCACCACCACGCGGTGCACACCGTCGGTCGCCAGCACCGGGTCCATCGCGACGCCCCAGCCCTTCGTCTCGACGTGGGTGAACCACTCGGCCGGGCTCTTCGCCACCTGCACTTTCACCGTGCAGTCGGTGTTGAGGTACGCGCGGTCGATGCGCTTGCCCTGCGGGCGCACGGTGTACGACTTCGAGAAGCCCGAGCTGGCGCGGCCGGGGAACACGAGCGTCACGCCCCGAATCAGCACGTCTCCGCGGGGCGCGTCGTCGCCTTCCCACTTGTAGATCTCACTCGCCGCCGCCATGTCCTCGAAGATGCGCCGCAGCGTCTCGTCGAGGAGCCCGTCGACGACGTCTGGCTCGGTCACCTCGGTGCCCTTCTCGCGGAGCTTCGTCTCCATCGCCCAGAGGGCCTGCGTGCGGAAGTCGCCGGGCTTTTCCTTCTCGAGCACGCCCGCGAGCCCCTTGACGGTCCCGGGCAGGTTCTTGATCTCGATGAACGTCGACTTGGGCCGCGCGAGGGCCGCGCTGGCGACGAGGACACACGACAGGACGAGCAGGCGCATGGTGGGAGCGGTCTTTTTGTTCGTTACTCGGCGGGCGTCTCGCCCTTCTGAATGAAGCCGTACTTCTCGAGCTTGTAGTAGAGCGCGCTCGTCTTGATGCCGAGCAGCCGCGCCGTCTCGGTCTTCACGCCCTTCGCCTTGTCGTAGGCGCGCTGAATGAGCTGCCGCTCGAGATCTTCGAGAATGTCGGGGAGCGGCCGGTCTCCCACGGGGATCGGCAGGTTCCCCGACGACTGCGCAGCGCGCGCCGAGGCGCTCTGGAGGAACGCCGGCAGCTCCTTCTCGTCGAGCACGGTGCCCTCGGCGAAGACGAGCGACTGCTCGATGGCGTTCTCGAGCTCGCGCACGTTGCCGGGCCACGCGTAGCGGCCGAGCGCCGCCAGGGCCTCGGGCGACAGGGCCTTCACCTGCGGGTTGATGCGCGGCGCGTGCTTGGCCACGAAGTGCTTCGCCAGCAGCGCCACGTCTTCCGGGCGCTCGCGCAGCGGCGGCACCGTGAGGGGCACCACATGGAGCCGGTAGAAGAGGTCTTCACGGAAGCGCCCCGCCGCCACCTCGGCCTTGAGGTCGCGGTGCGTCGCGGCCACCACCCGCACGTCGACCTTCACCGTGTCTTCCCCGCCCACCCGCTGAATCTCACGCTCCTGCAGCACCCGCAGCAGCTTGGTCTGCACCGCGGGGCTGATTTCCCCGATCTCGTCGAGGAAGAGCGTGCCCCCGTCGGCCAGCTCGAAGCGCCCGAGCTTGCGCTTGACCGCGCCGGTGAACGCTCCGCGTTCGTGACCGAACAGCTCGCTCTCGAGCAGCGTCTCGGCGAGCGCGGCGCAGTGGGTGGTGACGAAGGGCTTCGCCTTGCGTGGCGACTGCTCGTGGAGCATGCGCGCGACCAGCTCCTTGCCGGTGCCCGACTCGCCGTTCACGAAGACGGTGGCGTCGGTCGCGGCCGCGCGGCGAATGCCGGTGACCAGCTTCTGCATCGACTCCGAGTCGCCGATGAGCTGCGTCCCGGAGCGCTGCGCGAGGTCACTCGACAGGGCCTCGTTGGCGGCCTCGAGGCGCGTGACGCGCTGCCTCGTGCGCACGAGCTCGAGCGCGGCGTCGACCTTCGCGCGGATGAGGTCGGTCGGGAACGGCTTCTGGATGAAGTCGTGCGCGCCCTGCCGCATGGCCTCGACCGCCGTCTCGATGGTGCCGAAGGCCGTCATCACCAGCACGACGACGCCCGGATCGTGCGCCTTCACCCGCTTCGTCACCTCGATGCCGTCCAGGCCGTCCATCTTGAGGTCGGTGACGACGACGTCGGCGCCCTTCACCTGGAAGCCGGCGACGCCCTCGAGCCCGTTGCGGAAGCCCAGCACGTCGTGGCCGGCCTTCTTGAGCGCGATGAGGGTGCCCTCGCGCAGGGTGTCGTTGTCGTCGATGACCAGCACGCGCGCCATGTCGCACACCATATTCCACGGGGCGCGCGACCGGGCGTGATTGTCGAAGGGGCTCGACCCGTGCTTTGGCGGCCCGGCCATGGCGCCCCTCGACGAGCTCCTCGCCCACCACCAGCCCAGCGACGACAAGGAGCGGGCCGACCTCGAGACGATGCGCTCGTTCGCCCGAACGCTCCCGGCCCCGTTCTCACGCGAGCAGTGGCCGGCCCACTTCACCGGGAGCGCCGTCGTCGTCACGCCTGACGGCGCGAAGGTGCTGCTGGTGCTGCACGCGAAGCTGAACCGGTGGCTCCAGCCCGGCGGCCACGCAGACCCGGCCGACGGTGGCGCGATGGAGGCGACGGCGCTGCGCGAGGCGCGGGAAGAGACCGGCCTCGAGGTGAGCCTGCACCCGGGCGCGCCGCGGCCGCTCGATGTCGACGTGCACGTCATTCCCGCGCGAAAGCTCGAGCCGGAGCATCGCCACCTCGACGTGCGCTCCCTCGTCGTCGCCCAGAACCCCGAGGCGCTCGCGCACGATCCCGCCGAGTCGCACGGGGCGCAGTGGCTCTCGTGGGACGAGGCCCTCGCCCGCGCCGATGAGGCCCCGCTGCGGCGACTGCTCGAGAAGGCGCGCGCCATCACCGCCGGACGCTGAGCAACCCGACACGGTCTCCTCCCGGCCCGGGAGACCGTGGTGCGTCCTTCCGCCCAGCGCTCGCCCCCGCGGAGGTGAGCGACGAGTTCCAGACGCGCTCGCCTCGCTCTGAGGTGGTGCGTGCGCTGCCGGCCGTCCTCTCAGCCACCGAGAAAACGACGCGCTGTGCACTGCACATCACAGCGGTGCGTCGGTGCTCCCGAAAGTGCCTCCAGCGAGGCGCAGTCACCGAGCGCCGATGACTGGAAGTCCCCGGATTCGCGCCATGGCCAGCTGCTTGCTCCAGGGGCGCGCCATGAACGCTCGCGCGCACCTGCCGGTCCCCACCCGCCACTCCCTCGACGCGCTGCTCGTCGAGGGCCGCCTGCCCCTCGACACCGCGCTCCACCTGGCCCGCGCCCTGGTGCAGGCGGTGGGCGATCACCACGAGGCCCAGCAGGCGATCGGCCCCTTCGATGCGTCGAGCGTGTCGATCGACGGCCTGGGGCACGTGGTGGTGAAGCGCTCGCCCCACGCGGCGGCTGCGCCCGAGCTGGCGGCCGGCGCCGAGCCCGACCTGCTGTCCGACGTCTACAGCCTGGGAGCTCTTTTCTACCGCGTGTTCTCGGGCCTCTCACCCACCGAGGCCGCGCGGCGCTCCCACGGCCACCTGCCGCCGCCGAGCCGCTTCAACCCGGCGATCGACGAGGCGCTCGACGGGCTGGTGCTGACGATGCTCGACGCCGACCCGATGCAGCGGCCCTACCGCCTCGCGCAGGTCGAAGGGCAGTTGGTGGCGCTCGGCGCCGAGCTGGGCATCGACGCCGACCCGAACGCGCTGCTGCGGTGGGTGGCCGCGCACCGTCCCGTTGGGGCTGCACCGCGGGTCGCTCCGGTCGAAACGCCGAGGCCGCGCGGGCCCGTGCGCTGGCAGCTCGAGGCCGACGAGGCGGAAGACGAGTCGGCCGAGCACGACGACAC
Organism: Myxococcaceae bacterium; assembly: GCA_025459425.1. Taxonomy (GTDB): domain Bacteria; phylum Myxococcota; class Myxococcia; order Myxococcales; family Myxococcaceae; genus Xiheimicrobium. The sequence goes on along the minus strand of JALOQF010000015.1, from coordinate 36,026 downwards.
GTGGGAAGGCCCGGTGCGCTTCGATGTGTGGAGCGCAGCGAGCGCTGGCGTCGTGGTGCTCGGCGCGGTGCTGATTGCGTTGATGTAGCGAACCGCTGGGCGGGTGACCTGGAACTGAGGCTCCGGCTCGAAGGGGCTCAAAGGCCCACGGTCGACGGGAGCGGCGCCCTCACCGGAGCGGGCTCCGGAGCGCCGAGGACGAGCGTCGTGCCCGGGACTACCTGGGGAATGACGACGTCCGACAGGGAAAAGCCCCTCGCACCGCAGCCCAACGCGCGGAGCCGATACGCCCCGTCCTTCGGCACGATTCCGACCGTCACCCGCTGACCCGGCTCCAGCTTGAGCAGGTCGGTGAGCTCGAGCCAGTTCGCGTCCGACTCCGACTCCGGCTGCGACGGACGCCACAAGTTGATGCCGCAGACGGGCTCCGAGTGCCTGTTCTCGAAGCTCACCGTCGGCGTCCGCTCGGTGTTCTGAACGTGGTCGACCGCCGCGACCCCCAACGCCCCCGCGAGGCCACCGCTGAGGCAGCTCATCGAGAGCACGCCCACCACCGCGATGGGCCCCCAGCGCCGCATCAGCTCCGCTTGCCCCGCCGCCGGAGCCGCAACAGCCCCAGCGCCATCAGCGCCAACGGGCCCACCTCGACGGCCGTGCAGCCACACCCGCTGAACAGCGGCCGCGCCACGCACTGCCCCTGCGCGTTGCACGACTCGTTGGCGCCACATGCGCGGCACGCGTTGCCGCCGCTGCCGCACTGCTGCGCCGAGGGGATGGAGACGCACAGGCCGTTGTTGCAGCACCCGTTGCAGCTCGACGCGCCGCAGACGAAGGGGTTGGGGCCGGGGCCCCCGCCCGTGCCGCTGCCTCCGCCCGTGCCCGGCGTCCCGCCGCCTGCGGGGCTCCCACCAGCCGCGCCGCCACCAGTCGAAGCGCCGCCGGCAGCGCCACCACCCACGCCCGAGGCGCCGCCAGCCACGCCGCCGCCGACGCCAGCCACGCCGCCGCCGACGCCAGAAACGCCGCCGCCAACGCCTGAAGCGCCACCGGCCACGCCGCCACCGACGCCTGAAGCGCCACCGGCCACACCACCACCGGCCCCAGCGCCACCACCTCCGGTGCCACCCGAAGGCACGCAGACGTTCTGGCCGCTCACCGCGGTACACGCAAAGCCAGTCGCGCACGGGACCGCCGCCGCGGGATTGCAGGGCGTGCGACACGTGCCACCGGCGCAGCGCAAACCCGTTCGGCAGACGCGGAGGGGCGCCGCCGTTCCCGTCGAACAGGCCCCACCTTCGCTGACCGCCTCGTTGGGCGTGCACACGCAGATGCCTCCCGAGGGCGAGACGGCCGTCGACGTGGCGAGGCACGCCTGACAGGTGCCCGGGTTCGTCGGGTTGCACTGCGAGCGGCAGGTGCCAGCGATGCACGCCAACCCCGCCTGACAGGGCGTGCTGGTGCCGCAGGGCTGACACAGCGTCGCGCCTGACGAGGGGTAGCAGACGCGCTCGGGGTTCGCGGCCGGGTTCGAGAACCCCGTGCACGCCAGGCCTGCGCCGCAGGTCGTCTGCGTGCAGCCCATGCACTCGCCCAGCGCATTGCAGCACGAGCGGCAGAAGCCGATGTTCGGGTCCTGGTCGTCGGGAATGCAGAAGCTGCAGCTGTTGCACACCCCCGACACTTCGCAGCGGTCACCGGGGTTCCCCGTCGGCGTGCACTCGCCGCCCTGGCACGCGTACCCCGGCGCGCAGTCCTGAGCGACGGTCGCCGTGGTGCACTGGTTGCTGCACCCGTTCGTCGGCACGCACACCGACTCGCCCGAGCTCACCGTCTGGCACTGGTAGCCGGCGCCGCAGGAGTTCGCGACGCTGGCGTTGCACGAAGCCGAGCACCAGTTGAAGCCGTTGCCATCGGTGATGCAGCGGCCCGTGGAACAGTCGGCGCCCGCGGTGCAGAACCGGCACAAGTCCGCCGCGCCGAGCTGTGGCAGACACGCAAAGCCGCTCGTCGAGGCCTGACACGAGAAACCCGACGGGCAGCTCGCGCCAGCCGCCGCACAGTCCTGGGTGCAGATGAGGCTGGTCGAGCCCGAGGGGCCCTCACAGACGCGCCCGCCCGTACACATCGACGCCGAGGTGCACGGAGCGCCCTGCCCACCCGCCTGCCCCGGATAGACCGAGCAGAGGTCGTTCTGGTCGGGCGCCAGCAGGTTGCGCTTGACGACGCCGTTGGCCACCGACGGGTTCATCACGGCATTGCCCGACACCGTGTGGTCGAAGCCGATGAAGTGCCCGAACTCGTGGGTCAGCACGCTCTCGTAATCGATGGCGCTCTGCCGCCCGTCGCTGGCCCAGGGCGTGTTGTTGTTGAGCTCCATGTCGGCGTCGGTGATCTCACCCGGGAACGAGAAGGTGATGGTGACGCCGAGCGTGCCGCTGCCGTGCCGCCAGAAGCTACCGCCCAGGTAGATGACGTTGTTGTTTCCGTCGTTGCCGTTGATGGCGCTCTGCCCGGTGGGGCTGGCGAAGGTGCCCTGGTAGTCGAAGCGCATCGAGGTGCCGCACGAGAGGCCGGTGTTCGACGTCGACCACCGCGCAGCCGAGGCCTGAATGCCCTGGAGCACGGTCGCGTAGGGAATCTGCTGCGCGCCGTTGAGCACCATGCTGCTGCTGACGGCGCCCGTGGAGCGATCCCGATTCCAGATGGCCGCCGCCGAGCGCACCTCGGGGAAGCAGCGGTTCGACAGGCACGACTGGTTCTGAGACGTCTGGTTCGTCGCGCGCACCCGACAGGTGGTGGTGCACGAGTCGAGCGGCCACCGGTTCGACCCGGGAATCGCGAGCGCGACGGACGCCACGGTGAGGCCCGCGAGGAGCAGCGCGCGATTCATCGCGCACCTCCCTTCGCCGCCGTGCGCACCCGCGCGAGGAAGGCCTCGGCGGTCCCCAGCACCTCGCGCTCGTCGACCGGCTGCACCAGGTTCTTCTCGCCGTAGCGCGCGAACGACAGGCCCGAGAGATCGCGCAAGGCCACCTGCACGCCGCGGCGGTTCTGCAGCGTCACCTTCGAGGCCGCCATCGAATGGAGGACGAAGGTGTTGGCCTCGTCGACCGCCGGCTCGAGGAAGAGCACCACGTCTTCGCCTGGCGTGAAGGCCGCCGCGCCCGCCACCCGCATGCTGACCTCGCCCATGGTGCCGCCCGGCTGCTTCACCAGCACCGTGGTGCGGGTGCCGCCCTTGAGAGACTCCTTCACGACGACCTCGGCGTAGGTCCAGATGCCGGTGCGCCCTTCGGTCCACTGTGGGTCGACGCGGTGCACGGTGCCGCGCACCACCACGGGCACGCGCGCCGTCATCTCTTCCATCGACATCGCCAGCACCACGGTGGCGGAGGCCGTCAGCGGCACCAGCGCCGCCACGGCTACCCAAAGAAGTCGTCGAAGCATCACGAATGGCTCCCAGGCTCGCGCTCGGCCGACGCGCGGGCGGGTCAATATCGAGGTCTCTCCCGAATGCCAAACCTCCTGGCCCTGTCGAAGGCCTTGCGCCGGCGCGCCGAGGTGCCCAGGACAGGCGTGCATGGCAAACCGCTTCTTCGTCACCGGCACCGACACGAACGTGGGCAAGACCGAGGTGAGCGCCGCGCTCCTCGGGGTGATGGCGGCCCGTGGGCTGTCACCCTTCGCCTTCAAGCCCTTCGAGAGCGGCATGGCGACGCTCGACGCCCCGGCGGACAGCCTGCGGCTCCAGCGTGCGGCCGGCGGCCACCAGGCGCTCGACACCATCAGCCTCTTCCGCTTCACCACCCCGGTGGCCCCAGCCATCGCTGCGCGCGTCGAGCACCGAAAGACCTCGTGGGCCACCGTGATGAAGACGTTTCGCAGCTTCGGCCGGCGCGCGGGCGTCGTCGAAGGCGCCGGCGGCCTCTTCGTGCCGCTCGACGCGCAGCACGACGTCATCGACGCCATCGCCGCGTTCCGGCTCCCGGTCATCGTGGTCGCGCGCGCGGGGCTCGGCACCATCAACCACACCACCCTCACGCTCGGGGCGCTCTCCAAGCGGGGGCTGCCGGTGCGCGCCGTGGTGCTGTCGAAGTCGACGCCGGGCCGAGACGCGTCGGAGCCCTTCAACCGCGCCGAGCTCGAGCGCCGGTTCCCCTCGGTCGAGTTCCTCGGCCCCGTGCCCTTCCTGCGCAGCCAGGCCCGCCGTGACGCGGCCCTGCGCCGCGTGCTTTCGCCCCTCGTCTCGGGCTGACGAACGCCACTGGAGCAGAGGCTCGAGTGCAGCGATGGCCGAGCGCAACTCGCTGCTGGAGCGCGGAGCGTGAGTTGGCGAACGTGCGCCGCGTCGCCACCGCGCCGGAGCCGTCGTCGCGTCAGAGCCCTGACGCGAGAGAGAGTCGTGCTCGCGAAAATTCTGCGCGCTACTCATGAAGCATGCGGGTGTTGGTGGCGGAGGACTCCGAGGTTCAGCGGAGGCAGTTGACGGGGCTGTTGCGGCGCGCGGGGCATGAGGTGGTCGAGGCGCGAGACGGGCACGAAGCGCTGCGCGTGCTGCTCGACGCGTCGGGCCCGAAGGTCGCGCTGCTGGACTGGGAGATGCCGGGGCTCGACGGCCCCGAGGTCTGCCGCAAGGCCCGCGAGGCGGCGCTCGCCGTTCGTCCACACCTGGTGCTGCTGTCGGCCCGCACCGACCGGGAGGACGCCGTCGAAGGGCTCAAGGCGGGCGCCGATGACTTCCTGTCGAAGCCGCCCTCACCGGGCGAGCTGATGGCGCGGCTCAAGGTGGGCCAGCGGGTCGTCGAGACCCAGCATGAGCTGCTCGCGCGCGCCCACGCCCTCGAGCTCGCCCTGGGGCGGATCGAGGCCGTGAGCTCGCTGGCGGCGAACGTTCGGGTGTCGGCCTCGGGCCACGACGAACCGCTCGAGGCCGTCGCGCGGCGCGAGCTCGAGCCCCTCGTGCAGGCGCTGTCGGTCACGCCCGGTCACGGCGTCTCGCGCGCCCATGGGTCGCTCGCGCTCGTCGACGCGGGTGTGTGGCTCGACCTGGTGCTCGAGGTCGAGGGTGCGCTCGGCTTCACGGCCGGGCAGTCCGAGGTGGCGATGGGCGCCTTCGCCCCGCTGCCAGCGAGCGCCGCTTCGACGGAGCTGCTGGCCGACCTCGTGACGACGTGGCTGAAACGAACGGCGCAGGCGCTGCGAGGCGCGGGGCACTCGGTGATGGTGGCCGCTCCGGGCCGTGCGCTCACCAGCGCCGCCGCGCTGCCGGGCATGGCCGAGGCGATCGGCCCGGTTCGGCTCAGGGCCGCCCGTCAGCCCCTCGAGGTGCGAGCCGTGCCCTTCGCCGAGCTGACACCGGGGCTCGTGCTGGTCGCCCCGCTCACGCCCACGTCGAGACCGGAGCTCGAGGTGCTCAAGGCCGGCACGTGGCTGACCACCTCGCACCTCGAGCGGAGCCGGGCGTTCTTCGTGGGCGCTGACGCCCAGTCGCTGGTGCGGGTGGGGGCGCCGACGTCGCTCGCCCGCAGCACATCGGGCTGACCCGAAGCCCGGAACGCCAGGCGCATCGGGCTGATCCGGATCCCCGGACGTCAGGCGCATCTGGTCGACCCGGCCCCCGGTTGCCGGAACCGAACGGAGGGCCACCCGCCGCTCGCCGCGTCACCCGACGACAGCGCTCACCGTCACCGAAGGTGCGCGTCCGAGACCGCGAACGTGCGGTCCCGCCGAGGGCCAACCCTCAGGGACAGCCCACGTACGCGAAGTAGAGCTCGGTGTTGGTCGCAGGGGCGTTGCGTTCGTCGCGCCAGACGAACGCGAAGGTCGACCCGTTCCACAGGGCCGTGGTGAACGTGGCGCCGGCGTTCCCGCTCGACAGCTTCAGGTCGGCGCCGTTCTTCACCCCGACGCCGGTCAGCTTCATGAAGTAGATCGACGGCCGGTTCGCAGCCGCCCGGTCGTCCTGCCACGAGATGCCGTACTCGAAGCCGTTCCAGTCGATGCTGGGGTAACCCGAGAAGCCGCTCGCGGTGGTGAGCCGCACCTCACCGCCAAGCTTGTTGCCCGTCTCGTCGAGGCGCTGGAAGTAGATCTCGGCGTTCCCGTCGCGCTGGTCGTGCCACACCAGCGCCCACTCGCGCCGATCACCGTTCCACGTGAGGTCGACCCAGGCCGAGTCGGCGGCGTTGTTGCTGATGCGCACCTCGCCGCCCACCAGGGCTCCATCGAGGCCGAGCCGGCGGAAGTAGATCTCCCGGTTGCCGTCGCGCCAGTCGGTCCACGCCAGCCCGTAGCCCTGCCCCGAGTACTTGAGGATGGGGTAGCTCTGCCGGTTCGGGTCGGTCGTCACGCGCACCTCGGGGCCCAGGCGCGAGCCGGTGGCGTCGATGCGCATGAAGTAGATGTCGTGGCGGTTGGCGCCCGCGCGCTCGTCTTCCCAGGCGATGGCGTACTCGCTGCCCGTCCACACCACGTCGGGCCAGTCGGAGTCTCCGGGCGAGGCGGTGAGCCGAACGGGCGCGCCAGCCGGCTGCCCCGAGGGCGTCAGGGCGCGGTAGTAGAGCTCGAGGTTCTCGACGGTGTCGTCGGCGTAGACGAGCCCCCAGCCGCCATTGCCGAAGGCGACCGACGGGTGGGTGCTGACGCCGCTCGTCGAGCTGACGCGCAGGTCGCCGCCCTGGCGCCGCCCCTGCTTGTCGAGCGAGAGGAAGTAGATGTCGCCCGTCGTCGCGCCGTCCCGCTTGTCCTGCCAGACCACGCCAAAGCCCTGCGGCGACGAGCCGAGGTAGACGAAGTCGCTCGCGGCGTCGTTGCTGGTGAGGCGCACGTCGCCCGACACGTTCTGCAGCAGCCCCTCGTCGACCGTGCCGTCACAGTCGTCGTCCTTGCCGTTGCAGCGCTCGGTGCCCGGAGCGGCCGGCATGCAGGCGACCGGTCGGCCCATGGCGCAGGTGGCCGAGACGGCCGCGCACTCGCCCACGCCGCACGTCGTGGGCATCAGGTTCTCGTCGACGGCGCCGTTGCAGTCGTCGTCGAGCCCGTTGCAGGTCTCGGCCGTCGGCCGGCCGGGCGTGCAGGTCTGCGGCGCGCCGTTCACGCAGGTCGGCACCATGCGCCGGCACGCGCCCACGCCACACTCGGCCGAAGGGAGCGCCTCGTCGACTTCACCGTCACAGTCGTCGTCGAGGCCGTTGCACACCTCGGTGGCCGGCACGCAGTCGACCACGGGCACGCCGGCGTCCTCTTCCATGCGCACCACCTGAATCCGATCGGCACCGCAGGTGCAGCCGCTCAGCGACGCCAGGAGGACGATGACGAGCCCACGCATGAGGGCGCCCTGTCGCACAGGTCCCGGGTGGAAGTCACTCCACGGGACTGTCACGGTTCTCGGCGCGCGAGAAATGCCGCTGCCACTGGACCGTTCGAGCTGGGGTACCGTTCGTTGCATGTCGCTCCTCGACGCCATCGCCTCGGAAGATCGCGCCGCCATCGCCGCGGCGCTGAAGGCCACCCGTGACGTGAACGAGCTCGGGCCAGGCCGCACGACGCCGCTCATCGAGGCGGCACGGCGGGGCCTCGACGACGTGGTGGCGCAGCTGCTCGCGGCGGGCGCCGAGCCCTCGTGGCGCGACGACGAACAGGAAACAGCGCTGCTCAAGGCCGCGGCGAACGGGTACCCCCGGGTGGTGGCGCTGCTGTCGCCGCACGCCACCGACGACGAGCGCGACCTCGCGAGGAGCTTCCTCGCGGCCTTCGGCCAGTCGCACGCCCCCGAGTACCAGTACGATCCATCGAGCCTGCACCAGAAGGCGGTCGAGGTCGCCGCGCGGGCCGCGAACTTCGTGGGCCACGACGACCCGCTGAAGCGGCTCGAGCGGCAGGAACGCTCGCAGGAGCTGAAGAAGAGGAAGTGACTTCGTCGACCGCGGCAGCTGGTCGACGTCGTCCCGCTCGAACGGGTGCAGGCCCTTCGCCTCGGGCGGCGCGTGTTCCCGCCGCCGTCATCGACGACTCAGCGCCGAGTCCGAAGACGCAAGGTACCGCTTCCTCGGGTACGTTCGCCTCAGGCAGCCCGGAGCCTCGGCTCGGCTTTCAGCGCCATTTCCCGCCGCCGTCATCGACGACTCAGCGCCGAGTCCGAAGACACAAGGTACCGCTTCCTCCGGTGCGTTCGCCTCAGGCAGCCCGGAGCCTCGGCTCGGCCTTCAGCGCCTGTTCCTGCCGCCGTCATCGACGATTCAGCGCCGAGTCCGAACACGCAAGGAACAGCTTCCTCCGGTGCGTTCGGCTCAGGCAGCCCGGAGCCTGGGCTCGGCCTTCTTCTCGGCCCTCAGCGCCTTCTGCACCGCCCACGCCTCCTTCAGCCCGTCGACGGCGCGGCCCAGGAACGATTTGCGCCGTGACGCCGGTGCCGACTCACCCGACGGCCCCTTCGCCGTGTACTCGTACAGCTTGCGGGTGCCCATCACGTGATCGAACCACGGGTGGGTGACGCACCAGTTGGCGTTCTGGTCCTTCCCCATGTGGTGATCGTAGTGCCACGGCAGATTCGTCTTCGCCCACTCGCGGTCGAGGTGCGCGCGCTTGTGGATCCGGTAGTACCGGTACATGCGGTACCACACGGTACCGGTGAAGAACGGCGCCACCGGGAACATCGGCGTCATCGCCACCGCGCCCAGGGCCAGCGCGAGCGCCTCTTTGCCCTGCGGCGACCAGCTGAACACCGAACGAATGTACTGCGCGTCGAACATGTCGTTCTTGCGCGACTCACGGTGGTGCTCGTGCCAGTGAAACGCCCAGAAGCTCGTCTTGTCCTTCCCGAGCCCGTGCAGCCAGTACTTGTGAATGAACCACTCGCCCGCGTTCGACGCCGCCAGCCCGATGGGAATGCCAAGCATGAGCCTGCTCCTCGCGTAATGTTCCCGACCCGCTTCGACGGAGAGAAGAATGACCAATCGGTCACGACACATCAAGCCCCCCCTGCGAAAAAAGCGTGAGGCCGAGCCCGAGGTGCGTCGGCCGGGGCCCATCGGGGGCGTGCGCGACACCAACCGCAAGGAGAAGGCGGCCGCCATCAAGGACGCTGCGCTGCACCTGTTCCTCGAGCGCGGCATCGACGCGGTGAGCGTCGACGACATCATGAAGCGCGCCGGCATGGCCAAGGGCGGCTTCTACCGGTACTTCGAGACGCAGACGGCGCTGGTGGAAGATCTCATCGAGGGTGCGCGGCGGCTGATGGTCGAGGCGCTCGAGGCGTGCAGCGTCGACCTGCGCACGGCCTCGACGCGCGACGCCCAGTTCGCGGCGTACCGGAAGGTGGGCGACGTGGTGGCGACGCTCTTGATGGAGCACCCGGGCGAGGTGCGGCTGTACCTGCAGGAGTGCCGCGCGCCGGCCGCCGGGCCCCGCGTGCCCATCGTCGAGCTGTCGAAGGTGGTGTCGCGCTACGCCATCAGCATCACCGCGCAGGCGCAGGCGCACCGCATTCTCAAGCCGATTCCCGTCCCGGTGAGCGCGCTGACGGTGGTGGGCGCGGCCGAGCGGCTGCTGCTCGCGGTGCTGCAGGAAGAAGACATCGGCAACCCCCTCGAAGTGCCCGAGGCGCTCACCACGCTCATCCTCGACGGCCTCAAGGCCTGAAAGCGGCCGGCCCGCCGTTCGTGCAGGCATTCGGCGATGACGGCCGGTCGGCGGTAGTGTTGTCAGGGAACGCCAGTGAAGCCGCGCAACGACAGGTGGACGTACGGGGCGCTCGCCGTGAGCGTGGCGCTGCACGGCGCGGCGTTCGTCGTCGTCGTGCGCACGCCGGACCGGACGGTGCCCGCAGCGCAGCGCACGCGCATCAGCCTGGTGGAGGTCGAGTTTCCGGCCCCCGAGCCCGCACCGCCGCCCCCACCCGTCGAGGCCCCGGTCGAGCCGAAGGTCGCTCCGCGCCCGACGCCACAGGTGCCGCGCGTCAAGCCGGCGCCGACCCCGCCGATCGCCGCCGAGGCGCCGCCCATCGTGTCCGACCGACCGCAGGCCGACGCGCCCGTCGAGCCCCGCCTCGAGGCGCCGCGCATCGAGCGGCCGTCGCTGGTGCCCGGGGGCCGCTTCGCGCTCTCACTCGACGCCGGCGCCTTCCTCGACGACGACGAGCCGAAGGGCCTGCGCGCGCCGACCGTCAGCAAGGACCTGGTGGGTGACCTCACCCGCGAGACGATCGGCCGGGGCAAGGTCGACCGCGGGCTCGTGCACCCGTACTACGTGCAGCTCGGCAAGGCGCTCATCAAGAACTGGGACGCCGACCGCGCGATGAACCAGAAGGGCGGCCTGTCGGGGTACGGCGAACAGTTCGTGCAGAACACCAAGCTCTTCAACGAGATCTGGCTCGACAAGGCGGCGCAGTTCGGCGCCACCGGAGCCCCCATCGACGCCCCCGTCTCGAACGACAACGCCTCGCGCCGCACGGCCCTCGTCAACAATGGCATTCAGGGCATCCAGGGCGTCGACCTCGAGGCGCGCAAGGAGGTCTCGCGGCAGATGCGCGAGCAGTTCAAGACGACCCGCCGCGCGACGATTCGGGTGACGCAGGACCTCGGCGGCAAGCTGCTGAAGGTCGAGCTCTTGAGTCCCTCGAACGACGCCACCGTCGACAAGGAAGCCATGGCCGACGTGCGTGCCGCCGCCGAGAAGCTGCCGCCACCGCCGGCCGAGGCCACCGAGGGCAAGCAGAGCCTGGTGAGCGTCTGGGCCTTCGAGCTCGTCGTCAGCATCAGCCCGCCGGTGCCCACCTTCACCTTCGAGTTCGACGAGGCCCTGGGCTTCATCGACGCGCGCTTGCCGCTCGACCGCCGCATCTACAAGAAGGTGCGGCTGGTCTCGGTGGACTGACTCGACATGGCCGACAAACGACGCTTCGACCTCTTCGCCGACTTGATCGTCACGCGCTTCCCCGAGGTGAAGCGGGTGTTCGACGTGGCCGGCGGCATGGGAAAACTCAACGAGGCACTGGTGGCGCGCGGGCGCTCGTGCCTCACGTTCGACCGACGCCACAAGCACCTGCCCGTCGAGTACGCGCTGCGTGACTTCACGCTCGACGAGCCCTGCGCCGCGGACGTGGTGGTGGGCCTGCACGCCGACGGAGCGACCCGCGTCATCATCGAGTACGCGGGCAAGCACGGGGTGCCGTTCGCGGTGGTGCCGTGCTGCTCGGACAACTCGATGCCGTACAACCCGTGGATGCGGCACCTCGAGGCGCTCGCCCAGGGCCTCGGACTGTGCACGGAAGTGGTCACTCTGCCGATGGAGGGACGCGCCAGGGTGATTGTCGGCTGGCGGGGCGTTTGATTCGGGCCGCGCTGCCGGGATAGGTGCGCGCACATGAAAAAGCTCCTCGGTGCGGTCGTCGTCGTCGGTGTCGTCGTGTCGTGCGGTCCGATGGACATGTTGCCTGATGGCGGGTCGACGGGCGGCGGCAGCTCGGGCGGGCTCGCTCCAGCAGGTGGCGGTTCGGCCGGGGGCAGCGCGGGTGGCTCGGCGGGTGGCAGCGCGGGTGGTTCGGCAGGCGGCAGCGCGGGTGGATCGGCCGGTGGCAGCGCGGGTGGATCGGCCGGCGGCAGCGCGGGTGGTTCGGCAGGCGGGAGCGCGGGCGGTTCGGCGGGCGGCAGCGCGGGTGGCTCGGCCGGTGGCAGCGCGGGTGGTTCGGCAGGCGGCGCAGGTGGCGGAACCGCGACCGTCAGTTTCCGCCAACAGATCGCGCCGATTCTCTCCGCGAACTGCGCGAACGGCTGCCACGCCAACCAGTTCGCGATGGCTGCGAGCGCGTTCAACCGGCTGGGCGGCAACGCCAGTGGCGGGTGTGCCGGCCCCCGAATGACACCGGGCAACGCGACGACGAGCCTCGTGTTTCAAAAGATCGCGGGCACCCACACGTGCGGTGGGAGCCGCATGCCGCTGAACCGAACGCCCCTGTCGACCATGCAGCAGAACCTCATCCGTGACTGGATCAACCAGGGCGCACAGGACAACTGAGACGATTCCGTCACCCCGAAACGACTGGATCCCGCCCCTCGCTCTGAGCAAGGGTGCGGGTCCCCTCGATGCGCCCGGTCATCGTCGTCGCCTTCAGCCTCTTCGCGCACACGGCGCTCGGAGCCATCTACGAGACGGCCGTCAACGCCGACGACGAAGAAGACATCTTCGCGATGTACCAGCGGGGCGACCTCTCGCAGGACACCGCCGACACGCTGCTCGAGCTGATGCGAGAAGGCGTCGACCTGAACCGCGCCTCGCGTGAGCGGCTCTACGATCTGCCCGGCCTCACCTACGCCGACGTCGACAAGATCATCCTCTACCGCGAGCAGAAGGGCCGCATCGACGACCCGACCGAGCTCGTCGGCATCGAGGCCATCACGCCCGAACAGTTCATCGGCATCGCGCCCTACATCCGCATCGAGCCGCCGACGACGAAGCTGCCTGTGGGCGGAAAGCTGCGGCTGGTGACGCAGTACACGCTCGGTGACAACCTGGCGCCGCCGCTGTTCGCCACCGGTCGGTTCAAGCTGCCGCTCGACTTCTCGGCGGGCTTCATGGTGACGGGGAGCCGCTTCGACCCGGTCACGCCTCGCTACGATCCGGCGCTGGGCCTCGTCACCGAGGGCTACCGCTACCGGCCCGACGCGCCGCGCTTCTTCGTGCAGTGGCAGAACGCGAACCGGCGCGTCGTGGTGGGCACGTACACCCTCGGCTTCGCCGAGCGCCTGGTGCTCGACAACACCCGTCGCGTGACGCCGAAGGGCATCTACCTCACCGACGACTACCGCCGCGCGCAGGACCTCGCGAGCCGCTGCCGCACCTCGACGGACACGGGCTCCGAACGCCCGCCCGAGTGCGAGCCCTCGAGCCAGTACGTCACCGCCGACTACCAGACGCGCGACGTGTTTCGCGGGGTGGCGGCCAGCCTCGAGAACCTCGAGCTCGGCGACCAGGCGTCGCTGTCGATGTACGGCTTCCTCTCGTACCAGTCGCGCGGCATCTACCAGTACGAGCTGTACGACCGCACGCGCTGCCCGGACCCGCGCATGGGCGGCGACGACTGCGCCTCACCGCGCTTCTCGATCATCACGCCCACCGAGACGAACACCGGGTGGCGGCTGCGCTACGCGACGCTCCCCACCTTCTTCGACGAGCTCGCGGGCGGTGGCCACGTCGACTTCAAGCCCAACTACCGGTTGCGCTTCGGCCTCACCGGCTACGGCGCCGCGCCGTTCTTCAACACCGTGCCGCCGGGCAGCTCCATTCAGGTCGATTTTCAGGACACCTCGCGGTACCCGAACGGCGGCGCCTTCGGGGCCATCGGCGTCGACGCGCAGGCCGTCATCTCGGACTTCAACCTGCACCTCGAGGTGGCCCGCAGCTTCGATCGCTCGGTCGGGAACAACGGCGGTGGCTTCGCGGCGATCCAGCGCACCACCTGGGCGCCGAAGGGCCACGAGGTCGAGCTCGTGCTGCGGTACTACGACAACCGGTACCTGAACCCCTACGCGCGGCCCTTCTCGGGCCCCGATGAAGACGCGGGCCAGCGCGCACGCAACGAGCTCGGCGCCCGGCTGCGCTACTTCGGCAAGCCGAACAAGGACTGGCAGCTGCGCGCCACCGCCGACTTCTGGGCGCTCCCGTTCGCAGGCCGCTCCGGGCCGGCCGGTACCACCAACATCATTCTGTTGAGCCGCGTCGACTTCACCGGCTGGAAGTTCTTGAAGCCCGGCGTGTGGTTCCGCGTGTCCGACCGCAACCTCGCGCAGAGCCAGCGCGGCAGCTGCACCCAGGCCGACATCAACGCCATCGCCTTCGAGCCCGTCAACGCCGCCGACGACTTCGACGGCGACGTCACCTTCTTCACCTGCGACAACTACCGCATCGCCCAGCGCGTCGAGGTGAAGCCCTTCGGCAAGTGGCTCACCTTCATCGAGCAGGCCGCGTGGACCTGGCGCGACGACTTGAACAGCGCGTACCGCGAGCGCTTCCGCGAGGACCTGCAGGTGTGGGGCGAGCTGCGCTCCCAGCCCGTCGACTGGCTCCAGCTGCGCGTGCGCACCCGCTACCTGAACCAGGGCATCGACAGCCCCACCACCTACGAAGAGTCGCTGTGGACCTTCGGAGAAGCAGCGTGGGTTCCCTTCAAAGGAACGAAGGTCGCGCTGCGGTACGATCTCTATGTGTGGCTCGACCAACGCGCGTCGACGCTCCGCCGCCAGCCCTCGCCCGAACACCGGTTCCTCCTCGACGTGAGGACCAGCTTCTAAGCCATGCGCCTCTTCCAGCCCGCCCTCGCCCTCGTCGCTCTGCTCGGGTGCACCGCCACCGAGGCCACCAAGCGCTACACCGCCGACGAGGCGCGCGCGCTGATGAAGAAGATGGAGACGTCGAGCCTCGAGCTCGGCGAGTTCCCCATCGACGGCGCCTCGAGCGTGCTCGACGGCGACACCATTCGCGTCAAGGGCCTCACCTCGAGCATGCGCTTGCTCGGCATCGACACCGAAGAGACGTTCAAGAAGGACAAGGAGCGCGCGGCCTTCGCGGCCGGATGGGAAGAGTACAAGAAGAAGATGAAGGGCAGCTCGCTGCGGCCGGTGAAGTACGCCACGCCGCTGGGCGAAGACGGCAAGAAGTTCGCCCAGGGCTTCTTCGAAGACGTGCGCTCGGTGCGGCTCGAGCGCGACCACCCGGGTGAGATCCGCGACTTCTACGGCCGCTACCTCGCCTACGTCTTCGCGAAGAAGAACGGCGAGTGGGTGAACTACAACGTCGAGTGCGTGCGCGCCGGCTACTCGCCGTACTTCATGAAGTACGGCCGCTCGCGCCGCTTCCACAAGGAGTTCGTCGAGGCCGAGAAGGAAGCGCGCGACGCGCAGCGCGGCATCTGGAAGCCGGGCGCCATGGCGTACCCCGACTACGACGAGCGCCTGGCCTGGTGGGCCTCGCGCGAGGCCGTCATACACCGCTTCGAGAAGGCCGCCGAAGAGAGCCCCGAGTCGTACGTCGCCCTCACCCGCTTCGACGCCATGCTGCGCCTCGAGAGCCGCGTCGGCCAGGAGGTCTTCGTGCTCGGCTCCGTCAGCGACATTCGGTTCTCGGAAGGCCGCGGGCCCTCGGTGGTGAAGCTCGCCCGGTCACGAACCAGTGACTTCGACATCGTCTTCTTCGACAAGGACGTGCTGATTTCGACGGGGCTGCAATTCAAGAAGGGCGAGTACGTGCAGGTGCGGGGCCTGGTGCAGAAGTACAAGAACGAGAAGGGCTGGGAGCGGCTGCAGGTGGTAGTGTCGTTGCCCGGGCAGGTGCTGGCGCCTTCGAGCGAGCTCGAAAAATTGCTCTCCGAGGCAGACGAGAAGCGGGCCGCGCGCGACGACGAGGACGACTGACGTGATGACGCTGCGACATGGACTGGCGCTGGCTTGCCTCGGGGCCCTCTGCGGCTGCGGCAACAACAACATGATGATGATGAACACCGACGCCTGCCGCGGCCGCATGGCAGGCGATCTCGTCATCTCGGAGGTGATGATCGACCCCGACGGCACCGACACCGGCGGCGAGTGGATCGAGATCTTCAACACCACCGGCGCGCCCATCGACCTGCGCGGCTACACGGTGAGCTACCGCTCCGGCACCTCGGCCGCCAAGTCGCACACCGTGCGGGCCTCGGTGACGGTTCCGTCGAAGGGGTACGTGGCGCTCGGTGACGTGCGCTCCGGGCCCAACCCCGCGTGGCTCGCGTACAGCTACGGCGACGACCTCGGCGCGATGAGCAACACCTCGGGCACCGTCGCCGTGCGCTGCGGCATGACGGCCCTCGGCGAGTACACGTACAACCGCGCGGCGCGCTCGGGGCGGTCGCGCATGCTCGGCGGCCCCCAGGAGCCCGACGCGCTGCGCGTCTCGGCCGACTCGAACTGGTGCGACACGCCCACCTCGACCGAGTACGCGCCCAAGGCCTTCGGCACGCCGGGCGGCCCCAACCCGATGTGTGCCCCCGAGGCGATGCTGGGCACCTGCCTCGAGGGCGGCTCGCCCCGCCCCATCGTCGCCGCCGAGCCGGGCGACCTGCTCATCACCGAGGTCATGGCCAGCGCCGGCGTCGCTTCCGACAACGTCGGCGAGTGGCTCGAGCTGTACGCCACCACCGACGTCGACCTGAACGGCACCAGCATCTCGTCGAACACCAGCCGCACCACCATCTCATCGATGAACTGCGTGCGCGCCCCGGCGAACACGTACGTGCTGCTGTCGCGCTCGGCGGACCCGTTCGTCAACGGCGGCCTGCCTCCGCCGCTCACCACCTACGGGCTGTCGATCTCGAACACGAACAACGAGGTCTTGCGCATCTTCCGCGCCGACGCCGGCATCGACGAGGCCCGGCTGTTCCCGTCGGAAGACGGCGTGGCGTGGCAGCTCAACCCCGACCTCATCGTGCCCGACGCGGTGGACGTGACGGTGAACGACGCGCCGGAGCGCTTCTGCAAGGCGACGATGACCTGGCCCGACGGCGGCGGTGACTTTGGCACCCCCGGAGCGCCCAACACCGCGTGCCCGCCCGACAGCGGCGTGTTCCTCCCCGACGCCGGCGAGCCGGTGGACGCGGGGCCCCAGCCCGGCCCCAACGAGTGCATCGACCCGACGACGATGGCGATTCGCCCGCTCGAGCGCCCGATGGTGGGCGACCTCGTCATGACCGAGGTGCTGCCCGACCCGCAGGCCGTCGACGACACGGTGGGCGAGTACTTCGAGGTGCTGGTGAAGCGCGACGTCGACTTGAACCAGGTGTCGTTCGGCAACGAGGCCTACGTGCCGCCGGCCACCACCAACAGCGTCACCCTGGGCGGCACCACCTGTCGGCGCGTCACCGCGGGCACGTACCTGGTGCTGGCGCGCAACCGCGACCCGGCGGTGAACGGCAACATCATGAACGTCTACGAGACGTTTCCCTTCGGCCTGACGAACTCCGGCGCGCTCATGCGCCAGGTGAAGGTGGTGAGCCAGGGCCAGGTGCTCGACAGCATCGCCTTCCCCCTGACGGCCACGGCGACGGCAGGTGCGTCGATTCAGCTCGTCGCGCCGCTCGTCGACGTGGCCGACAACGACAACCCCGCCAACCTCTCGCTCACCCCCACCACGAGCCGCTACGGCGTGGGCGGCATGGGAGACCGCGGCACGCCGGGCGCCGCGAACGTGCCGCGGTGAGGGTGGCGGTCTTCCTCGGGGCGCTGGTGTCGATGGCCTGCGCGCCGGAGAGCCGCTGCGGGCCGTCATCGGCCACCGTCGCGCGCGCCATCGACGGAGACACCGTGGAGCTCGAGGGTGGCCAGCGCGTGCGCCTGCTGCTCATCGACACGCCCGAGTCGACGGGCGGAAAGACCGACTGCTTCGGGCAGAACGCCGCGATGTTCACCGCCGCGCGCGTCACCGGCAAGCGCGTGCAGCTCACCTACGACGAGGCCGAGTGCCGCGACCGTTTCGACCGGCTCCTCGCCTTCGTCACCGTCGACGGCGTCGAGCTGAACCGCGCGCTGGCGGAAGAGGGGCTGGCGTGCGTGCTGTACATCGCGCCCGCCGGGCAGGCGCGGCGCGAGGAATTCGAGACGTACGAGTCACAGGCGAAGACGAGCCGCGTGGGCATGTGGGGCCAGTGTGCCACCGTCACCTGCGAGTGAACCTGGAGCGTGAGCATGCACGGCGTGCGTCGATGCGTGTGGGTGGGACTGTTGCTGGCCGGGTGCCAGGCCCGGCTCGACTCCGAGTACCGATCGCTGTGCGCGGCGCTGGGTGGGAGCCCGGCGTGCCCGGTGGCCGACGTTCGCCCGGTCGACGCAGGGGCTCCTGACGCAGGCGGCGTGGACGCAGGCGTTCCGGACGGCAGCGTCGTCGACGCGGGGCCGCCGTGCCTCGACACGATGAACGACCCGCTTCACTGCGGCGCCTGTGGGCGTCGCTGCGACGGGCCCTGCATCGGAGGCCAGTGCATTCCAATGCAGGTGGCACCGAACGGACCGGTCAACCTCACCCGGCCCCACGCGCTGTGGGTGAGCGACGGCGGCTTCTTCGTCGGAGAGTCCGTCTTCTGTCCCTCGGCGCAGCCCAACGACGCGTGTGTCTCGAATCGCCTCTTCGAGGTCGTGAACGGTAGCTTCGTCCTCCGGGCGGGCGGCCAGTACGCCATCTCCGAGGTCGTGCTGTTCGACGACAGGCTCTACTGGAACACCTGGCAGGAAGCGGCGCTGTACGTGATGCGTCGCGACGGTGGCAGCCCCAGCCTCTTCCACCACGAGGACGCCGGCTCGACGTTCGGAATGGTGGTGCACGGCGCCCGGCTCTTCGTCGTGCGCAACGCGGCGCCCTCGCAGCTGCTCGTCTTCTCCTTGACCGACGAGGGGCTCCCCGTGCGCCACGAACTGCCTGACAGCGGTAACGGCGGCGGCGCGACCATGCTCGCGGTGTGCGGCGACGATGCCTTCGTCGCGCTCAACCGTGGAGAAGGCGCCAGCGGCGTGGCGCAGGTGACGCGACCGGGCACGCCGACCGCCGAGGTGCGCTGGTTGCTCAGCGGCCTCGATGGCGCCTGGGCCGTGGCCTGTGACGACGCGAACGTCTTCGTCAGTGAGTCCAACGCAAACGGTCGACTTCTCAGAATTCCGCGCGACGGCGGAGCCGAGGTGGTCGTCGGAACGGGGCTCGGGTTCCCCCGTGGAATCGCCATCGACCGACCGTTCGTCTACGTCATCGAGCACGATGCGCCGGTGATGCGCGTGGTGCGATACCCCCTCGAGGGAAACCCCGATGCCGCAGTGACCCTGACGAACCAGGTCGATCAGGGCATCTTCCTCAGGCGCTTCGGCGACCACCTCTATTGGACGAACTATCGGGGCAATTCGGTGGTGCGCGCGCCGCTGCTCGCTCGCTGACGCTCACGGCACGGGGATGACCAGCACCTCGACGCGCCGGTTCTTCTGCCGGCCCTCGGCCGTGTCGTTGAGCGCCACCGGCCGCGTCTCGCCATAGCCCTTGCCGTCGACCGGAACGCCCTCGAGCCCCGAGAGCCCCGAGAGGAAGCGCACCACCGACTGGGCCCGCGCCTCGGACAACTTCGAGTTGGCCGCGCTCGTGCCCTGCGCGTCGGTGTGACCGAGCACCCGCAGCTTCGCCTTGCCCAGCGCCTGCACCTTGCCGACGACCTCGCGCAGGGCGGCTTCTCCGTCGGGCCGCAGCTGGGCCTTGCCGGTGTCGAACAGCACCTCGGCCGACAGCTGCAGCTGAAACGCGGCGCCCATGACGCCCACCGCGTCGAGATCGGCCCCCGGGTACTGGCCGCCGCAGCGCCTGGCGTCGACGTCGGTGAGGCGCACGAAGTGGAAGAACGTGTCTTCGGGCACCTTGCCGGCGAGATCGACCTCGCGGGTGCCACCCTCGATGCGGCCCAGCTCGACGAAGGTCGTCCCATCGACCGAGAGCTCGACGAGCGTGGGCTCGACGTCGGGGCCCTCTTCGAAGACGTACAAGTCGTTCCCCGGCAGGTCGACCACCACGTTGTCGGTGAACTCGAGCGTCACCGAGCCGCCGCAGCCCAGCGTCAGCGCCTTCTTGTCGGGCAGCCCCAGCGTCACCTCGGCGTCGAAGGCCGGAGGCTGCCCCTTCTTGCCCTTGAGCTTCGCGCCGGGCTTCGTCGAGACGACGCGGTCGGCGAACGACGCCGGGCCGAGTGGAAAGACGATCTGCTGCTCCTTCTTGCGCCCCTGCACGACGAGGGGCTCGGCCAGGGCGACCGCCGACAGGCAGGCAGGAAGGACGAAGAACACGAGGTGGCGTCGCATGAGCAGCGAAGTGAAGCGGCCCTTTGCCGCGCCGACAAGGCCCACGCGAAGCTGTCGCGTTTCCCTGCCAATCCGCTAGACGCCGCCGCCATGGCACGCATCACGAAAGTGCTGGTGGCGAACCGCGGTGAGATCGCCGTGCGCGTCATGCGCACCTGCAAGGAGCTCGGCCTCAAGACGGTGGCCGTCTATTCCGAGGCCGACCGCACCGCCCTGCACGCGCGCTTCGCCGACGAGGCGTACTGCATCGGGCCCGCGCCCTCACGGCAGAGCTACCTCGTCGCCGAGAACATTCTGTCGGCAGCGAAGCAGTCGGGCGCCGACGCCATTCACCCCGGCTACGGCTTCTTGTCCGAGAACGCGTCGTTCGTGCGCGCCTGCGACAAGGCCGGCGTCACCTTCGTCGGCCCGCCCGCCACCGCGATGGACGCGATGGGCGAGAAGACGCGCGCGCGCGCGAACATGATGAAGGCCGGCGTGCCCGTGGTGCCCGGCACCACCGCCCCGTTCGCCAACGCCGACGAGGCCCGCGCGTACGCGAAGCAGATCGGCTTCCCGGTGATGCTGAAGGCCGCGGGCGGCGGCGGCGGCAAGGGCATGCGGCGCGTCGATCGCGAAGAAGACCTCGACTCGGCCTGGCGCACCGCGCGCAGCGAGGCGATGAGCGCCTTCGGCAACGACGCGGTGTACCTCGAGAAGTTCCTCGACCAGCCGCACCACGTCGAGATTCAGGTGTTCGCCGACACCCACGGCAACTGCATTCACCTCAACGAGCGCGAGTGCAGCGCCCAGCGGCGCAACCAGAAGGTCGTCGAAGAGACGCCGTCTCCGATTCTCACGCCGCAGATGCGCGCCGCCATGGGCGAGGTGGCCGTGAAGGCCGCGAAGGCGGTGGGCTACGTCGGCGCCGGCACCGTCGAGTTCCTCGTGGACTCGTCGCGCAACTTCTACTTCCTCGAGATGAACACCCGGCTGCAGGTCGAGCACCCGGTGACCGAGTGGGTCACCGGCATCGATCTGGTGGCCTGGCAGCTCCACGTGGCGCAGGGGGGCGTGCTGCCCTTCCTCGAGCCCATCAAGCCGCGCGGCCACGCCATCGAGGTGCGCGTGTACGCGGAAGACCCGGCGACCAACTTCATGCCGTCGCCCGGCCGCATCGTCGAGCTGCGCACGCCGAGCGGGCCCTTCCTGCGCGACGACTCGGGCGTGTACGCCGGCTACACGGTGCCCAACACGTACGATCCGATGATCAGCAAGCTGTCCGTGTGGGCGCCGACGCGGGCCGAGGCGATTCGCCGCATGCAGCGCGCGCTCGACGAGTACGTGGTCAAGGGCATCACCACCAACATCGCCTACCTCAAGGGCATTCTCGCGCACCCCGAGTTCCAGCGGGGGGACTACGACACCGGCTTCCTCCCGCGGGCGCACCAGCAACTGCTCGGCGTCGAGGACCCGGAGCGCACGAAGCTCGCGCGCCTCGCGGCCGTGCTGCGCGCTCACCAGCGCGCGGAGCAGCAGGCGCGCCAGCTACCCACCCAGGCCCCGACCGCCGCCACGTCGGGCTGGCGCACCTCGGGCCGCACCCTCGGCGGCTGGAAGAGGAGCTGACGACATGGCCCGCGCACACCGCTACCTCGCGACGGATCTCTCGAAGAAGGCCCCGCCCGCCGAGGTCGACGTCGAGCCTCTGGGAGACGACCGCTATCTGATCACCCTCGATGGCGAGCGCCTCGAGGTCGAGGCCCAGGCCCTCCCGGGCGGCGCCATGACGCTACGCCTGGGCGCCCGCACCGTCGTCGCCGAGTTCGAAGAGCGAGGCGACGAGGTGGGCGTGCTGCTCTCGGGCCAGGTGAGCCGCTTCGACGTCGTCGACGAGCGCAAGGGCCGCCTGCGCGCCGCCACCGCCAGCTTCGAAGCCGAGGGCAAGCAGACGGTGCTCTCGCCCATGCCGGGCAAGGTGGTGAAGGTCTTCGTCAAGCCGGGCGACGCGGTGACCGAGGGCCAGGGCCTGGTGGTGGTCGAGGCCATGAAGATGGAGAACGAGCTCAAGTCGCCCAAGGCCGGCACCGTCGTCGAGGTGTTCGCGAAGGAAGGCAGCGCCGTCGAGAACGGCGCGAAGCTGGTGGTGGTCGAGTAGCCCTCAGTCGGTGTCGGTCGAGGCGAGCAGCACCATCGTCTCGTGGTCCGTGCGCAGGCACGCGAGCCCCAGGTCCCACGCGACGTCGGCGAACCACGGCGTCCCGAGAAAGAGCCACCACCGCGCGGCGGCGGCCTCGTCGGCCAGACGGGCCCAGTCGTGGGGACCCTCGAGGCCGAGCAACGCGCCCAGCGTCGCGGCCGTCGAGACCCTCGCTTCGGCGCTCCCATCGCCGCGACCGTAGGCCCCACCCCATGCAGCCGCCGAGAACAGCCGGGCGGCCGCGGCCTCGGCTGGCACCGCCTGGAGCCGCAGCGACAGACCCGAGAGTGGCTCGAACGGGAGTGCCGAGAAGGCCCGGGGGCCCGGCGCCCCACCGACCGGCTCGGTGAACGTCACCACGCTGGCGGTGGCCTCGTTCCAGTGCCGAACGGCGCGGAACAGCGCGCCGGGTTCGAACACGCCTTCGCACGAACGAACGGGTGGCAGCGCCCCCGCGTCGCCCGTGTGTACGAGGGGGGCCACCGACGCGCTCATCACCGCGTCCTTCACCGCGCGGGGGAATCGATAGGCGCGCTCGAACGGTGAGGGCGCGAGCGGCGCACCGGCCAGCACGTGGGCGCGCTCACCCAGCTCGTCCTGGAACACCGCGCACGACGCCTCGAGCGACAGGTCGCAGCCGCGGGCGACGAGGCCGTGCATCCACCGCGCGACGAGCTCGACGTGTTGGTCACGCTCGGGAAGGAGCGCGCTGAGCACGTCGACGCGTTGGCCCTGCGCCAGCACCTCTGCGAGCTCGACCGCCCTGCCCCAGCAGCCTTCAGAGCGCCCAGCCAGCGCGCGCACGAGCACCCGCGCCCCTTCCGCGTCGTCCGCGAGCGCCACGACGCAGGCGAGGCGACGCGACGCGGCTTGAGCGACCCAGTCAGGTGACGTCCAGGCGTCGAGCGCCTCGAAGAGCGTCTCGACCTCGCGCCAGGCCCGGCCTTCGACGAGCGCGTCGACGTGCGCCCACGCCTCGTCGAGCGGCGCTCCTGCACGGAGCGCAGCCAGCACCTTCGCCGCTGAGCTCACGGGCGCTTCTCGGCGGTGACGGCCACCACGCGCCCGAGGCGACCCTCGACGAGGCCGTCGCGGGCGCTGGTGGAGAAGCCATGGCGCGACAGGGTGGCCTGCACCTCGGGCCAGGTGAACGTCAGGTAGAACATGACGAACGGCGGCTGCACGAGGGCGTTCCGCACGTGCATGGCCGCGTTGAAGCCCTTCGCCAGCCAGAAGCCGGGGTTGGTCACGCCAGGGTACGGGGTGGTGAGGAAGACGAAGCGGCCCTTCGGCGCCAGCGCCCGCCGCACCCCGTCGAGCAGCCGGTCTTCGTCTTCACCGACGAAGTGGCCAAAGGCGCCGGCGGTGGTGACGAGCTCGAACTCGGCGTCGAACGAGAGGTCGCGCGCGTCGGCCTTCAGCAGCTCGAGGCGGGGCACGTCGGCCAGCCGCCGTCGCGCCTCGTCGAGCATGCCCTGCGAGAAGTCGACGCCCACCAATCGGTCGGTGACGTGCGGCGCCAGGTGACGCAGCTGAGCCCCCGTTCCACAGGCGACGTCGAGGGCCCGCGTCACCGGCCCCGAGGCGAAGACGTGGGCGAAGAAGGGCGCGAGCAGCACGTCGGGCGTGCGGAAGGGTGTCACGTCGAACTTCGTCGCGAGCAGATCGTACCCACGCTCGGTCGACGACAGGGCCTGCCGGGCAAGTTCGACGAGCGTGGGCCCGCGTGGGTGGAACATGCGCGCCTCGCTCACCAGCCGTCGAAGACGAGCCGGAACGTCAGGGTGGCGCGCTCGCGCTGCGTGAACGTCACCGAGCGCATGGCGTCCTGCACGCAGTCCCGAAGCGCGACGTACTCGGGGTGCCGCGTGCCGTTGTCGACGATGGTCGAGGTACGGGCCCCCTTCACCCGCGCGCTCGGGCCTGGCCTGGGGGCAGCGCCGTCGGAGATGCGCACGTCTTCCACCATGCCGTCGCTCAGGCTCAACATCAGCGGAATCGACGCGCGGAAGTCGCGGCCAGGTGCACCGCGGCCGCGCGCGGAACGGGCGTCGCGGTCGGCGTCACGGTCGGAGGCGACTCGACCACCGGAGGCGGAACCACTGGCTCGGGCACCACCACCGGGGCCAGCACCTGCTCGACCGGCTTCTGGGTGACGAGCTCGGCCTCGGATCCGCGCAGGCGACCGGCGAGCGCGCGGTTCACGCCGACGCTCACCAGGCCGCCCAGGAGCACGACGGCCAGCACGACGGGCCACCGCGACGGCGGCGCGACCGTGCCGTGCCCGCAGTCGACGCTCATCACCCGGCCATCGCGCCGCGCGACGAGCCGTGTCAGCACCCGGCCCTCGGTCTCGAGCACCAGGCGCCGCACCTCTTCGTCGGACAGGCCCGTGACGTCGTACGTGAACGACGCACACCGGGGGCAACGCGCCACCCGGCCGCCGTGGCCTTCCACTCTGGCAGGGGCATGCGACGAGCGCTCCACGGGTGACATTTCAGCCCGACCGGGGGCCCGGGCGCCAGCGGCGTTGAACCCACCGCCCGGCTGGGGCATCACGCGCCCGCCCATGCGTCTGGCCATTCTCGCGACGTTCGCGCTCTCGTACGTCGGCATCACGGCCAGGCGCCTGCGGTGGCTCCCGGTGGGCCGGCCGTCGATGGCCCTCATCGGCGCCACGGTGTGCGTCGCGCTCGGGGCGTGGGCGGGCCCACCCTTCCTGGGACTCATGATGGTGGTGGCGGCCGGGCTCGGAGAAGCCGGCTTCTTCACGTGGGCCACGTCGATGCTGTCGACGCGCGTGCGCTCGCGCGCGGGGCTGTTGTGGGCCGTCACCATCGGCTGCGGGCTCCTCTCGGCGGTGCTCGTCAACGACGCGGTCTGTCTTCTCGCGACACCGCTCGTCGTTCAGCTCGCGCGGCGGGCCCAGGCGCCGGTGCGGCCGTTCCTCTTCGCCGTCGCCATGGGCAGCAACGCGGGCTCGGCGCTCACGTTGGCGGGCAACCCACAGAACATGCTCGTCGGCCGGCTGTCGGGGCTGTCGTACCGGGGGTACCTCGTCGACGTGGCCTTGCCGGTACTGGCGGCGCTCCTCGTCACCGCAGCGCTGCTCCACGTCTTCTTCTCGAGGCGCCTCGCGCAGCCCGAGCACGCGCTGGTGGAAGACGACCCGACGCCCATCGACCGGCCGCTGCTGGTGGTGAGCCTCTTCGGCCTGGGTGGCGCAGTCGCGGCGAACCTGCTGGGCGCTCCGCTCGCGCTGTCGGCGCTGGGGGCTGGCACGCTGACGCTCATCGCCGCCGGGCTGCGCGCCGAGAAGCTGCTCGCCCAGGTCGACTGGAGCGTGTTGCTCTTCTTCGCGGGGCTCTTCGTGCTGGTGGCCGCGCTGCAGAAGACGGGCTTCCCCCAGGCGTGGGTCGCCGACACGGAAGCGGTGTTGGGGCATGGCTCGGTCGTGCTCACCGCGGTGCTGGGGCTCGGCTCGCAGGTGGTGAGCAACGTGCCGCTGATTCTGTTGCTCGAGCCGTGGATCCGCTCGTTCCCCGACCCGACCGCCGCGTGGACGGTGACGGCGCTCGTCTCGACGCTCGCGGGCAACCTGACGCTGCTGGGCTCGGTCGCGAACATCATCGTGCTCGAGCGCGCGAAGGAACGCATGGGCTTCGTCGAGTACGCGAAGGTCGGCGTGCCGGTGACGCTGGCGTCGACCCTGGTGGCCCTGCTGCTGCTCCGGCTCGGCTGACGGGCCCGCGGGTGCGCCTCACGGCCCGCCGTCAGCACAGCTGCAGGCGCCAGCACGGCCACCATCCGGGAGGGCTCCGCATCGCAACGTTCCCATCGCGCTGCCGCTGCCCGCACCGCAGCGGCACGGTTCGGCGAGGCGATCGATGACGGGTCCCCCGTTGGGGAGCGCGCAGTCGGGCGTGCAGTCGCACCGGGCGGCGACGTGTCGTTGTTGGCCCGGGGCCGGGTCGGAACAGGTGAAGGTGCCGATGGCGTTGGAGCCGCAGACACAGCGCACGAGCCGCGGCGCTGGAAAGCGTCCCTCGTTCGAGGTGGTGAGCACCTCACCGGATGGCGTACGGCATTCAGGAACGACCGAGGCACACTCGCAGGCGCCTCCGCAGGTCGCCCTTCCGAGATCGCGGTCAGGCGTCGTGGGCTCCCACGCCGGGCAGGCGCAGCGCCCGCCGACGATGGCTCCACCATCGCTCGTCTCGCACGAACTGGTGCAGCCACAGTCGCCGCTGCCTCGGCCGTCGAGGTTCGGACACGACTGACCGAGCTCCGTCCCACAGCTGCAGAACACCAGTGGTGTCGGGCAGGCCGGAACGATCGCCTTGTTGTGCACCACGATGCCCTCGGCGACGAAGGTATGCACCGGGTGGTCGACCGACAGATCGAACACCTCGATGACGCCGGCGGCGAGGTCGACCTCGCGCACCTCGACACGGCCCACCGAGCAACCGTCGCCCACGAGCAGCAGCGCTTTGCGACGACGCAGCGCCCAGTCGCCTGCGTCGGCCCAACACCGCTCGTCCGGGTCCCACAGTGGATGATCGGTCGTACACCGCAGCGAGAAGCCCTCACCCGTGAGCACGACGGTCTCTCGCGTCGACGAGCGCGTGGCGGCGAGCCGGGCCTCGATGACCTCGTGGCTGCTGGGGTCGACGGCCAGCACCTCGTCTCCCGGGCTCAGCGACTCGATGGGGCGATCTCCGCGAGGGGTCCGCACCCGGCTCCCGCGCGCGATGCAGCACGAGACGGCGCCCATGACGCCGACCGCTGCCGACAGGACCGCCGCTGCCAGGTGACGCTTCAGAGAGTCCTCCCCCCACACTGACGAACCTGCGTGCGCAGCGTCTCGACCGACTTCCGGGTCGCCTCCGACAGCTTCTCGGGGAGCAGCGCCTCGAAGCGCGACAACCGAAGGGCGGCCTCGTCGCACCGCCCCTGCTTCATCGCGACCGACAGCAGCACGCTCGCGAGCTCGGAGCTCCACGGCGCGAGCGCGAGGCCCACCGCAGCGTGCGTCTCAGCCGTCGCGACCTCGCCCACCTCCAGCGCCACCCGCGCCGCGGCCAGTCGAAGCGACGCGTCATCGGGATTCGCCAGCACGGCCCGCTCGAACGCTGACCGCTGTTCCTTTGCGGCGTCGTCATCGAGCGCCGCCAGCACCTCGGGCGCCTCGGGGTAGGTCGCCAGCAACGAGCCGATCGGTTGCTTCGTCCGCTCGGCCTCGAGCACCGCGAGGCTCGCGGGCAGCGGAGTCGGAGCAAGCGAGACGGCCGTCGCGAGTTCCTCGGCCTCGGCCCGCTCGTTCCGCAAGAAGAGCTGGCCCCGCAAGCGGTGCACTTCCCACGGCTCGAGCGTGCGCACCGCCGACTGCGAGGGAACGCGCCTCAGCGACGTCTGGAACCCGCGGAACTTCGCGGCGGCGAGGTAGGCCGTCACCTCGTCTTCGAGGCGCCGGGCCTCGCCGGGTGGAAACACCTCGCGCACCACCTCGCTCACCGGCCGCGTGCCCCGAAGCCCTTCGAAGAGGCGCACCAGGCGGGCCTCGTCGTGGTTCGACAGGTAGTGCACCCACGCCCAGGCCGAGGCGTAGTACCGCACCTCGGCGTCATCGAAGCGCAGGTTGTTCCATTCCATCAGCTCGTCGATCGAGAGCACGCCGCTGACGAAGGCCTCGCTCGCGCGGTTCTTGTTCCAGCGGCCCATGGTGACGGTGCGCTCGTCGACGAAGGTGGCGTCTTCGAAGTACGTCGCCAGGCCCTCGGCCACCCACCTCGGCTGGCGCGGGAGCATGAAGTTGCTCACCAGGTGCGTGAGCTCGTGCGCGTTGACGTTGGTGGCGCCGGGCTCGGCCGGTGCCCCCACCACGAGGACCTGTGGGCCCCGACGACTGACGAACCCCGCGTACCCCTCGGCGAACGACTCGACCGTCTCGGCGTCCTGGAGCACCACCACCGGGATGCGGGCGCGCGGGACTTCGGCGCGGAAGAACGTCGCGAAGGTGTCCCACAAGAGCTCGAGCCGGCGCGCCTCGAGCTCGAGCTCGGCGTCCGGCAGCTCGCTCGAGATGACGAAGTGGTCGGTGACGAGCTCGCGCACGCCTGCGCCGCCGTGCACCTCGCACTCGACCCGCTTGACGCAGCCCGAGGCCAGCAGCGCCGCCAGCCCGCACCAGACCACTCGCATCACGAACCCCCAGCGACGACGACCCGGCTTCGACTACCGTGTCGAGTGTACATGGCCGAGCCCCGCGTCGCCTTCGCCTCCCTCTTCCAGTCGTTGGAGCGCATTCTCGCGCCGGTGCGAGACGCCTCGGTCGACGCGCGTCTGCGGGAGCTCGGCATCGACTTCGGCCACCTGCAGCCCGCCTACCCCGTCGAGACCTGGTACGCCGGCATCGAGCTGGCGCTGAGCCGGTTCGACCCCTCGTGGACGAACGAGCAGCGGCAGAACCACTTCGGCGTCCGACTGGTGCAGACGTACGGCGACACGCTGGTGGGCAAGGCGATGTACACGATGATGCGCCTCATCGGCCCCGAGCGCAGCATCGTGCGGGCGACGCGCAGCTTCCGCACCGCCGTGAACTTCCTCGACACCTCGTACGTGATGCACGGCCCGCGCGACTTCGAGCTGACGATGAACGAGGTCGTCCTGCCCCACCGGTACCCCGGCTTCTTCGAGGCAGCGCTCACCGTCGCCGGCGCAAAGAACGTGCGCTGCGAGCTGACGCGCCTCACGGCCACGCACGCCAGCTTCCGCTCGCGCTGGGACTGAGGAAAAAGGCGTTTCTCAGGCGGCCGGCGCGTCGCCCTGCCGCTGGCGCCGCTTCTCGACCAACCACACCAGCACCACGCCCAGCTCGTAACAGAGCAGCATGGGGCCGGCCATGAGGGCCAGGTTCACCGCGTCACCCGTCGGCGTGATGATGGCCGCCGCGATGAGGCACACCACCAACGCGTGCCGCTGGTACTTGAAGAGGAAGGCCGACGACACCAGGCCCACCATGCCCAGCACCATCATGACGAGGGGCAGCTCGAAGATGAGGCCGAAGGCGAGCTCGAGCACCAGCACCAGCGACAGCTGCTCGCTCATCGAGAGCATCGGCTTGGTCCAGTTCATCGACTCGACGGTGGCGACGCCCACCGACAGGGTGCGCTCGAGCTTCCACAGCTCGGCGAAGTCCGACGCGCGCGGGGCCGACACGCCGGCCAGCAGCGCAGCGCCTTCGTCGGCCAGCGACGAGGCCTTGTCGAAGTCTCCCTGCCCGAAGGCGGCGATGGCCTCGAGCCGCTTCGCCATCACCTGCCCCAGCACCGGCCGGGCCGCGTCCTGGAAGCCGGCGCGGGTGGCGTCGACGAGCCGGCCGAGGCCCTCGAGCCGGGCCATCACGTCGACGCTGCGCTTGTTGAGGAGCGACAGCGCCATGCCGTCGTCGGTCGTCTTGCCTTCGCCCGCGGCCTGCAGGTCGCCCACGGCCGTGCGGGCCAGCGCCCCGGCGTGCTCGACGTCGCCGAGCGAGAGGTACCGCAGCGCGTCCTGCTCGCGCAGCTTGCCGGTGTCGATGCGCTGGGTGATGACCGCCACGTCCTCGCGCTGCAGGAGGAACTGGAACATCTGCGGCAAGAGCACGAAGTAGCAGAACGCCGCGCCTGCCACGAAGGCCAGCGTGCCGAAGACGATGAAGGGCCCCGCCATCTTCTTTTCGTTGTCGTACAGGCCCGGCGAGACGAAGCCCCAGATCTGCCAGAGCAGCACCGGCGTCGCGAGGAACACCCCCGCGTAGAGGCCGATCTTCATCAGCACGTTCAGCTCTTCGATGGCCGAGGTGTAGACGAGCTGGGCGGACTGCGCGGGCAGCGACACCAGCACCGGGCGCATGAGGAAGCCGTAGATCTCGCGCGCGAAGGCCAGTGAGAAGGTGCCGAGCACCAGCACGGCGATGACGACGCGAGAGAGCCGGGCCCTGAGCTCCGCGAGGTGCTCGAACAGGCTCATCTTGAATTCTTCGGGGCTGCCCACGGCCGCGGCCATCAGGAGGTGGCTTTCTCCGGCCCGGCCGACACCGCATGGGACGCTGGCTCTGGAGTTGCGGCGACGGTCGTCGGGTCGGTGACGGAAGCCGACGGCAACGGCTCACCCGCTGGCGCGCCCTTCATCACCTGCGAGGCGTCATCGGTGCCCGGCGGCAGGGCGTCGTGCGCCTGGTGGGCCAGCGCGTCGTGCTCGAAGGGCTCGCCATGGGCGACCACGTCGGGGGCAGGTTGCGGCAGCACCGGCGGGCTCTCGTGCGCCGTCAGGTCCTGGTCCATCTTGTAGAACTCGCGCTCGACGACGTTCCGCACGTCGTCGGTCTGCCGGCGAAACTCACGCACGAGCTTGCCGATGCCGCGCGCGAACTCGGGCAACTTGGAGGGGCCCAGGATGAGGAGGGCCGCCACCGCGATCAAGATGATCTCACCGGTGCCGATGTTCAGCATCGCAGCGCCGGTTGTAGTCGGTCGGACGACGGGCGGCTACCGCCGAACGGGGAACGCCGTGCCGCGGCCGCAGTACACGAAGGTGCCGTCCTGGCCCTTGCCGGCGCGGCGCAGGCCCGAGAAGGCCAGGTTCGACCCGGCGCGCGCAGGCCCCAGGGTGACGTCGTCGATGCGCAGCACGACGGGGATGCCCTGCGGCATGCCGTCGAAGGGCGACAGCAGCTCGGCCATGACGAAGTGTTTGCCCTGGCCGCAGCCGTTGTTGGCGATGCCGAAGTAGGGGTACTTGTCGGTGACGGCGACGACCTTCACGCGGGCGTCCTCGACGAGCGCCGAGGCCGCGAAGCGCGGGTCGGACTTCGCGTCTTCTGCCGTCGCCGCGGGGATCATCGCGCCGCCGCCGGCCTTGCCGCCCAGGTAGGCGCCCGGGGCGACCGTCTTGGGCTGGGTGGCCGCGGTGGGGCCGCTCGAGGGCGGCGGGGTGCTGCTGGGCGGCGGCGTCGTGCTCGACGGCGGAGGCGTGGTGGCGGCGACGGGCTGCTGCGAGGGCGGCGGCGTCTCGCCGGGGCGAATGACGCGGCGGCCAGGCTCGCTGGGCGGGGGGTTCTGCGGCGCTTTGGCGGCCTCGGCGGCGAGGCGGGCGGCTTCCTTCTTCTGCTCCTCTTCGAGCTTCTTCGCCTCGGCCTCGAGCCGCTTCGCCTCGGCGGCGGCCAGCTTCTCGTCTTCCTTGCGCTTCTTCTCTTCCTCGGCGAGGCGCTTCTTCTCCTCGGCGGCGGCCTTGCGCTCGTCCTCCTTGCGCTTCTTCTCTTCCTCGGCGAGCCGCTTCTTCTCTTCGGCCTCGGCCTTCTTCTTCGCCTTCTCCTCTTCGGCCAGGCGCTTCTTCTCCTCGGCGGCGGCCTTGCGCTCCTCTTCCTTCTTCTTGCGCTCCTCTTCGGCGACGCGCTTCTTCTCTTCGGCGGAGTTCTTGAACTCCTCCTCCTTGCGCTTCTTCTCCTCGGCGGCGGCGCGGGCCTCTTCCTCGGCCTTGCGCTTCTTCTCTTCGGCCTCGAGCTTCGCCTGCTCTTCCTTCAGGCGCTTCTCCTCGACCTCGGCCTTCTTCTTCTCGAGCTCGGTGCGCACCTTCTCGATCTCGGCGCGCTTCTTCTCGAGCTCTTCGTCGCGCTTCTTCTCTTCGGCCAGCTTCTTGTCTTCCTCGGCCTTCTTCTTCGCCTCTTCGGCCAGCCGCTTCTTCTCTTCGGCCTCGGCCTTCTTCTTCTCTTCGGCGGCGCGCTTCTCGTCTTCCTTGCGCTTCTTCTCTTCCTCGGCGAGGCGCTTCTTCTCTTCCTCGAGGCGCTTCTTCTCTTCTTCGAGGGCCTTCTTGTCGGCCTCGGCCTTGGCCTTCTTGTCGGCTTCGGCCTTCGCCTTCGCCGCGATGGCCTCCTGCTCGGCCTTGAGGCGCTTGGCCTCGGCCTCGGCCTTCGCGCGCGCCTCTTCTTCGGCCTTCTTGCGGGCCTCTTCGGCGGCAGCAGCCGCACGCGCGGCCTCTTCGTCGGCCTTCTTCTTCTCTTCCGCGGCCTTCTTCGCGGCGGCCTCGTCGGCCTTCTTCTTTTCCTCGGCGGCCTTCACGGCAGCTTCGCGGTCGGCGCGGGTGATGGGCTTTCGGCCACCGGGGCCGGCTTCGGTGCTCGCCGCCGACTTCGGGCCGGCGACCTCGACCTCGTCCTGGGCCAGGGCGAGCGAGGCAATGAGGCAGGCCGACACGAGCGCAGCGCGGAAAGAGACGTTCATGGGTGGGCGCCTGTAGCCGAGGTGCCTACCGGCGATCAATCAATCGCCCGTGCGCCGCCTCGATGGCTTCCACGCACCATGTCGGAAGGTGTCGGAGGGCCTACGACCCACGTCAAATCACCTCGCAATCCGAGTGGAACCCGACGCTTCGGAGGCCCGACAATGAGGCATGAACCTTCGTGTCGGCAGTCGTGGCCAGAGCGTCCTGTCACTCCAGCAGAAGCTCGAAGAGGCGGGGTTCAGCCCCGGTCCGCTCGACGGCAAGTTTGGCCCCCTCACCCAGCGCGCCGTGCGGGCGTTTCAGGAAGCGCGCGGGCTGCAGGTCGACGGCATCGCGGGCCCGGCGACGGCGGGCGCGCTGGGGCTGTCGGGCTTCGATGCGCCCCCGCCACGTGTCGACGGCACCGCGCCTCCGGGCCGGCCGCCTGGAGGATCGGGCACCGGCACCACGCAGGAGTTCCTGTGGAACGCGCTCGGCCAGCAGGGCAAGTCGTACGTCTTCGGCGCCGAGACGAACTTGAACGACCCCAACCCGCAGACGTTCGACTGCTCCGAGCTCGTCGAGTGGGCGGCGGCACGGGCCGGTGTCCGGTTTCCAGATGGCTCGGCCGCGCAGATCGACGCCGCCCGCCCGATGTCCGTCGAAGAGGCCCTGCGCACGCCCGGCGCGCTGCTCTACCGGCCCGGCCACATCGCCATCAGCCTCGGAGACGGCCGCACCATCGAGGCGCGAGGCCGCCGGTATGGCGTGGGGATCTTCAGCGCCGAGGGCCGCGGGTGGACGCGCGCCGGCACGATTCCCGGCTTGTCCTGAGCGCGAGGGCGCTCGGGGTGAGGTGAGGCTGTCAGCGCGCTGCCGTGGCCTGCCGGGCGCGCACCCGCCGCTCGACGACGAGCAACAGCCCGGGAATCAACAACGACAGCCCCATCGACACGAGCGACACGTGGTCCATGCCGAGCAGCATGCGCGCAGGCCGGCCAGGTGCATCGGTGGCGAGCGGCGTGCGCGCCACTTCGGTGAGGAGCAGGCCCGAGCCGAACGCCGCCAGCGCCGTCGCGCCGTGCTGCACCGCCGACTGGAGCGACTGAAACGTCGCGCGCCGCGCCGGGTCCGGCACCTTGGTGGTGAGCGTGTTGTACGAGACGTTGCGCAGCCCCTGCGCCAGCATGAAGCCCGCGAAGACGAGCAGCATCACCCCCGACGACATCGTCTCGCGCGGCAGGAAGAAGAAGAAGAACACCAGCACCGTGACGAGCACCGTGCCCACGGTGCCGACGCGGAACGAGCCAAGGCGATCGACGAGCCGCCCGCCGCCCTGCGTGGCCACCAGACTGGCGAGGCCTCCGACGAGGTAGGCGTATTTGATGTGCGCCTCGGGCACCCCGAGGTTGAACTGCAGGTAGGAAGCGATGTTGGGAATGAGAATGAAGCCGGCCGACATCACGATGGCCGTCATGAGGAACGACAGCTGCACGTCGCGCTCGGCCACCAGCGAGGCGAGCTCTCCCAGTGAGCGTCGCTGCCCGGTGATGTGCCCGCGCAGCGACGGGAGCAACACGATGCTGCCCGTCAGCACCACCGCGCCGAGCGCCGCCACCACGAAGAAGGGCGCGCGCCAGCCCACGTGCTCGGCCAGCCACAGCCCCGCCGGCACGCCGAACACCGAGGCCACCGAGAACGCCCCCATCACCGTGCCCATCGCCTTGCCCCGCACCTCGGACGGAATGGTGTCGGCGATGATGGCGAAGCAGAGCGAGGTGGCGGGCCCACCGAAAGCGCCGGCCACGCTGCGCGCCACCAGCAGCATGGTGAAGTCGTTCGCCAGCCCGCACAGGGCCGTGCCCACCACCAGGCCCGCCACCGCCACGCCCACGGCCTTGCGGCGATCGAACCGGTCGAGGAACAGCGCACCGAGCAGGCCCATCAGCGAGGCCGTCGCCGTGTAGGCCCCGTTCATCCACGGCAGGTGCGAGGCCGGAAAGTCGAGGGCCGTCGACAGGCGCGGGCCGATCGGCATCACGATGACGAAGTCGAGAATGTTGACGAACTGGAGCGCGGCGACGACGAGCACGATGCCCCACTGGCGGCTCGACAAGGTGGTGACGGGAGCCTGCGCCATCACCGCGGTCGCCTCGGACGACATGTCTCGTGCTGTACACCAGCGCGCCCCCGCCTGCCCGACAACCCACGGGACGAACTGCCCGCCCGGCGGGACACGGGCGCCCGCGCAGGGAGTGGTTGACGGGCAGCCAGCGCAGGTGCGACGTCCCCGTCGGCTCCTTCACCTGCAATGAGCGTCGCGCAGCGTTTTCGCCGGGTGGTGTTCTGGGCGCTCCTCGGCGGCGCGCTGGCGCGGCTCTACGTTCTCGGTGAGGCGAAGTCGTGGCGGGTGGTGGCGCCCATCGCCGTGTCCATCACCGCGTTGACGCTCGCGGCGTGGTTTCTCCACCTGGTCTGGCACGAGCTCGGGCACCTCTTGATGGCCCGCTGGGCGCGCTTCGAGGTCGATCGCATCACGCTGGGGCCGCTCGAGTGGAGCGCCGACACGCGGCGGTGGCGCTGGAGCCGGCTCTCGCTCCGGGGCGCCATCGCCATGCTGCCCATCGGCGCGTCAGACCTGCGGCGCCGCCTCCGGCTGGTCGCGCTCGGTGGGCCCGCGGCGTCGGTCTTCGCCACCGCCGCGCTCGGCCTCGCCTTCGTCGTGTCGGGGCACCCCGTCACCCACCCGGTCGGCGTCGGCTTCGTCACCGGGCTCCTCGTGCTGGCCTCGGCGGCCACCCCAGGCCGGTTCCGCGAAGCGACGGCCATCGCCGGAAACGACGTCGATCAGATTCTCGGCAGCCGTGCCGTCGTCGCGCACTGGACCTCGCTCGCCGTGGTCCAGGGCGTCCGCTCGGGGCAACGGGCGACGGCGGTGCTCGTTGGCGTCGACCTGTCGTCCCTCCTCCCGACCGTTGGCCTTCCACCCGAGCCGGTGACGCTGCTGGCCGCGATCGGCCGGCTCGAGCGCGGCGACGTCGCCGGCGCGAAGGCGCTGCTCGAGCCCGCGAGCCTGCGCGCCCACGACGCGCCGCTGGCCTGGGTGGCGACCGACGTCTTCCACCAGTTGGGCGCGCTGAAGGCGCTGCACGAGGGTGACGCCGACGGAGCCGCCGAGTGTCTGGTGCAGGTGCGCCGGTTCCAGACGCTCCCCTGGTACGCCGATCTGCTCGAGGCGTGCGTGGCGACGGCGAGCGGCGACGGCGAGATGGCCACGAGGCGCCTCGAGCGCTGGCTCGACGAGGCGCGTCGCGCCACGCGCGGCCGTCTGGCGTTCGGTGGAAACGAGTGGATTCTCGACCGGCTTCGCCCTGGGTGGGCACGGCAGGTCGCGACCGACAGCGCGGCGTGACCGAGCGAACAGGGGCCCGACGAGCGGCGCTGGGGCGCCTCCTCACGTGCGCGGGAACGCGTGGGTGAGCACGACCAGGCCTCCACCAGCGGCGCACCCTCGTGAGGGGCCGACAGGCGCGAACGATGCGTGGACGTTCAGCCGAGCGCGCGGCTCAGCGGCGCTGGAGCGTGATCCACGGGTTGGCGTCGTAGCAGAACGCGAAGCCCCAGAAGCCCTGCGGGTACTGGCAACCGATCATGAACGAGTCGCTGCCGCCGCTCGAGGCCGAGGTGTAGCTCCAGCGGTGGTACCGGGGCAGCGGCGTCACCGGGTACTGCCGCATACCGTTTTCACGTCCACACTCCCGAAT
>JALOQF010000205.1 GCA_025459425.1 Myxococcaceae bacterium | reverse complement strand
TTCCGAAGCCGGATGACGGCGCGTCGCGTGCGTTGGTCGATTGCCATGCACGGCGAAGATCACATCACGGGATCCGCCGCAACCGGGTTCAGGGGTATCTCGCCGTCTGGTCGACGATGAACGCCGACGGCGGGATCGACATCACCGGTACACGAATTACTCCCGACGGCTCGATTCTGGACCCCCAAGGCCTGCCCATTGCGAACACACCCGTCTTCGAATTCGGGCCAGTCGTCTCAAGCAATGGCGATACGTATTTTGTGGCATGGGAGGAGTCCGATCAACAACCAGCATGGCGAGTTCGTATCTTTCCGTACTTTCTGTCCTTCGACAGCGAACGAATTCGCGGAGCGCTCGTGTCGCGCGCCGGTACGACTCTCGACGCAGGCGTGCTCCAGCTGTCTCCGCCGTCTGGCGAACGAGGCTCTGCTAGCATCGGCACCAATGGTACGGACTACCTCGTCGCGTGGCAGGACAAACGTTCCGGTCTCTCCTTCGACATTTACGGCGCAAGGGTGACGGCCGATGGGGTCGTTCAGGATGCGGATGGCGGCCTGCTGCTCAGCGGCAACTACCAGCATGAGGTGCTCCCGGCCATCAGCACGCCGGGAAGCGGCGATTACTGGCTCGCCTACAGCCAGCACGCTGGCCGGCTCAACACCTGGCGCATCAAGGCGCGGGTGCTCGACGTGAACGGGCCTCCGGTGCCAGCGCGGCTGGCTCGCAGCACCGCCGAAGACGTGCCGCTCCCGCTCAGCCTCAGCGCGACCGACCCCGAGAACGAGCCGCTCACCTTCTCCATTCGCCGCCCACCTGCGCACGGCACCCTCTCGGGCACACCGCCGCAGCTCGTCTACACGCCTGCCCCCGACTTCTGGGGCGTCGATGACTTCGAGTTCCGAGTCACCGACGGCACCTCGACCTCGAAGCCGGGGCTCGTCACCATCACCGTCACGCCGGTGAACGACGCCCCGGTGGTCGACGACCTCGTGCTGTCCTTCGTGCAGGGCCAGCCCATCGCCTTCACGCTCCCAGCGCGCGACGCCGACGGTGACTCCCTGCAGTACCGCCTCGTCGTGCAGCCACCACGCGGAGTCCTGAGCGGAACGCCTCCGACGCTGACGTGGCAGCCGCCTACGGGCTTCCGCGGAGAGACCTCCCTCCGTTTCCGCGTTTCCGACGGCGTGCTCGACGGCGCTCGCGAAGGCACCGTGCGGTGGACCGTCACCAATGCGCCGCCGGCCGTGAGCGCAGCGGCAACACCCGCCCAGCCCGTCGAGGGAGACCCGGTGCGCTTCGAGGCCAACGCCTCGGACCCGGGCGGTGAGGCGCTCGAGCTCTCCTGGGACTTCGGCGACGGCGCCACCGCGCGCGGCGCGCAGGTGTCCCACGTCTACGAACGGCCCGGCCGCTTCCGCGCCACCGTCACCGCGTCCGACGGGCTCGCTCGCGCATCCGCCTCCATCGACGTCGAGGTGCAAAACGGCGCGCCGCGCCTCCGCGTCTCGATGCCCGTCACGACCAATGAAGGCGCTCCCATCACGCTGCGCGCCGAGGTGATGGACGGCCAGAGCGAGCCCGCGCGGGTCGAGTGGGACTTCGGCGACGGCACCCCGAAGGTCGACGGGAGCGACCTCACGCACGTCTTCGAGGACGATGGGCGCTTTCTGGTGACGGTGGTGGCCACCGACGCGCTGGGCGCTCAGCGTCGCGTCGAGCGGGACGTGAGCGTCTTCAACGTCTCGCCGACCCCAACGCCTCAGGCCCCGCTGCGCGTGCGCCCCGGAGACGCGGTGCAGCTCACTCTCTCCGCAACGGACCCCGGTGGCGCACGAGACCCGCTCACGTGGACGCTCCTCACCGGGCCCGGCGCCCTCACGCCCACTGGCACCTTCAGCTGGACACCAGGCCCCACCGACACCGGCCGCTTCACTGTCGAGGCACGCGTCGCCGACGACGATGACGGCGCGGCCGTGCTCCGCTTCGACGTCGACGTCTCGGCGCCGAGCGTCGGCGGGGCGGGCTGCGGGTGTGGCACCGGGGGCGCTGGGGTCGACGTGCTCCTCGTCGTCTGGGCCCTCAGTCGCTTCCGCGCTCGTTCGCGCAAGGCCCGGTGAGTCACCTCGAAGGCAGCACAACGCCGACGGCGCCGTGACGGAACCACGGGTGCTGCTCGTCGGGCCCGTTGGCTGCCACCTGCTCGAGGCCGAGCTCCACAGCCGCAAACGGATGGCTCTGGAGCCACCCGCCCTCTGTGCGCTCGCTGTCGCCCGCACCGGGTTCCCAGTAACGAACACCACGCGCCCCCCTCGACGAAGCGTTTCGTCAGCTCGGCCCGACGTCGTCACGCCCCTCGGCTCCAGGCCGCACGTCGGACGAAAGGCAGACCACTGGCCGCCGCAAGTCCTGCTGAAGCGCACGCGGCGCAGTGGACGCGTCACCGTTACCTCCGCGCCCATGTCGTCCCACAGCATCGTCGTCGGCGCAGGCGCGGGCGGGCTCGTCGCGGCCCTCTACCTCCAGCGCGCGGGCCACCGCGTCACCCTCATCGAGGCGAAGTCGCGCGTGGGCGGCTGCGCGTCGGCGTTCCCCATCAAGGGCTTCCGCTTCCTCGCCGGCGCCACCACCCTCATCGGGCTCGAGCCCGACATGCCGCTCGGCCGCGTCCTCGGCGAGCTCGACATTCCCTTCTCGGCGCCGGCCGCTCCGAAGAACCTCTCGGTCTGGCAGCGCGGGCAGCCGCTCACCCTCTCGACGGACGCGCGGGCGAACGAGGCCCAGCTCGGCCACCGCTTCGGAGAGGCGATGCCGCGCTTCTGGCGCCGCGCGGTCGAGGTGGGCGCGGCCGGGTGGAAGCTCGTCACCCAGGTCCACTTCCCTCCGAAGCGGCCCAGCGACCTCTTCGGTGCCGCAACGAACCCACAGGCGTGGAAGCTGCTCCCCGCGTTGACCCGCAGCACGGCGGCGGCGCTCGAGGCCTCGGGCGACGTCTCACGCGACGCGCGCGCGATGATGGACGAGCTGTTGCTCGTCTCGACCCAGGCTCCGGCCGCCCAGGTGCCGTACCTCTTCGGTGCGCTCGGCGTGGAGTACCTGCAGCGGCCGCTTTATCTCGCCGACGGCGGGCTCTCGTCGCTCGTCGAGCACCTCGCCGACGTCTTCGTCTCGCGAGGCGGCACGTTGAAGCTCGACACCCGCGTCGAGCACGTCGACCAGCGCCTGGGCCGCTTCGAGGTGCGCGCAGGCGGTGACACGCTCGATGGCTCGCACGTGGTGCTCAACCTCACCCACTGGGACGCCGCGCGCGTCGTCGCGCCTTCGCTCGCCGACACCTTCGACGGCGTGCGGCGCCGCCACCCCGATGCCTGGGCGGCCTGCACGCTCTACCTGGGCGTGAAAGACGTCTTCGACGACGAGGTGGCGCCGTACCACCAGCTCGTGCTGGACGAGCCGCTGCCTGTCTCGAAGGGGCACTCGCTCTTCGTGACGCTGTCGAAGCGCGGCGACCTGAAGTCGGCGCCCGAGGGCTTCCGGGCCATCACGATGAGCTGCCATGCGCCCGCGAAGGCGTGGGAAGGCCTCAACGACGCCGAGCACCAGGCGCGCAAGGCGCAGGTCGGCGACGAGATGGTCGCGGCGCTGACGAAGGCGTTTCCCAGCCTCGCCACGGCCGAGAAGCCCATCGTGCTGCCCGGCACGCCGAAGACGTGGGAAGGCTTCACGGGCCGCTGGGGTGGGCGCGTCGGAGGGCTGCCCTTCAGCTTCGCGTCGCTCGCGCGCGGGTACCCGACGGGCCGAACGCGCGTGCCGGGCCTCGTCCGCGTGGGCGACACCATCTTCCCCGGGCAGAGCGTGCCGGCCTGTGCCTGGGGCGCGCGGCGGGTGGTGACCGAGCTGCTCAGCGCCTCGCTCGACCGACGCTGACGCCAGCCCGACTTCTCCAGGCCACCCAACCGGCCGCCCCTGTTCCAACCCGCGGCACAGTGCTAGGGCGCCCGGCGCCACGCTGGACTTCGGGGAGCACGGACATGACACGGACCATTCGATGGAGCGCCATCGGCGCGCTGGCAGTCGTTCTCACCGGGTGCCCGGGCGGCACCATGCGCCCTGACGCTGGAGGCACCGGCGGTGGCGGTTCGCTGCTGGCGGGCGGAGGCTCGTCCGGCGTGGGAGGCGGCTCGTCGGGCGTCGGCGGCGGCTCGAGCGGCGGAGGACAGGCCGGCGGCGGTTCAGCGGGTGGCTCCAGCGGCGGTTCGGCGGGCGGCGCGGCTGGTGGTGCAGCGGGCGGCAGCGCTGGGGGCATGGCCGGTGGTGACGCCGGCGGCATGGGCGGTGGCTCGATGGAGCCCATCGACGGCGGCATGCTCGCGGGCGGTGAGACGTGCGAGGCGCCGGTGGTGCTGCCCGGCACGCCCATCGTCGTCACGTCGAGCACCACGGGCCTCGCCGACGACTACCTCATCGACGGCGCCACGGGCTGCGCCGAGTCGTCCTCGACGGGTTCGGCGCCCGACGTCGTCTACAGCGTACTGGTGCCCGCGGGCCAGGGTGTCATCGCCAGCGTCACCTCGACGTGGGACGCCACCATCAACCTCGTCGCCTCGGCCGCGAGCTGCACGGGCGGCGACGCCGGCGCGTCGGCCTTCACCTGCCTCGCTGGCTCCGACATCGCGACGAGCGGCACCGACACCGTGTCATGGCTCAACACCACCGGCGCCGACGTCACGTTGCTCATCGTCATCGACGGCTTCAGCACCGGCGCGGGCGACTTCACGCTGTCGGTGTCGACCCAGACGCCTCCACCCGGTGACACCTGCGCCACCGCGCCCGTCGCGCCCACCTTCGGTGACGCCGGCATCACCTTGACGGCCCAGCCGCTCGACGGCTTCCTCGGCGACTACAGCTCGCGGACCATGTCGTCGGGCTGCCGCTTTCTCTCCGGCGCCGACCGCGTCTACGCCGTCACCATTCCGCCCAACCTGCGGCTCACCGCGCGGGCCAGCAGCGTGACGAACCTGTCCCTCTCCATCGTCGAGGACGTCGCGGCGTGCACCGCGGCCACCGTGCAGTGTCCTGCCTCGGTCGATGGCGTAGGCACCGGAATGGCCGGGCAGCCCGTCACCGAGACGGTGTTCCTCGAGAACGCCTCGGCCAGCCCCCGGCCCGTGCTGCTCATCGTCGACAGCCAGAGCGCGGCGCTGGGCGCCACCTTCGACCTCTCGCTCTCGGCCGGCCCGGTGCCGCCGGGAGAAGCCTGCGACCAGGCCCCGCTCCTCATGGCGGCCGACGCGGGCACGTCGCTCGTCGGTGAGTCACTCTTCGGCTACGCGAACGACTTCAGCTTCGTGACGCCCACCACCACCTGCAACTTCGGCTCGGGCGCCGACCGGAGCTACCGCGTCCTCGTGCCCGCCAACCAGCGCCTCACGGCCACGGTCAGCAGCACCGCCGACCTCGCGGTCAACATCGTGCCCAGCGTCACGGCCTGCCAGTCGGCGCCGCTCGTCTGCGTCGGCTCGGCCGACGACCAGGGCTCGGGCGCGACGCCCGTCAGCGAGACGGCCTTGAGCGACGCGTCCCCCATGCCGCGCGAGGTGCTCGTCATCGTCGACGCCAACGGCGGCGCCTCGTCGAGCGCGACGTTCGACCTCACCCTGTCGACGGGCCCCGTCCCACCTGGCGACGCCTGCACCCAGGCTCCGGTGGTGGCCGTGGCCGACGGCGGCACCACGCTCGTGGGGCAATCGCTCGCCGCCTACGCGAGCGACTTCAGCCTCTCGACGATGACCTCGACGTGCCTCTTCGGCTCGGGCCCCGACCGGAGCTACCTCGTCACGGTGCCCTCGAACCTGCGCCTCACCGCCGCGGTGAGCAGCACGGCCGACCTCACCGTCAGCATCCTGCCGAGCGTGGCGGCGTGCCAGATGCCCACCCTCGTCTGCGTCGGCTCGGCGGACGACGAGGGGGCGGGCGCGATGCCGCGCACCGAGACCACCCGGAGCGACCTCTCGGCCACCACGCGCGACGTGCTCGTCGTCGTCGACGCCAACAGCAGCGCCGCGGCCAGCGCGGCGTTCGACCTCTCGCTGCGCCTGAGCCCCGCGCCCTACACGGTGACGGCGATGTCGGGCGCCTGCGACTCGTTCACCGGCGCCACCGTCACTCCGCTCCTCGACAGCACCACCACGCCCGCCATCGCCGACGACGTGTCGAGCGGCACCCTCGCGCTGCCCTTCGCCTTCTCGTCCTTCGGGACGCCGGTGACGCACTACTCGGTGTCGAGCAACGGCTTCCTCCAGCTGTACACCTCGAGCGCTGGCCTCGGAGCCGCGGCCAGCTCGAACGACCCGATTCCCACGTCGTTCGAGCCCAACGGCGTCGTCGCGCCCTTCTGGGACGACCTCGACCCGACCGACAACCCCGGCGTGGCGCGCGTGGTGGGCGCCGTCTTCGGCACCGGCTCGATGCGGCGCTTCACCGTGCAGTGGGAAGCCGTGCCGCTCTACAGCGTGCCGGGTTCGCTGGTGACGGTGCAGGCGCGGCTCTACGAGACGACCAACGTCATCGAGCTGCACGCGTGCAGCCTCACTGCCGGCACCGACCCGCTCGACGTCGACCGGGAGCGCGGCCTCAGCGCCAGCGTGGGCATCGAGTCACCCGACGGCACCGACGGCGTGCAGGCCTCGTTCAACGCCGCCTCCGTCGTGGCCGGGCAGGTCGTCCGCTACACCCCCTGAGCCGAGTCGGCCTCGACCCGTGCGCCCGCGCGGGTGGCTGATCCCGGTCTGCCTCGACCCCGCGCGGCCGAAACGACCCGGCGCGCGGCAGGAAGAGCCGAGGTGGATCAAGCCCTGCCGGGCTGGCATCGCGCCTGAAGACGCACGTCCCCGGACTTCACGTCCCAGGGGAGCGCCATGCGTCTGTCTCGACCCACCATCGTCGCCGTCGTCACCACCTTCGGGCTGCTCGGCTGCCTGCGCCCGCAGAAGCCAGCCGAGCTCGCCAGCATCGTCATCACGCCCGAGAACGCCCGCCTCTCGCGCGGCAGCCACCTCGACTTCGTCGCCACCGGCACCTTCTCGGACGGCAGCGTTCGGCCCATCACCGACGAGGTGGACTGGCAGGTGGAAGACGGCTTCGTCGGCACCGTCGACCCTGCCGTGCCCGGCCGCGTGCACGGGCTGAACGTCGGCAGCACGCGCGTGAAGGCCTCGAAGGGTGACCTGTCGCGGCGCCTCTCGTTCCAGGTGGTGGGCGGCTCCATCGTGCGCCTCGAGGTGAACCCGCCCCGGCCGGTGGTGCCCGTGGGCCTGACGCTGCAGCTCCAGGTGGGCGCCGTGCGCGCCGACGGCTCCGTCGAAGACGTGACGGCCAACGCCATCTATTCCGTCATGGGCCAGGCGGCGGGCGTGTCGATGCGCGACGAGTCACCGGGCATCGTGACGGGCGTCGCGGCGGGCCAGGCGACGGTGCAGGTCTCGTTCGACGGCGTGACGGCCACGGTGCCCGTCGAGGTGACGGACGCCACCATTCGGCAGCTCACCCTGTCGCCGCGCGCGCCCACCCTGCCGCTGGGCACCGGGCAGCGCCTCACCGCGACGGCCAGCCTCTCGGACGGCCGCTCGCTCGACGTCACCGAGCAGGCCCAGTGGACCAGCAGCGCGCCCTCGGTGGCGTTCGTCTCGATGCTCGCAGGCGAGCGCGGCACCCTCACGGCGCGGGCCGTCGGCACCACCGAGGTGCAGGCGCGGCTCCGCGGCGCCGAGGCGTCGACGCCCGTCACCGTCACCGGCGCCACGCTCGAGCGCATCGAAGCCAGCCCCTCGCCGCTGACGCTCGCGAAGGGCACGCAGGCCACCGTGACGGCCACCGCCATCTACTCCGACGGCACGCGCGCCGACGCGACGTCACGCG
The DNA here is from genome assembly GCA_025459425.1 of Myxococcaceae bacterium. Classification (GTDB taxonomy): domain Bacteria; phylum Myxococcota; class Myxococcia; order Myxococcales; family Myxococcaceae; genus Xiheimicrobium. The sequence continues at coordinate 4,855 of JALOQF010000205.1, read as the reverse complement.
CGAGCTGGACGAGCAGCGCCGCCTCCGTGGCCAGCGTGTCGGCGCAGGGCGTGGTGCGGGCGCTCGAGCTGGGCACCTCCATCGTGCGCGCCGAGCTCGACGGCCGCAGCGTGGCCGTGCCCCTCACCGTCACCGCCGCCGAGCTGTCGGCGCTCGACGTCTCGCCCTCGCCTCTCTCGCTCGCGGCGGGCACGCTGTCGGCCTTCACCGCCGTGGGCCGCTTCAGCGACGGCACCACGCAGGACCTCACCGAGCAGGTGCTGTGGACGGCGCAGGACACGGCGGTGGTGCAGGTGTCGAACACGCTGGGCCAGCGCGGCGAGGTGCAGGCGCTCGCGCCCGGGCAGACCGACGTGGTGGCCGCGCTGGGAGCCCGCACCACCCGCGTGGCCGTCACCGTGACGCCCGCGGTGCTGCAGGGGCTGCAGGTGTCTCCGTCGGTGGTGTCGCTGCCGATGGGCACCTTCGTCGACATCGCGGTGACGGGGCTCTTCAGCGACGGCTCCACGCAGAACGTGACGGCCCAGGTGACGTGGACGAGCAGCGCGCCGGCCATCGCGTCGGTCGACCCGGTGTCGAACCCCGGCCGGGTGACGGGCCACGCCGTCGGGCAGACGCAGGTGCGGGCCGAGCTGGGCGCCACCTCGGTGCAACTCACGGTGCTGGTGACGCCGGCCGAGCTGGTGCGCCTCGAGGTGACACCGACGGCGCCGTCGCTGGCCCGCGGCACCACGCTGCGCCTCACCGCGACGGGCGTCTTCTCGGACGGCTCGACGCAGGACCTCACGGCCCAGGCCACGTGGACGTCGTCGAACGCCCCGGTGGCCTCGGTGGGCAACGCGAGCGGCGTCGAGGGCCTCGTCACGGCGCTCGCCGAGGGCAGCGCCCTGGTGTCGGCGGCGGCGCTGGGCCGCAGCGGAGACGTCACCGTGCGCGTCACGCCAGCGACGCTCGTCTCGCTCTCGGCCTCGAGCACGCAGGTCTCGCTGCCGGTGGGCGTCACGGCGGACGTCACGGTGACGGGCACCTACTCGGACGGCTCGACGCAGGACCTCACCGCCCAGGCGACGTGGAGCTCGACGGCGTCGTCCATCGCCAGCGTGTCGAACGTGGCGGGCTCCCACGGCCGCGTGCGCGGGCTGGCGGCGGGCAGCACCACCGTGCGCGCCACCGTCGGGGCCCAGGCCGTCGACGTCGCGGTGACGGTGACGCCAGCCACGCTGGTGTCGTTGTCGCTCTCACCGTCGGTGACGTCGCTCCCGCGCGGCGCCGCGCAGGGCTTCACGGCGACGGGCACGTACACCGACGGCAGCTCGCGTGACGTCACCACCCAGGTGACGTGGAGCACGTCGGGCCCGGCCTTGAGCGTCACCTCGAGTGGCGCCGTCACCGCGCAGCAGCTCGGCCAGGCCGACGTCATCGCGCGCGCCGGCAGCGTCGAGGCGCGGCTCTCCATCACCGTGACGGCGGCGCTGCTGACGGGGCTGTCGTTGACGCCCGCGACGGCGAGCGTGCCGCTGGGCGTGGCCGTGCCGTTCGTCGCCATCGGCGCGTACAGCGACGGCACCACGCAGGTGCTGACGACGCAGGCGACGTGGAGCTCGTCGGACGTCGCGGTGGCCACCGTCTCGAACGCGAGCGGAACGCAGGGCCGGGCCAGCACCCTGTCGGTCGGCTCGGCCGTCATCACCGCCACGGTGTCGGGCCAGAGCGCGTCGGCGCCGGTGACGGTGCTGGGCGCGGCGCTCGACCGAATCGAGGTGTCGCCGTCGCTCGCGCGCATCGCCGTGGGCACGCGGCAGCGCTTCCAGGCTACCGGGCGGTACACCGATGGCACGTCGGCCGACCTCACGACGCAGGTGACGTGGAGCGTCTCGGACGCGGCGCTGGCCTCGGCCTCGAACGCGGCGCCCTTCGTCGGCCGGGTCTCGGCGCTCGCCCCGGGGGTGGTGCAGGTTCGCGCGACGCGGCTCGGCGTCACCGGCGAGGCGACCCTCACCGTGGCGAACGTGACGCTCTCGACGCTCTCCATCGCGCCCGGCGCGCCGACGGTGCCGGCGGGCCTCTCGCAGGCGCTGACGGCGGCGGGCACCTTCAGCGACGGCTCGACGCAAGACCTGACCGACCTGGTGGCGTGGAGCTCGAGCGACGTGACGAAGGTGACGGTGTCGAACGCGGCGCTGACGGAGGGCCTGGCGCGCGGGCTGGCGGTGGGCACCTCGACGGTGAGCGCGACGGCGCTGGGCCAGACGGGGGCCATCACCTTCACGGTGTCGAACGCGCTCCTCACCGGCCTCGAGGTGAGCCCGGCGACGGTGCAGGTTGCGCGCGGGCTGACGCACGACTTCACCGCGACGGGAACGTTCTCGGACGGCACCATGGCCGACGTGACGAGCCAGGCGACGTGGGCGTCGTCGAGCCCAAGCGTGGCGTCGGTCTCGAACGCGAGCGGCAGCCGGGGGCGCGCGACGGCCCTCGGGCTCGGCGTCACCACCATCACGGCGACGCTCTCGGGCCAGACGGCGAGCGCGGCGCTGACGGTGACACCGGCGGTGTTGCAGCAGCTGCAGGTGTCTCCGCCGACGGCGTCGGTGCCGCGCGGCCTCACCACGCCCTTCACGGTGACGGGCGTCTTCTCGGACGGCAGCTCGGCGGACCTGACGGAGCAGGTGACGTGGAGCTCCTCGGCGGCCACCATCGCCACCGTCTCGAACGGCGCGGGGACGCGCGGCGCGGTGCAGGCGCTCGACGTCGGCAGCGCGACGGTGTCGGCGAGCCAGGGCGCGGTGACGGGCTCGGCGTCGGTGACGGTGACGGCGGCGCAGCTGGCGGCGGTGCAGGTGGCTCCGGCGAGCCCGACGGTGCCGCGCGGCCTCACCCGGCAGCTGTCGGCCATCGGCCTCTACACCGACGGCACCACGCAGGACCTCACGGCGTCGGCGACGTGGGCGAGCAGCGACGTCACGCTGGCGACGGTGTCGAACGCGCTGGGCAGCGAGGGCGTGGCGCAGGCGCTCGACCAGGGCGCCGTCACCATCACGGCGAGCGTGGGCGGCCGCACCGGCACGACGACGCTCACCATCAGCCCGGCGGTGCTGCAGCTCGTGCAGGTGAACCCGGTGGGGCCGTCGGTGCCGGCGGGCCTGACGGAGCAGCTGAGCGCGACGGGCATCTACTCGGACTCCACCACGCAGGACGTGACGACGCAGGTGACGTGGGCGTCGTCCGACGGGGCGGTGGCGCAGGTGAGCAACGCGGTGGGCTTCCAGGGCATCGTGACGGGCGGCGCGGTGGGGAGCGCGACGGTGACGGCGACGCTGTCGGGCGTCTCGGGCAGCGTGACGGTGACGGTGACGCCGTCGGTACTGCAGCAGCTCCAGGTGACGCCGCCGAACCCGACGCGGCCAAAGGGCCTCGAGGTGCCATTCCAGGCCACGGGCGTGTTCTCGGACGGCTCGACGCAAGACCTCACCACCCAGGTGACGTGGACGTCGACGAGCATGGGCGTGGTGGCCATCAGCAACGCGAGCGGCGCCGAGGGGCGGGCGACGGCGATGAACGTGGGCACGGCGACGGTGACGGCCAGCTTCGGAGCGGTGTCCGGCTCGGCAGTCTTCACGGTGACGCCGGCGCAGCTGACGCGGGTCGACGCGAGCCCGGCGAGCGCGACGATGCCGCTGGGCACGGTGCGGGCGTTCCAGGCCATCGGCACCTACACCGACGGCACCACGCAGACGCTCACCGCGCAGGCGTCGTGGACGTCGAGCAACCCGGCGGTGCTGGACGTGTCGAACGCCGCGGGGAGCGAGGGCCTGGCGACGACGCTGGGTGTCGGCGCGGCGACGTTGACGGCCAGCTTCTCGGGCTTTTCGGCGGCGGTGCCCGTCACCATCACGCAGGCGGCGCTGGCTTCCATCGAGCTCACCCCGGACAACGGCTCGACGCCGCTGGGCTTCACGCGGCAGTTCATCGCGATTGGCCACTACACGGACGGGACGACGTCGGTGCTGACGTCACAGGCGACGTGGGCGTCGAGCGACACGGGCCGGGCGCTCATCTCGAACGCCCAGGCCTCGCGCGGGCTGCTCTCGACGGTGGCGGCGGGCGCGGTCACCGTCACGGCGACGTTTGGCGGAGTGACGGGCACCACGGCGCACACGGTGTCGGCGGCGACGCTGGTGAGCCTGGCGGTGAGCCCGTCGTCGCCGACGGTGGCGCAGGGTGGGACGCGGCAGCTGACGGCGACGGGCAGCTACTCGGACGGCTCGACGCAGGACCTGACGGCGACGGTGACGTGGAGCTCGTCGGCGTCGGGCGTGGCGTCGGTGTCGAACGCATCGGGCACGCGCGGGCTGGTGAGCGGGCTGAGCGCTGGGAGCGCGACCATCACCGCGACGTCAGGCACGGTCAGCGGTTCGACGGGGGTGACGGTGACGCCGTAGCGGCGGTGCACGCGAGTCAGGTGGAAGCAGGGCGAAGAGCGCTCCGCCGCCACCGCCGTCGTCACCGACTGTACTGCCCGGGGCAGGGAGTCGCCGGTCGTCGTCCTTGCCGCGCCACTGGAGTGGGCACCAGCCTCCCAAGCGACGGGCTGCGGGCGAGTTACACCGGGCCCACCGCCGTCAGCAGGCCGTCGGCGTCGTAGCTGCGAGACGTCGCGACGCCGTCGATGGCCAGCGACGCCACCCGGAAGTCCGCGTCCCAGGTGAAGCCCACGTCGAAAACCCAGTGGTGGACTCATTCGTCAACAAGGGCCCGTCTGCGGCCATGAGGGCAGTACGCAGAGCAGGTCGCGCAGGTACGCGTAGGGCTCGAGGCCGTGCATCTCGCAGCTGGCCAGGAGCGAGACGAGCGT
>JALOQF010000560.1 GCA_025459425.1 Myxococcaceae bacterium | reverse complement strand
GCCACCAGCGGCTCCGCGGCGACGCAGCGGCCCGCGGTGGGCTCGAGCGGGAAGGGCGCGACGCCCGTGCGCCGCGCGCCGGAAGGGTCGGCCGGGTCGACGCGCTTCACCGGGTCGGCCACCAGCACGCACGCATTGCCACCGTCGGCGCTGCACGTCTCACAGCGAGGCTGCGGGTCTCCCTCGAGCGCGGCCTGGCAGTCGTTGCGGGCGTCGGTGTTCGCGGTGAAGACGCGGCCTTCGGCGACGTCGTCGAAGCGCTGTGCCCGCAGACCGAGGGACGCGCCGGCGTCTCCGAGCGCCGCGAAGCGCTGCACCCCCAGGCGCATGACGGAGAGCGGCTCGACCCCCGTGCAGGCCCCCGACGTCTCCTTCGTCGTCAGGCGCGCGAGATACGGCGGGGTGCTGCCCTGCGTCGCCACCACCTGGCACGGCGGGGGCTGGCTGGCCGGGCACCCGGCGAGGACGACGAGGACACAGGACGGGACGAGGCGGCGCATCGGGAAAGTCCTCGAACGAAACGTCAGAACGACAGCTTCACGCCGAGCCGCACCGAGAGGGGCTGCTGGTACAGCGTGGGCTGCTTGAAGTTGGGGTTGACGTCGGCGGCCGACACGGGCGCGAGGCCCTGGCCCACGCGCTTCTGCAGCACCGACAGGCAGGTGGGGTTGTTGCCCGCGAGGCAGGCGGCTTCCTGTGGGTCGGTGCCCGCTGGCAGGTTGGCCGGCACGATGGCCGCGGGAGAGAAGCGCTCCGACACCTCGACGGCTTCCTGGGCGTTGAAGAGGTTGAACACGTCGAGGGTGACTTGCATCGACTGCGACGCGCTCAGCTTCCACAGCACGCCCGCGCGCGCGTTGACGGTGTGGAGCCACGGCGTGCGGCCGCCGGAGCCGCGCGGCAACACCGACGTCGCGTCGAGCCCCACCAGCGGGTGCTGCGCCAGGTAGCTGATGGGCCGCCCCGACCCGCCCTCGTAGCCGAGCCCCGCCAACACGGTGACGTCGCTCGTCACCTCGAAGTCCTTCGCCACGTACGCGCGGACGAGGTGCGTCTGGTCTGCCGGCAGCGGGCCCGCCTGGTTGGCGCTGACGGCCTGCGTGTCGAACGCCCGGGTGAAGCCGGGCGCGAGCTCCCCCGTCTCGGGGCGCACGAAGCCGGCGTAGTTCCCCGACAGGCTCGACAGCGTGTAGCTCGACTGCACGAGCCAGCCGTTGGCGAAGCCGCGGCTGACGAAGAGGGTGCCCGCGAAGAAGCGGCGGTCGGCCCGCGGCAGCGCCGACGCCAGTCCCGAGCCGGGGTTGCCGAGGAAGCGGGTCGCGCCCTCGTCGGCCGAGGTGTCTTCGATGGCGTTGAAGAGCCAGCGGTGGGTGCCGACGAGGCCGACGCGCAGGTTGGCGAACACCTCGTACTCGAGGCCCGCGGTGAGCTCGCCCGTCGTCATCGGTCGCAGCGAGGGGTCGATGACCGAGCGCCCGGCCGCGAGCTGCACGGTGTCGGGCGAGGGCGCGAGCGGGTCGGTCGCCAGCGGGAGCGCGTTCGCCTCGTCGGTGCACGACGTGCGGGCGCCAGCGACGTCGCCCACCGGGTTGCACGAGGTGCGGGTGCGAACGCTCGCGGTGCCGTTGAGGGCACGGTCGGCGAGCGCGAGCGGCAGCGCCTGCTGGTACACCGCGTAGTTGCCGAAGAGCCGCGAGCGGCCCTGGTTGGTGAAGTCGTACACGAAGCCCGCGCGCGGCGAGAGCACGTGGTTGAGCGAAAGGCCCAGCCGGCCGTTGGCGTCGAAGAGCTGCTGCGAGTCGTAGCGGAGGCCCGCGTTCACCGTCACGGCGTCCAGCAGGTTCCACGAGTCCTGCACGAAGGCGCCCGTCGACAGCTGGCTCGCCGACGAGCGCGCCGCCACCAGGGGCACCAGCGCGTTCGGTCCGGCGAGGAGCGCGTTGGACTCGGCCTCCAGCGGGCTGCCGACGGGGCCGGTGCCGGTCAGCGCGACGCCACCCGACAGCGCGCGGGAAAAGCGTGCCTGCGTCCAGTCCACGTCGACGCCGGCGCGGGCCACGTGCTGGCCGAGGGCGCGGAAGAGGAAGGCCACGCTGCCACGTGCCTGCAGCCGGTCGGCCTGGGACGACTCGATGCGGCCAGGGCCCCCGAACGTGTACGACGCGCCGCTGCCCGTCACGGGGCAGGCCATCACGAAGCGGCTGCTGTCGCGGTACGTCACCCGGCGGCTGGCGACGAAGCCGGCCGGCTCGCAGAGGTCGGCCACCGCTTCGGGGAGCGCCTCGAACTCGCGCAGCGACAGCGGCCGCTCGCTGCGGAACGTCGTCTGCGGCAGGCTCGCCGCGCCGGTGGTGCTGCCGAGGCGCGAGCCGTCACCCGGCAGGCGGGCCTGCTCGGTGCGGTTCCAGCCCACCGTCGCGTCCACCAGCAGCCGCTCCTCGAGGAAGCGGGCCTGGTACCGGAGCGCTGCCGAGGTGGTGTCGGTCGTCGTCAAGACGCCCGCGGGGCTGAGCGCCTCGAAGGCGGGCGCGGTGCGCTGCTGGTCGCTGCCGAACACCGAGAGCGAGAGGGTCTGCGTCGGGTCGATGCGCAGCGTCAGCTTGCCGAGCCAGGTGAACGCGCGCCGGTCGTCGAAGCGCGAGGCCTGCGCGAGGCGCTCGGAGCGGATGGCGCCGGAGTCGTCGTACAGAAAGTCCTGCCCGTCGTCGGTGAGGAGGAAGCGGTTGATGCTCCGGGTGACGCGCTGACGGTCGACGCCCTGCGCGACGCCTCCATAGAACCAGAGCCGGTCCTTGATGATGGCCCCGCCGAGGTCGGCCCCGAAGTCACCGGTGTTGTGTCGGCGGGCGTCGAACTCGAGCGACGAGCCCTGGGTGCGCAGCGGCTGGCCGGCGGCGGTGAAGACGCCGGGCCACCACGAGCCCCACACCGAGCCGCGGGTGGTGTTCGAGCCCGACTTCGTCACCAGGTTGACGAGGCCTCCGCTCGCGCGGCCGAAGGCTGGAGACAGGCCACCCGTGACGACGTTCACCTCTTCGAGGAACTCCAGCGGCAGCTGCACGCCGCCCAGGCCGACACCGGAGCGCAGCGCGCCGGTGGTGGGGTCGTTCACCTGGAGGCCATCGACGAGGTACAGGTTCTCGGTGGCCTGGCTGCCGTTGAAGCCGTAGCCGAAGCGGTCGGCCGACACCTGGGGTGCGGCGCGGGCGAGGTCTTCGAAGGTGCGCAGGCCGGTGACCGACGGTGTGAGCAGCGGCACGCGCTCGAGGAAGCCCGAGGTGACGCTCAGGCCCTGCTGGGGGGTGGTCACGTCGACGGAAGGTGGCGGCCCCACAGGGAGCACCTCTTCGGCCAGCTTTCCCTCGGGGTGGAGCTGCACGGACAGGCGCAGCGTGGCGTCGAGGCGCAGCACGGCCTCTGCGCGAGTGAGTGGCCGGAAGGACGCCTTCTGAAAGCTCAAGCGGTAGGCGCCCGGAGGCAGCTGGGGGAAGCGGTAGAGCCCGTCGG
>JALOQF010000559.1 GCA_025459425.1 Myxococcaceae bacterium | reverse complement strand
CCCTTCGGCCTGTCGTCGTCGTCGTCGTGCCAGTCCTTCAGGCCTGCGCCACCAGCCATGGGTGCCTCCCGGGGTTCACCAGCGGTTGAGGAAGTCGGTCATGTCGTCGAGGGCCTTGCGACGCTCGGCGCGGCGCGAGGCGAGAAAGGCCTCGAGCGCCTTCGGCAGCGCGCCGGTGGCCTCGAGCAGCGAGGTGCGAGACAGCTCGACGAACTCGACGACGCCCGTGGCGATCGCCGTCACCTGCCTGGGCCCGTGCCCGTCGAGTACTTCCCACTCACCCACGACGTCTCCGCGATGCGCGAGCCCGAGCTCGACGGTGTCGGTGTCTTTCCGTGCCACGAGCCGCACGTCACCGCTCAACAGAAAGAGCAGCGCGTCGCCAGGGTCACCCTGCTGAAAGAGCACGGCACGGTCGGCGGCCCGTCGGGCACTCCCGGCCTTGAGGACGGCGGGGAACCGGGCGCCCAACACGGCCGCGAGCTCGGCGCGCTGGAGCACGACATCGGCGGCGACACGGCCCGCGACGTCGGCCTTCTGCAGCTCGACTTTGAGAACCGGGCCCTTCGGCGTCACCTGGCGCACTCCCCCTTCGGCGAACCCGAACCGTAGCGCGCCCTGTCGCCGATCGTTAGCGCGCCTCGACGTCGGCCGTGGCCAATGTCCGGTAGGTGGCGTCGATGTGGTCCATCAGCTCGAAGAACGCATCGCCGTACTTCGTGACATCCGTCGGCGTGTACCCCCGCCGGTTGATCCAGAACGTGCCGGAGTTGCACTCACGCGCCCAGCCGGGCACCCGGTCGAGCTCGACGCCTTCGTCGTTCGTCTCGCGGCAGTCCTTCTGGCCCTGGGCGTTGACGTAGCAGCACCGGCCGTAGGGGAAGACGTAGATGGCGGGCCGCAGCGCGACGTTCGGGTTCGCCACGTTCGCGTCGGCCACCAGCGCGGCCGGCGAGAAGCTCTTCGGATCCATGCCGTAGCCGTGGAGCATGAAGACGACCGGGTAGCGACGCTCAGCGTTCTCGGGGTCGAGGTAGCCCGCGGGGAGCGAGATGGCGTATTCCCACTTCGCGCCGAGCTGCTTCGAGACGAACCACTCGCTCTTCTGCACGCCGTTGAGCATCGTCGGCACCGGCGGCTTCTCGAGCGACGGCCACAACGAGCCGACCCAGTTGAAGACGGTGGCGAAGCGGAAGAGCGCCTGCTCGTTGGTGCCGACGTGATCTCCCTCGCCAGCGATGCGATCGTCGTCGGTCGGCTCGGGTTTGCCGTAGAGCGTGAGCAGGTTGCGCGGCACCTGCGCCCACCGCCGCGTCCACGGATCGAACGCGCCCGAGCGGCTCTTCATGCCGGGGATCTCGGTGAAGTCGCGGTAGTCGCCCACCGCCTCGGGGCCCAGCGCCGTCTTCACCGCCGAGAACAGGTGCTTCGCCATGAGCCCGAGGTTGAAGATGTCTCTCAGCCCACCATCGGCCAGCACGTGGAAGCGCCGGCGGCCGTTGGCGTCGAGCTTCCGGTAGTTGGTTCGACCGTCGTACGCCTTGAGCGTCTTGCGGCCGGTCGACTCGTCGAACGCACCGTTGCCTTCACCGACGTCACCGGTGCCGGCGACGCCATCGAGTCCGAGATCTCGAAACGGCTCGCCCTCGTCCCACACCCAGTTCTGCTCGGTGCCGGTGGGGTTCGTGTCGACGTCGTAGTCGTCGCGGTTGAGATCGCCCTGCCCGGGAACGGCCGTCCGCCCGCACCCGCCCTGGCCGTCTTCGAGGGTGTTGGGGCACCCATCGGCGCCGACGTCATCGAAGCGCTCGCGCCCGTTGTTGACGATGGGCTCTCCGAAGTCGCTGCGCCCGTTGCCGTTGAAGTCGAGCGCCAGGATGACGCCCTGGGGTTCGGTGGCCTGCCGGCAGGGGTCGCGAAACCCGCCGTGGTCGAGGAAGGCCAGCGTGCCCTCGCGGGTGCCCTTCGTCGCCAGCAGCGCCCCGCCCTTCGAGGCGCAGAACCGCTCGGCAAAAGCCTCTTCCCCGGCGCGCGGGAGCGGGGTCGCGATGTTCGCCGGGTCGGAGCAGAAGTCGACGCGCTCCTTCGTGCCGCGGCACGTCCACGTGTTCGGCTCGCCGTCGCAGAAGGTGATCGCGTCGTAGGCGCCGTCGGGGTTGTACTCGGCGTTGAAGAGGCGCTTCACGCGCGTGGGGTTGGTGCAGAAGTCGGCTGGGAAGCGGCGAATGCGCTCCGGGTCGACGCCGGGCGGCGCCACCGGTGAGGCCGGGTTCTCGGAGAAGAAGTTTCCGTAGGCGAGCGACAGGTCGGTGAACATCTCGCCGTACGAGTTCCGGTCGAACGTGCCGCCGTTGATGGTGACGTGCCAGTGGTTGAAGTCCTGGCTGTGCTCGAACGGCAGCGTGGGCGGGCGCTTCGAGCAGGCTTCGAACGCGCGCGGGTCGTTCAGCGCCACGGGGTCGCGCGCGAGCACGGCTTCGATCTCGGCCTTCGTGCAGAAGCCACCGGTGAAGAACCGGTCCATCGAGCGCGAGAAGAAGGCGTAGTCGAGGGGGCCGCCGAGCGGCGCGATGGCGTCGAAGCGATCGGGGTGCGTCAGGCCGAGCGAGGTCGAGCCGATGCCGCCCATCGAGGCGCCCGAGATGACCCGGTACGTGGTGCGAATGGGCGCCGGGGGCTGGCTGGGCGCCGGCGGCGAGGAACAGGCGATGACGAGCAACGGCGCGAAGAACAGGCGTCTCACGGCCGCGCACCCTACCCAGCCGGCCCCCCGAAGGTCACCTGCCAGGCCCCCGAAAAGACCGGAGCTTTCCGGCCATCGACCATCCTGAATAGGCTCTGGAGGGGTGACGTCGGTGTCAGCCGTGGCGCGACAGAGACGCCACAGAGACGGAGTCGCAATGCACGTGGTGTCCCGGCTGGTCCTCGTCACGTCCCTCGCCTCGGCGGTCGCGCTCGCGCAGGACGGTGGCGTGCCGAAGGTGATCTCGCCCTTCCCGACCGACGCCCAGTGCCTCGCGCTCGGCAGCATCAAGCAGCCGCTCTCGTTCGGCCCCGGAGAGTCGCTCGAGTTCGATCTCGACGCGCTCGGCGCGAAGGCCGGCACCATGACGATGCGGGTGCTCCCCCAGCGGGACGGGCTGCTGCCGATCGAGGTGCACGCGAAGACGAACACGTTCTTCTCGAAGGTGCGGCGCGTCGACGGCACCGGCACGAGCTACCTGTGGCCGAAGACGCTGCGGCCGCAGCGCTACTACGAAGACGCGCACGAGAACGAGTGGCACCGCGTGGCCGACGTGACGTTCCGCAAGAACAAGACCGCGAAGCTCGTCAGCACCATCAACGGGCAGACCTCGCAGGCCGAGCTCACCTACGGCAACGACGTCACCGACGTGGCGGGCGCGATCTTCCTCATGCGGCAGCTCGAGCTCACCGAGGGCAAGCGCCTGTGCTTCGACGTCTACGGCATTCGGCGGATCTGGCGCGTGTGGGGCACCGTGCAGCCGAAGGAGCACGTCTCGTT
>JALOQF010000558.1 GCA_025459425.1 Myxococcaceae bacterium | reverse complement strand
CCCGACGAGACCGTACGACGCTTCGCCGACGGGCTTGGTCCCGCCGGCAGGAAGCTGTAGCTTCAGCTCCACGCCGTCTTTTTTGAGGGCAAGTAGACCCGCCTTGACGCTCGCGGGCGCCATGAAGTGCACCTCTTGAACGGCCACCCAGCGCCGGTCGTTCTTCGTTGCCGGTGACGTGAAGCCCGCGCCGGGCAGGATGTCAACGAGCTGGTGCTCAACCACCGCAAGGAAGTGCCATGCCTTCTGGGGGGCGAGGCGGAACACCAGGTCGCCGTCGACCGTCTCGAGCACCCCGGAGGGAATGGCGTGCTGGTCAAAGAGGATGCGCACGGTGTGGCGGAGGTGGTCGAGCGAGGCCGCCCCGCGCGCCGTCGGTAGCGTGAGCCGCACGTCGGCCGCATCGACCGCCAGGTTGAGGGGCCACGAGATGAGGTTCTTTACCTCGAGGAAGCCGTTCAAGAGGGACTGCTCGTCCCAGGTGGTCTCGTTCGATTCGCCCGTGTAGCCAAAGACGAGGTCGCCTGCGGACGAGCCACAGACCCGGGCGAGTGCGCTCGACGGCTCGCCCAGCGGCCCCTGCAGGGACTCACCCCAGCGGCATCGGACGAGCGCTTCGACGAACGAGTTCGTCAGGTGGAGCGTCGGGACGTCGTTGGTGGCCGTGAAGGTACGGAATACGGCGGTCGCGAAGCCCGGAGTGGCCCCCGCCGCGATATGCATGCCGGGCAAGAGCTGAAGGTTGGTCGAAGCGGGGCCGAGCTCGTACGTGTCCCAACGGAACTGAAGTGCCGTCTCGCCCGCGAGGAACGTCGCCGCCTCGGGCGCGGCTGACGAGGGGGCCGTCGCGAGCGTGATGTCATCGAACAGGTAGCCGGCCAACCACGTGACCTCGCCCGCACTCGCGCCGAGCACCTGGAAGCGAACGTCGCCCGTGAACGCAGACCGTACGCCGTCGAGGCGCGGGTCCGGGAGGATCGAATCTTTCGTCCAGGTGAGAGGCACGGGCCGCGGCCCGGGAGGCATTGAGGTGACCCCGCGCCCGAGGCGGACGCCCACCAGCAGGGAGACCGCGTGACCCGAGCCAGCCCGATCAATCGTCAACTCGACCTGGCGCGGCACCAGGGGCTCGGTCATCGACGACGAGCTGGTGTAGCGGTGTACGATCGGCGCCGCGCCGGCCCCGAAGGAAAGGCGCGTGAGGGGGATGCGCCAGTCGACGCCGAACGTCTGAAACGCGAGCTGGGCCCCATCGAGATAGAGCGCATCGCGGGTGGGTGAGAGCACGATCTGGGGCCACACGATGCGCGGCGCGTCGCCCGAAGCGCCGGCCGAGAGCGCGAGGGGCCACTCGCCCGGGCCTCCGGCCGGGGCCACCGCGGACAGCGCGAGCCTTTCTGTGAGTGAGTCCCAGTCGAACGTGAGCCGCACCGCGTTCGCGAGCGCGTCGATCTCGGACGCGCCCTCGACGGGGAGCTGAAGCCGGCCGACGAGCTCGACATGGCGCACGTCGTCGCCGACGAGCGTCACCCGCTCGAGCGTGAGCGGGAAGAAGTCGAGGCCGAAGAGCGAGTAGCGTCCGGGCGCGTTCGGCTCGAGGCGCCATTCCCAACCGTTCAGGTGATTGAACTTCCGCGAGCCGGCCTCGGGGTCGTTGATATCCTGCGCGAGCGCCGAGCGCGTCCGATCGCGGAGAAAGGTGCCGCTGGACACAGGTAGGTCACGAAACCAGAGCCGCCACTGGGCTTCGCCTCCCGCCGGCGAGAGCCCGACTCCGAGTGGCACGGCCTCGAGAAGCGAGGTCAGCTCGAACGACTCGGTCTCGTCGACGAGCCGGACGGGCGTGCGCAGCACGCGCGCGGTCACCGCGGTCGCGTTACGGAGCAGGCCACGCTGGTCGCGCATCGAACCGCCCGAGAGGCGTGCGGCCATGCTGCCCGCGACTACCTCGTAGCCGCCCCCCGTGGGCCCGGAGGTCAGGCGCAGGGCGCCACTCACGTCTTGTTCGAAGGTGCCGGTGATCCCCTTGAGTGCCGCCTCGCGCTGCAGCGACAGCGACCCGCCGGGGTCAGCGAGCGTCAACGCGCCCGGGTAGGTGTCTGTCGCGAGGGCGGGAGTCACGGGCCAGAAGAGCGGCTCGACGAGCCCGTTCATGCGTGCGCCGCCCGGCGCGCTCGACGTTGCCGCCACCGCATCGAGGGCGGCGAGGCTCGCGCGTTCGGACAGGCGGCGGAAGTGGTCCGCGAGCAGCTCTCGGGTGAGCGGCTTCTGGGGCTCGGGGCGCGGCGACGCCGGTGCCGGCGAAACCTCGCGGGGATTGCGCGGCACCTTCGGCAACTGCGCGAGCGCGTGCGCCTCGTCGACGTACGGAAGATCATGCCGATACTGCTGCGGTAGCTGCGTCGTTCCGTCTTTGGGGAGCCCCGTGCTGCCAGCGGCCCGGGGGTCGAGTACCAACCCGGGCAGCGACAGGGCGGCGAGCGGCAGGTCGGCAAGGGCGGTCCACTCGTAGGCAGGGGCCTGGGCCCCCTGCGCCGTCGGCCACGCCGTGGCACCTGTGCCCGCCGCGCGCCCGAACGTCCAGCCAGAGGGTACCCAGAGCCCTGTCGCCACGTCGAGGCTTACGGGCAGCTCGAAGGGCACGAGCTGGCGGCTCGCGCTCGGGTGGCTCGGCGGCGACTTGCTTTGGGTCATTGGCAAGGCTTGCACCATCGGCAGTGTCCGATGGCGCCGCCACGTGAGCGGCAAGCGCTCGCTGAAGGCCGTGGCGGAGAGCAGCTTCGCCGTGACCATTTGCTTAAAGAGGGCTGCGTCGACCCCGAAGCGCAGCGACCATGCGCCGAGGGCCGCCGACGGGTCGCTGCGCTCACTCGACCGGAGTCCGAACGTGAGCTGCGGGATGGTGACCGTGGCGAGCGGGGGGATGATGTCGACGGTGGGGTCGACGGTCTTCAGTGACACGGGGAAGAGGCCCGCGACCCAATCGTCGAGCGCGGGCAGCGCGTCCTCGACCGTCGGCTTGCCCCGCGAGAGCCAGAGCAGACCCGAGAGCGCGATTTCGGGCCCCGCGAGTTGAAGTGCAATCTGCTTAAGCTTGGGTGGGGTGGCGTCTTGCTGCTCAAGCGTCCACGTTCCGCTGACGGCATTTGCGTCGAGCAGGGTCATCGTCCATGCCTGCTCGGACGGGAACTCATCGAGCGTACCGCGCTTGTCGTTCCCGTAGGCAGCGACGCCAGCAAAGAGCGCAGAGGTTACTGCAGGCTCACGTGCAAGCTGTGCGTCGACGTACATTCGCGCCGTGAGGTTGGGCACAGGGAGCTGCGCCCAACCGTCTTCGAGGGGAGAAAACCCCCAAAGCACTGGCGGCTGGACAGACACGGCGCTGACGCCCGGTGCCCACTCTGGTGCTGCGAGATTTTGCGCCTCGCGGAGTGCTTCCTGTCCTGCGTCCGGGTGCGTTGCCGCAATCGTAACAGTGATCGTCGCTGGCCCCAACCCCCCCGGGGGCTCGGTGCGCGCGATCGTGACGCCGTCAAGGACGGTTCGGGCGAGCGTCGTCGCGCGGTGCGTCTGATCGAAGGGCGCCTGATCGGAGAGCACGAGGTTCAGCTCTTCACGCTCGAGGCGAAGGGGCAAAACCTGAGGCGCCGTCGTCCAGGGTTGAATGAACCAATACATTCGCGGCACGTCGCGGGGGTTCGAGACCTCGAGCGTGACCCAGCGCGGGCAGAAGGGGGCCTCGACCCCGAGCGCGGGGTTGCCGGGATCGATGCTGGCGGCGAGCCGGCTCCAAGCCGCAACGATCGCCTCGCGCTCGGCGGACGTGAGGCGTTCGGCCTCGACGGTGAGGCGGTAGGTTGGCACGTTGCCACCGAGGTTCGGGTTCGGGTCGGGCAGGACGCGCGCGAGCTGGAAGGGCGCCGTGACGCGGTCTTTCTCCCAAGGCAGGCGCGCGCGGCCGAAGAGCGTCGCGCCCGTCGCGTGCACCGAGAGTCCCCCCGGCAGCGCCGCGGCGCCGGGCCGATCGGCCGCCGGGGTCGCCTCGACGAGGTCGAGCGCCTTATAAAGTGCGGGCCGAGACGCCGTCTCACCCTGTAGAACGTCGAGCGCGATGTGGCCGGAAAGGCAAGTGACGGTCCCAAGCCGCGCGGGATCCTCTCCCTGCCACTGAGTAGGGTTGGCTTCGACGAGCAAGAGAGCGATCTGACCCCCGAGAAGCAGGCTCTTCACGTTCGCGGCCGTGATCGTCTCGGCCGGTGGGGATTCGTTCGTCTTGCGCTTGAAGGTGTAGGAGGGGTTCGCGGCTGTTGTGGGCGTGATCTTGACGGTGCGCACCCAGCAGAGCACAAGCAGGGTGCCCGGCAAGAGCGTCGTGACGTTGCCGGCCCCGAGGTGGACGAAGAGCTCGCGAAAGCCCCATGCCTGGGTCGGCGTCGCGAAGCGTAGAAGGTCGGCGTCGGCCGTCCAGAAAGGGCCGTTTATTTTGAAGGTGGGCAGGGTAGGCAGGGCCATGGTTGTGCTCTCCTTCAGAAGGCCTTCGAGGGAATAGGGCAAAGGGCGCTCGGTGGTGCTGCCCCGCGGCGCGTACGGATCTTGAGTTCTCGGCCGCGCAGGCCGCTCGACTGGGTGGCCTGGTAGAGCCGGTCGACCGCGTGCTTGTCGGCGACGAGCGTGAACAGCGATCGAATCATGGGCACCTCTTGCTGAGTCATCGGGCCATGGCAACGGAGCAGCGCGCGCCCGAGGAGCAGCTTGTCGGTGAGTGCCCCGAGCCCGCCGGGGGCCGGCCTCACCCCGGCTGTGAAGGGCACGGTGAGCACTTGTGAATCGATTTGAGTCACGATTTGCTGAATCGCATCAACGAAAGGAGTATCTCCCTGAAGCGCAACGAGATCGTCGCGGAAGCTTGTGGTCCCCAGACGCCCTCGCCACGTAAGTTTCGTAGGTGCGATCGTGAGCTGGTCGCTAAGATGCTCCGGCAGATCAATCTGGCGGGGTCGATGCGGCCAGGGTGGAAGTGGCACGGAATAGCTGGCGTCAATTTGCTGTCGGAGCGCCACCAGCGCATCCATCAACGCGTCATCAGCAATGAGAGTACTGAGTTCGACCCGCTCCACGTCATTCGGCGCTGGTGATGTCCATCGAAGCGTATCGCCATCAATGAACAGCCTCGTCTGCAAGGTAGTCGAGAGCTCGTCTTGACTAGGCCGTGGCACAAACTCTGCTAGCGGTGCCGTGCTACCCTCCCCCGAATCGAGCCCAGCCAGCAGGGTCTCGATCGCCGTGCGGAAAGCTCGATCACCGAGCAGAGCAAGCAGCGCCGTTCGCTGCTCGAGGGTTGGTGCGGGCAAAACCCAAGCAAGCTCGGAAGGCCCGATCTGAAGCTGGCTCAGCATTTCTGGGAGTTCATCTTGCGCCGGGCGCTCGACGACCGGGCCGAGTGGTACCGCACGCTCGGCGTCAAGTGCCGCCATGAGCTGCGTCCTGGCATCGAGGAAACCCACATCGCCTTCGAGCGCCATAAGCGCGGCGCGCTCGCCGTCGGTTGGTGCCGGGCTTGCCCACCCGAGCTCGGTTTCAGCGACGGAGAGCCGCAGTATAATCTCCGGAGCGAGCTCCCCCTGCATCGGCCTCGGCGGCGAAAGCGAAATGGTGTAGATGGCTTCATTTGCAGAAGAGAGAAGTGATGCAACCGCGAGTGAGAGTGCCGTCACCTGTGGCCACGCTCTCAGCATTTCGACATTCGCGTCCGTAAGATTGCCCAACCACCGCAGCGCCGTGTAGCTTTGCCCTTCGCTGTTGACGTCGAGCGCGAGCTGCGAACTTAGCGAGAGAGG
>JALOQF010000557.1 GCA_025459425.1 Myxococcaceae bacterium | reverse complement strand
GGATCGGGCGCGTTCAGCACTCAACCCGACGGCCTCTGGCTTGCGCTCGGCGATGACTGTGCCCACGTGTTCGTGGTTGAGGCGTGCGGCAACGGGCAGAACTTCAACGACAAGCGGGCGCGCTACCAGCCACGAACGTCATCTCTGATGCTGCGGCTCCCGCTCAACTGGTTGCCGCACAAGATTCGCCGACAGCGTGGCGGACTGCGCGCGCGATGGGGGCTCGTGGGCATTTCGACGGAACCCGAGGCCGATCTCGTTCTTCCGATCCGCTCCTTGAGGGTGCTCTATGCACTCCGGGCTGCGCACTACAACGCCGCCTTCACGGAGGTTCCACTTGAGGCGCACGAGTTTCTTGCGAGGGTGCCGGACTTGGGGAACTGGTCGTCGCGACCGCTCCAGCGGCTCCTGAAGCGCGCCTCAATCAACGCTCACTTCCTCTCGTCCCGCCCCCACCGTCCATGAGTGGGTGGCGTGGGGTGGGGTCGGGGTGGGGGTCCTCCACTAACGATGGAAGGATCGATGAGGCGTCTTGCGCCCGTTCTCCGCACTGCCGTCCTCGCCGGGTGCGAGAAGCGCCCTCCCCTCGTGTTGCTCGAGTGGAGCCTGGCCCCCGACCAGGCGGGCTTTGTTGAGGCGGCCTTCGTCACCGGGCGGCCGGTGTTTCGGGAGGCGCTGGACGAGAACAAGGTCGAGCTCTGGACTGGCCCAACTTCAGTGGATCGGTGGAGTTCGGCGCGACGCAGTAGGCACGCGGCTGACGGGCTCCATCAGCCCCGCTAAGCCATCGTTTCATCGAAGAAAACGACGTTGACCCTGCGCGGAAGCGGTCCCTATACAGGCTCGCGTTTTCCCCCGCCCTGGAGTCCCTCCCCGTGAGCACCTTCGCGCTGGATCAGATTCACGCGCAACTGCCTGAGGCCCTCGTCGAGCGTTACGTCGATCGCGCCGGTGACGCATGGGGCGTGGTGAAGCCCGATCACATTCCGCAGGTGGCGAAGCTCCTCAAGGAGCGCCTCGGCTTCCGCCTCTTCATCTCGATGGACGCGGTCGATCGCCTCCACCTGCCGCCCGAGGAGCAGGACCCCCGCTTCGAGGTCGTCTACTTCCTGCGCAACGTCGAGCGCGGCGAGCTGGCGCGGCTCAAGGTGCGCGTGAACGAGGGCGAAGAGGTGCACTCGATTCGTTCCGTGTTCCAGGGCGCCAACTGGGCCGAGCGCTTCGTGTGGGACTTCTACGGCGTGCCCTTCAAGGGCCACGGCGATCTCCGCCGCATCCTCATGTACGAGGAGTTCCAGGGCCACGCGCTCCGCAAGGACTACCCGCTGCGCGGCCGGCAGGGCCTCATCCCCGAGCGCCCGCTCAAGGACATCTTCCGCGGCCCCGGCACCAACGGGGTCGCCGAGTAACTCCCGCCTCCACGTCACCTGAGGACGCAACGCCCCATGATGGCCGACGACCAGTACGACCCGAACCCGAGCGACGACGAGCTCGAAGCCCACCTGCAGACGCGGAACATGGTGGTCAACCTGGGGCCCTCGCACCCCGCCACCCACGGCACCGTTCGCCTGCGCATCGAGCTCGACGGCGAGACGATCGTGAAGATGGACCCCGAGGTCGGGTTCCTCCACCGCGGCTTCCAGAAGAGCTGCGAGAACGTCACCTGGACGCAGTGCCTGCCGTACACCGACCGG
This sequence comes from Myxococcaceae bacterium, assembly GCA_025459425.1. GTDB lineage: Bacteria > Myxococcota > Myxococcia > Myxococcales > Myxococcaceae > Xiheimicrobium. The sequence continues at coordinate 2,051 of JALOQF010000557.1, read as the reverse complement.
CTCGACTACGTCGCGGCGCTCACCAACAACTTCGGCTTCCTCTCGGCCGTCGAGGCCCTCATGGGCGTCGAGATCCCCGAGCGCGCGAAGTACATCCGCGTCGTCGGCGCCGAGCTGCACCGCATCGCCAGCCACCTCACCACCGTCGGCGCCGTCGGCCTCGAGCTCGGCGGCTTCGCCCCCTTCCTCTACTGCATCGAGGGCCGCGAGCTGATCACCGACCGCGTCACCGAGCTCACCGGCGCGCGCCTCACCACCAGCTACGGCCGCGTCGGCGGCCTCAACCGCGACCTGCCCGCCGGCTGGGAAGACAAGGTGCTCAAGAGCCTCGTCAAGATCGAGGAGCACCTCGACGAGGCCGACCGGCTCCTCACCCGCAACCGCATCTTCACCGACCGCCTGCGCGGCACCGGCGTCATCACCAAGGACGACGCCCTCGACTTCGGCTTCACCGGCCCCTGCCTGCGCGCCAACGGCGTCAACTACGACGTGCGCAAGGCGAAGCCGTACTGGGTGTACGACCGCATGAACTTCGAGGTGCCGCTCGGCAACAACGGCGACAACTTCGATCGCTACTACCTGCGCATCCTCGAGACGAAGCAGTCGATCGCCATCATCCGCCAGGCGCTCAAGGAGATGCCCCAGGGCCCGGTGATGGTCGACGACTGGCGCATCGCGCTCCCGCCCAAGGAGCAGGTGTACAGCTCGATCGAAGGCGTCATCGCCCACTTCAAGCTCGTGATGGAAGGCATCCCCGTGCCGGTCGGTGAGATCTACCACTGCACCGAGGCCGCCAACGGCGAGCTGGGCTGGTACCTCAAGAGCGACGGCTCCGGCCGCCCGTACAAGTGCCACGTGCGCGCGCCGGGCTTCCAGATTCTGAGCGGGCTTGCCCGCATGTGCGAGGGCCGCATGCTGGCGGACCTCATTCCCACCTTCGACACCATCAACATGATCGGCGGGGAGGTCGAGCAGTGAGCGACGAGAAGAAGACGGAAGCCCCGAAGCCTGCGCCGCCTCCGGGCCCGCCCCCACCGAAGAACCCTGGCTTCGTCACGTTGACCGTCGACGGCCACGAGGTCGTCGTCAAGCCGGGCACGAACCTCATCGAGGCCGCCAAGAAGGCCGGCTCCGAGATTCCGTACTACTGCTACCACCCTCGCCTCTCGATCGCGGCCAACTGCCGCATGTGCCTCGTCGAGACGTCGAACGCCCCCAAGCTCGTGCCCGCCTGCCAGCAGGGCATCACCGAGGGGATGATCGTCAAGACGAACACCGACAAGGTGAAGTCGCAGCAGAAGTCGGTGATGGAGTTCCTGCTCCTCAACCACCCGGTCGACTGCTCGATCTGCGACCAGGCCGGCGAGTGCAAGCTGCAGGACTACTACATGCGGTACGACTTCAAGCCCTCGCGGCTCGAAGGCCCGAAGATTCTGCGCAACAAGCGCAAGGTGCTCGGCGATCTCGTGGTGCTCGATCAGGAGCGCTGCGTGCTCTGCACCCGCTGCGTGCGCTTCATGGAAGAAGTGGCCAAGGAGCCCCAGCTCGGCGTCTTCGGCCGCGGCTCGCACGAGGTCGTCGACGTCGCGCCCCACTACGGCAAGCTCGACTCGAACTACTCGGGCAACATCGTCGACCTCTGCGACACCTACCGGTTCCGCCCACGCGAGAACGAGGCCATCAACAAGTCGTGGATGTGCGACCAGGGCCGCCTCTCGTACAAGCAGCTCAACCAGAAGCGCGTGCTGCAGTCGCTCGTCGGCAAGGGCCAGGACGCGAAAGAGACGCCGACCGTCGCTGCCCTCGGCCAGCTCGCCACCGCCCTCAAGGGCGCGTCGGTCACCGTCGCGGTCGCGCCCACGTTCTCGAATGAAGACCTCATGGCCGTGCTCGCGTTCGTGCGCGACGGCCTGTCGGTGAAGCAGGTGTACGTGACCGGCCGCGCCGCCGGCCAGGCCGACAACGTCCTCGTCACCGCCGACAAGAACCCCAACCGCAAGGGCCTCGAGTGGATCGCGAAGGGCTTCGGCGTCGAGCTGAAGGCCTTCTCG
>JALOQF010000204.1 GCA_025459425.1 Myxococcaceae bacterium | reverse complement strand
CAACGTCGAGAAGTGGAAGGCCGACATGCAGGCGGCGAAGTTCCAGGCGCAGATCGACAAGGACCAGGGCCTCGCCCAGTCCATCGGCGCCACCGGCACGCCGGCCTTCTTCATCAACGGCAAGAAGCTCTCGGGCGCGCAGCCCATCGACAACTTCAAGCGCATCATCGACGCCGAGCTCGGCCGCGCGCAGGAGATGGTGAAGTCGGGCACGCCCGCCGACCAGGTCTACGCCCGCATCATCGAGAAGGGCGTCACCTCGCCCCCGCCCCCGCCGCAGCAGGCGCAGCCGTCGGCCCCGCCCCCGCCGCCGGCCGTGCGGAAGATCGACCTCCCCGAGGACTCGCCCAGCCGTGGCCCGAAGGCCGCCAAGGTGACGATCGTCGCGTGGTCGGACTTCCAGTGCCCGTTCTGCTCGCGCGTCGTCCCCACGATGAAGCAGATCGAGGACACCTACGCGAAGGACGTGCGCATCATGTTCCGGCACCAGCCGCTGCCCTTCCACAACAACGCGAAGATCGCCGCCGAGGCGTCGATGGCCGCGCACGAGCAGGGCAAGTTCTGGCAGATGCACGACAAGCTCTTCGCCAACCAGCAGGCGCTCGATCGCGCCAGCATCGAGCGGTACGCGCAGGAGCTCGGCATCGACATGGGCAAGTTCAAGGCGGCGCTCGACTCGAACAAGTTCGCCGCGAAGGTGGAGCGTGACTCGAGCGAGGGCATGCAGGTCGGCGCCAACGGCACCCCGACGTTCTTCATCAACGGCCGCGAGTTCGTGGGCGCGCAGCCCTTCGAGTCGTTCAAGAACGTCATCGACGAGGAGATCAAGAAGGCCGACAAGCTCCTCGCCAACGGCGTCAAGCTCGAGAACCTCTACGCCGAGTTCATGAAGGACGCCGGCAAGGCCCCGCCGCCGGCCGCTCCCGGCGCGCCCGAGCCGCAGAAGGTCGTCACCGACATCAAGATCGACGGCGCCCCGGCGACGGGCCCGAAGAACGCCCCCGTCACCATCGTGGCCTTCTCGGACTTCCAGTGCCCGTTCTGCTCGCGCGTGGTGCCCACGCTCCACGACCTCGAGAAGCAGTACCAGGGCAAGCTGAAGATCGTCTTCAAGCACCAGCCGCTGCCGTTCCACAACAACGCGAAGATCGCCGCCATGGCGTCGATGGCCGCGAACGAGCAGGGCAAGTTCTGGGAGTACCACGACAAGCTCTTCGCCAATCAGCAGGCGCTCGACCGCCCGTCGCTCGAGCGGTACGCCGAGGAGCTCAAGCTCGACGTGGGCAAGTTCCGCGCGGCGCTCGACTCGAACAAGTACGACCAGTACGTCACCGATGACTCGAACGAGGGCATGCGGGTGGGCGCGAACGGCACCCCGACGTTCTTCATCAACGGCCGCCAGGTCGTGGGCGCGCAGCCCATCGACGCCTTCAAGGCCGTCATCGACGACGAGCTGAAGAAGAAGAAGTAAGCCGCTCGAGAGGCGCATGATTTCCGGCCGGTGAGGGTCCTCGACGAGAGGCCCTCACCGGCCGGTGCCTTTTGGGGCTGGTGGAGTGACAGGCGCGGGGCCGGGCGTTACGAGGCAGGGCCGATGAAGACGGTGGTCGCGCCAGACTCTGCGTGGGAAGCCCGGTTGCGCTGGGGCAGCCGGCGCCTCACGGCCGAGGTGCTCGATGGGCGGGGGCGCACGACGCTGAAGCTCGGTGACGGGCCAGACGACGACATCGCCATCGGCTCGTCGGCCAGGCTCGAGCTGACGTGGGTGCCGACCGGCCTCGAGGTGCGCTTCAGCGCGGGCGTCGAGGGCGAGGTGTCGATGCGCGGTGACGCGGCCCGCACCTTCAGCGAGCTGGTGCGAACGGGCCGGGTGAAGGAAGCAGCCGACGGCTTCATGTTGACGCTCGACGCCGCCGAGGTGCTGACGGTGCGCATCGGCACCCTCATCGCCGAGGTACGCCGCGCGAGGGGGCGCTTCCCCCGCCTGCCCATCGACGCCACGGCGCTGGTGTTCATCGCCCTCGCGTTGCTCGGCGTCGGCATCGTGCTGGCGTCGGTGATGGCGCCTCCCGAGGGCCCTCGCCTGCACTGGCTCAAGAAGCCGAAGTGACGGACCGCGCCTCGGGCTGCCACGCGGCGCCTGGGGCAGGAAGCGCGGGCGGCTCAGCCGAAGGTGGCGACGACGTCGATCACCGTCGCCTCACCCAGCGCCTCGGGCGCCTTCACCCCGTGCGCGCGGCTCGCCGACACCGCGACTGGACCGCCCGAGAGCTCCACGACGACGAGGAGCGCCTCGGCCTCGTCGCCGGTGAGGCTGAAGGCCGGCACCAGCCGCTGCTGGTGCATCAGCACGCCTACGAACGAGCCCACGCCCGGCGCCGGGTTGAACATCACGCCGCGGCTGGCCACCTGGGAGACGTCGGAGAGCGCGACGGCGAAGCGGCGCTCCCCGCTGTCGAAGACGAGACAGGGCCCCTTCGCCGCACCCGCCGCCACCTCGAGGCGCCGCTGCGGCCGGGGCAACCCACGCACGAGCTGTGCGACGTCGAGCTCGAACGAGAGGCCTGCCTCCGAGACGAGGCCCTGCTTCACCACCGGAGCGAGGAGCGGCACCAGGCGGTTCGACAGCGGGAGCGCAAGGTGCCCCGAGACGTCGAAGACGCCGTCGACGCGCAGCGTGCGGGCGGCCACCGTCGGGCTCGTGTCGAGCACCACCACCGTGCCGGGCCGCACCTCGGGGCCACCGCCCACCAGCTCGGACAGATCGCGAATGCCCAGGTGCCCGCGGAACGTCTCGTCGTCGCCCTGCGGCCGCGCCACCTCGAGCACGCTCGTCGCCTCGAGCGCGTACCGGGTGCGACCCGCTTCGAAGAAGACACACAACCGGCGTTCAGGAGCGACCACGAGGCACTCGAAACCACAGGGGGCAAGCGACGCGTCATCTGGTACGACGCCGCCCCACCATGGCGCAGATCCTCCTGGTCGACGATGAAAAGGTCGCGCGTGCGCTGTACGCCGACTTCCTCACCGGGGCGGGCCACCAGGTGGTGCCGGTGTCGTCGACCACCGACGCGCGCACGGCCCTGTCGAGCCAGAAGTTCGATCTGGTGGTGACCGACCTCATCTTCCCCCAGTCGGACGGCATGGAGCTGCTCCAGTTCGTCAAGTCGACGCACCCGGGCATCGAGGTGCTCGTCATCACCGCGCTCGACAAGGTGGAGCCGGCGGTGCGCGCCATCAAGAGCGGCGCCTCGGACTACCTGGTGAAGCCGATCACCCCCGAGGTGCTGGCGACGGCGGTGAATCGGGCGCTGACGCAGAACTCGCTGCTGAAGGAGCACGAGGCGCTGCGGCGCTACGTGACGCTGCTCGAGGCGGGCCAGCGCATCGCGACCACGCTCGATCGCGATCGACTGGTGGAAACGTCGGCCTCGGGCTTCTTGTCGCTGTGCGGCGCCGACGCATGTGCGCTCTACATCAGCGACGACGACGTGCTGCAGCTGGCGGGCTGGGCAGGCGTGCCTGGGGACGATCGTGAGGCGCTGGCCGAGGTGGTGACGCCGCAGGTGACCGAGGCCCTCAAGGCGCTGTCGCGGGCCGGCCACGAGCTGCAGCTCGACGAGGTGCCCGGGCCGTACGAAACGGCGTTCCTGTTGCCCATCGTCGATGGCGAGTCACGCCTGGGCGCGGTGTTGCTGCTCTTCTCGGGCGACATTCCCGAGGCAGGCGTCGAGGCCGGCGCGTACCTGGGCCGCCACCTCGCGCTCGCGCTCAAGAACCTCGGCCGCTTCGCCGAGGTGGAAGACCTCGTCTACCTCGACGACCTCACGCACCTATTCAACAGCCGCTACCTCGAGCTGGTGCTGGACAAAGAGTTCAAGAACGCCACGCGCGCCGAGAAGCCGTTCTCGCTGCTGTTCCTCGACCTCGACTACTTCAAGAGCGTCAACGACACGCACGGGCACGTGGTGGGCAGCAAGCTGCTCGTCGAGGTGTCACGGGTGCTGAAGGCCTGCGTGCGAGACAACGACGTGGTGTGCCGGTGGGGCGGCGACGAGTACGTGCTGCTGCTGCGGGGCACCGACTCGGGCGGCGCGCTCAAGGTGGCCGAGCGCATTCGGCGCGCCGTCGAGAGCCACCGCTTCCTCGCGCGCGAGGGCTTCGGGCTCAACATCACCACCTGCATCGGCATCGCGAGCTACCCGGAGCACGCCCAGGAGAAGGACACGCTCCTCGACTTCGCCGATCGCGCCATGTACCGGGGCAAGAAGGGCACGCGGAACATCATCTACATGGCGTCGAAGGGGCTCGAGGCGACTCCAGCCGCGCGGCACCAGACGACGGCTCCAGAGAGCTGACGGCGACGAGCGCAGGCGAGGCGAGGACGCTGGCGCTTCGTGAGGCTTTCGCCTGCGACCGACGCTCCGGGAAGGCCCCCCCCCGACACCGCGCCCGGGCCGTCCACGTCCGGCGACGCTGCGAGAGATCCTTCCGCCGACACCGCGCCTCCGCCTCCGCCGCCGCTGACACGGCCGTCCACCGACGCTCCGAGAGGGCACTCCGCCAACACCGCGCCTCCGCCGCCGCTGAGACACGGCCGTCCACCGACGCTCCGAGAGGGAACTCCGCCGACACCGCGCCTCCGCCGAGGCTGAGACACGGCCGTCCACCGAAGCTCCGAGAGCGAACTCCGCCGACACCGCGCCTCCGCCGCCGCTGAGACACAGCCGTCCACCGACGCTCCGAGAGGGAACTCCGCCGACACCGCGCCTCCGCCGCCGCTGAGACAGGTCCGTAACCGGGTCCACCCCCACGCTCCGCTCACATACAGTCAGCCCACGCGCTGCCCGCGCCCGCCGCCGATGCTCCGCCCGCGATCGCCGCCAGTCAGCCGGTCCCCGCAATCTTCCGGAACGACCTTCAGCTCATTTCCGCCGCGCGTCTGGCAGCCCGTCGTGCGGCCCGAGCTCACGGCGGGGCGCGTCGCTCCACCAGGACTCACCGAGGCTCGCGTTGCGCTCGGGGTGCAGCGGGTAGTGCACCTTGAACCGGCGCCGCGACGGCTCGCCCACGATCAGCAGCCGCACGTCATGCTCGGTGTTGTTGATGAGCGTGTGCGCTATGCCGGTGCCGCTCGGCCAGCCGACGGCGTCGCCCGGACCGAGGCGGTACAGGTGCCCGTCCTGCCAGAGGTCGGGCGTGCCCTCGAGGACGAACACGAACTCTTCTTCGCTGAGCTCGGCGTGCGGGTAGCTCGTGCGTCGCCCGGGCGGCAGCACCTCGTGGCCGATGCCGATGCGGAAGAGACCCAGCTTCGCCGACAGCTTCGTGGTGAAGCCCAGCCGCTCGTCGTCCCCCGGGTAGCCGCTGTCATCGAGGTCCTTCTCGTCCTGCCAGTGGATCACGTTCGGAGGCCGGTGCATGGCCGACGCCCTTACCAACGGAGCGCGCCGCTTTCCCGTCCCCAGAGCGCGTGCGGCGCCGCCGCCGCGTTCACGCGATCGTTTCGAGCACCATGTGCAGGTGTGCCTTCGAGAGCTCAGGGTGCGTGAAGTCGGCTTCGACGCGCGCGCGCTCGGCCGGGCCGACGCCGAAGTCCGACAGTCGACGAACGAGCCCGAGGCGCTGGAGCAATGCGCGAACGACCTCGTGGGGCGGCCCGTGGAGCAGCGCCTCGAGCCGCGCGAGCGCCGCATCGCGGGGCCTGACCGCGAGCACGGCCGGCAGCGTCAGACACGACGTGAGCCCGTGCGGAATGCCGAAGGACGCTCCCAGGCGCTTGCCGAGCGCGTGGCTGGGACCCCGCTGCGCTTCGAGGGGCAACTGGTAGCAGAGGAACGCGGCGACCTGCGCGTCGTGCCTCGCCTGCGCATCTTCCTGCACGCCTGCCGTACGTGAGAGCGCATCGATGAGTGCAGGCAACCCGTCGCGGGCGGCCGCCTGGGCGAGCGGATGCTGCCCTGCCGCGAGCAGCCCCTCGATGGCGTGGTCGATCGATCGAACCCCCGTCGACAACCAGAGCGTCAGGGGCGTGCGCTGCGCGAGCGCGACGTCGCCGAGCACCACCTGGGGGCTGAGCTCGGAGTGAAAGACGCCGACCTTTCGCCCTTCGACGGTGAAGCCGGCCGTCGGCGAGAGCTCGGCGCCCGACAGGGTCGTCGGCAAGGCGACGTGAAGCGGCCGGGGGCCGAGCGACTCCGGCAGGCGCGTCGAAGCGAGGGCCGTGGGCCGGGTGCCAGTCGCCTGGAGCACCACTGCGACCTTGGCCGCGTCGATGGGTGAACCGCCGCCCAGCGACACCACGGCGTCGAAGGGGGAGGCCGTGAGCTGATCGAGCGCCTCGACCGGGACGTGCTGCGACACCGAGTCGACGACGCGTACGGCGCGCCCTTCGAGCGCCGAGCGCACCCTCGCCAGGAGCCGGGGGTCCTTCGTCGCGCTCGCCGTCGTGACGAGAAGAATCTTCGCCCGCTCACCCAGCGCCTGACCCAGCGCGGTCTCGACGAGCCCCTCGCCGTAGGCGACGCGCGCCGGGCCGACGAAACGGTGGGCGACCTCGACGATCACGGCTTGAGCCCGGGGATCGTGTCGGACGAGTGGAAGCTCGCTCCGCCCTTCGCAAAGCGCACCTTCGCGCCGCGCGCCACGCCGGCGAAGTCCACATCACGCCACGGAGCCTCTCGCCAGGCGTCGGTGACGCTCAGCTGGAAGTGCGTCTCGAGCTGCACCCAGGTGGCGCCGTCTCCGATGAAGCGGGGCTTCTCGTCGTCCTTCCCCGACAGCTCGCGCTCGAGCGCGTCGGGGGTGATGCCGTGGGGCGTGAAGGGCGGCGTCAAGAAGCTCCCGCCGCGCGAGTACACGCGGTTCGAGGTGGGCCCGGTGACGATGGCGTTCCACTCGGTCGCGGCCTGGCGGTGGTACCAGGGCCGGCGGAACGTGTGCATCGCCGCGTCCCAGCGTGGCGGGAACACCACCAGGTCGGCCACGTGGCGCCCCGGCACCGCCGTCGGCGCCGAGAGCACGGTGAAGATCGACGGATCCGGGTGATCGAACGCCACCGCGCCGACGGGGCAGAAGCGCGACAGATCGTACGCGAGCGGCACCGCCGTGCCGTGCCACGCGACGACGTCGAAGGGCGAATGGTTCGACGGCGCCGCCCACAGCGTGCCCGAGTACTTGTGGAAGATCGTCCACTCGCCGGGAGCGTCTTCGTAGGCCGCGTCGGGCGCGACGAAGTGCCGGCTCTCGGCCAGGCCGTTGGCGCCGATGACGCCGCGCGGAGGCAACGCGAAGCCCGCGCCGAACACTTCGATCCACCAGCCGCGCCGGCTCGCGCCTCCGAGCGGGTTCACCGCGAAGCGCGCGCCGCGCGGAATCACCAGCACGTCGCCGGGCCCCACCACCAGCCGCCCGAACTCGGTGCGCACCTCGAGCTCGCCCTCGTCGGGCAGCAACAACGACTCGCCGTCGGCCGAACACAGCGCTCGCCGCGTCATGGGCGCGCTGGTGACGAAGTTGTGAATCGCCACTCCGGCTTGATCCGCCGCGCTCCCACCGACCGCTACCGTGGTGAGCCCGTCGACGAAGTCCGTCGCCTCGAGCGGCAAGGGCCGCGGCTTCCACCCCAGCAGGTTCGGCGCCGCGTGCGAGCCCCACGCCGACAAGCCGGGGTGCGGCACGGGCGAGAAGTCGCCGACCTCGGTCGACGGGCGCACGCGATACAGCCACGAGCGCCGCGCCTCGGCCCGCCCCACGAGGAACGGCGTCGACGACAGCTGCTCGGTGAACAGGCCCATCGGCGCGTGCCGCGGCGCGTTCTGCGTGCGTGGGAGCGCCCCCGGCTCGGCTTCCGATGACAGCTCGGCGCCAAAGCCCGTGTTCGCCGATGGATCCCCTGCCCGCGCGCTCGTTCGTGTCTCGCTCGCCATGGCTCCGAAGGCTCTCACGACGCGCTGCGTTCTTCCCGGCCCCGGCGCTGACGCAGCGCATCCTCACCAAACGCTCATGGAACGCATGAGGCCTTCCCGCTTGATCGGCCGGTGAGGCCATGAGACGCCCTGCGCGCTTTCGGGTAGTGCATCAGCCAGGCTTCATCACCTGCTTTTTCCGCGAAAGAGACGCCCCGCCATGCCGACGGTCACGACCAACCTCACGACGAACAAACGCCTGCTCGACTGGGTGAACGAGATGGCGGCGATGACGACGCCCGACCAGGTGGTCTGGTGCGACGGCAGCGCCGACGAGAAGAAGCGCCTCACCGAGTACGCCGTCTCGAAGGGCATTCTGATTCCGCTGAACCAGCAGAAGCACCCCGGGAGCTACCTGCACCGCTCGAACCCGAACGACGTGGCGCGCGTCGAGCACCTCACCTTCATCTGCACGCCGACGAAGGAAGAGGCGGGCCCCACCAACAACTGGAAGCCGCCCGAAGAGGCGTACGGCATGCTCAAGGGCCTGTTCCAGGGCTCGATGAAGGGCCGCACGATGTACGTGGTGCCCTACGTGATGGGCCCGCTCGGCAGCGAGCACTCGAAGATCGGCATCGAGGTGACCGACTCGGTCTACGTCGCGCTCAACATGGGCATCATGACGCGCATGGGGAAGCCGGCGCTCGACATGCTCGGCGACTCGAACGACTTCAACCGCGGCCTGCACTGCACGGGCGATCTCAACCCCGACCGCCGCTACATCTGCCACTTCCCGCAGGACAACGCGATCTGGAGCTTCGGCTCGGGCTACGGCGGCAACGCGCTCCTCGGCAAGAAGTGCCTCGCGCTGCGCATCGGCAGCTACGTGGGCCGCAACGAGGGCTGGCTGGCCGAGCACATGCTGATCCTCGGCGTCGAAGATCCCGAGGGCCGCACCACCTACGTGGCCGCCGCGTTCCCCTCGGCCTGCGGCAAGACGAACTTCGCGATGATGATCCCGCCCAAGCGCTTCGACGGGTGGAAGGTCTACACGGTGGGCGACGACATCGCGTGGCTGCGCGTCGGCGAAGACGGCCGGCTGTGGGCGGTGAACCCCGAGAACGGCTACTTCGGCGTCGCGCCGGGCACCAACTGGCAGTCGAACCCGAACGCGATGAAGACCATCGCGAAGGACACCATCTTCACCAACGTCGCCGTCACGAAGGACATGCAGGTGTGGTGGGAGGGCCTCGACGGTGAGGCGCCCGACGAGCTCACCGACTGGAAGGGCCAGCCGTGGAAGAAGGGCTCGACCGAGAAGGCCGCGCACCCCAACTCGCGCTTCACCGCGCCCGCGTCGAACAACCCGATGCTGTCGTCGTACGTGAACGACCCGCGGGGCGTGCCCATCAGCGCCATCATCTTCGGCGGTCGCCGCTCGAACACGGTGCCGCTCGTGATGCAGTCGTTCAACTGGGCGCACGGCGTGTACCTGGGCGCGACGCTCGCGTCCGAGACGACCGCCGCGGCGACGGGCCAGCAGGGCGTGGTGCGCCGTGACCCGATGGCGATGCTGCCCTTCGCTGGCTACAACGTCGCCGACTACTTCGCGCACTGGCTCAAGATGCAGACCCGCATCCCGTACCCGCCGAAGATCTTCATGGTGAACTGGTTCCGGAAGAACAAGGACGGCAAGTTCCTCTGGCCGGGGTACGGCGACAACATGCGCGTGCTCAAGTGGATCGTCGACCGCGCCCACGGCAGCGTCGGCGCGCAAGAGACGCTCTTCGGCTGGGTGCCCAAGCAGGGCCACATCGATCTCTCGGGCCTCGACATCGACCCGGCGAAGGTCGACGAGGCCACGCACATCAACGAGACCGAGTGGAAGGACGAGCTCGTCAGCCAGAAGCAGTTCTTCGATCAGTTCGGCGAGCGCATGCCGAAGACGCTCGAGCTCATTCGCCAGACGCTCCTGTCGCGCCTGACCTGAGGCAGCGCCCGCCGCTCACGGTGACGGGGTGGTGTCCGGTGGGGGCGTCGCCGGGAGCACCACCTCGAAGAGCGCGCCCTGCCCCTTCGCGCTCTCGACGCGAATCTCTCCGCCCAGGCTGGTCACGATCGAATGGGCGATCGACAAGCCGAGCCCCGTGCCCTTGCCCACCGGCTTGGTGGTGAAGAACGGGGTGAAGAGGCGCGCCCGCACCTCGGGCGTCATGCCCTCGCCGAAGTCGCGCACGGCGACGATCACCTTTCCGCCCTCGAGGCGGGTCGACACCAGCAGCTCCCGCCGCCCACCCGAGGCCGGCAGCGCCTGCACCGCGTTCATGATGAGCGTCAGGAACACCTGGCCGAGCCGCGACTCGATGCCCATCACGGTGCCCACCGTGCCGTACTGGCGAATGACCGAGGCCTTCGCGTTGGTGACGTGCACCTGGGCGATGTGGAGCGCGGACTCCATGGTGGCCTCGACGTTCACCGCGCTCAGCGCGTCGTACTCGCCGCTGTGCCGTGAGAACGTCAGCAGGTCCTTCACGATGGTCTGGATGCGCCTGGTGCCGTCGAGGGTCTCGGCCAGGAGCTCCTGCCGCTCGCGCGGAGGGAGCGCCGGCGACGCCAGATCTTCCTCGAGCGCGCGCAGGTTCGCCTGCACGTAGGCGAGCGGGTTGTTGATCTCGTGGGCCACGCCGGCCACCAGCCGGCCCATCGTCTCGAGCCGGTCGGTCATCATCAGCCGGGCCTCGATCTGCTTGCGCTCGGTGACGTCGCGCAAGACCACCACCGCGCCGCTCCCGTCCTTGAGGGGGGCCATCGACGCCTCGAAGGCCCGGCGCGCCTCGAGCCCGACGGGGCGCTCGAACTCGAGCCGCGTCGGGTGCTGCTGGCCCAGCGCCTCGTCGAGCCGGTCGGCGTCGGGGCCCGAAGCCACCACGCGCGAGAGCGGTTGGCCCACCGCCTCGGCCGCCGGGCGCGCGAAGACCGACTCGGCCCGTCGGCTCCAGCTCGTCACCTTGCCCGCGCGGTCGACGGCCACCACCGCGTCGATGGCGGACTCGAGCGTGGCGCCCAGGTGCGCCGACTGCGCTTCGATCACCTTGAGCTGCGACTCGCGCACCGCCGACGCGACCACCGTCAGCGAGAGGAGGAACCCCAACAGGAAGAGCGGCAGCACGAAGTCGGTCGTCGTCAACGCCGGGTGCACGAGCCCGAAGCCCACGAAGCACGTCATGGTGCCGACCGCCGCCACCAGCGTCGCGCGCGTGTTGATGAGGATGGCCGAGTAGATGGGGCCCAGCGCTGCGTACAGCATGCCGACGACGACGCGCAGGCGATCGGGCTCGGTCGACTGCGCCAGGTTGGCGCCGATGATGCTCGTCAGAATGAGAATGCTGGCCCCCACCCGGTGAAAGCGGGTGCGGCTCAGCACGTACGAGCCGAGCGCCAGGGCGTTGACGACGAAGATGAGGACCCACTCGAGCGGGGTGGAGTCGCGGGTGCGGGTCGCCAGCGACGCGAACACCGTCACCGCCCACACCGGGAGGATGACGACCAACGCCGAGGCGAGGATCTTCGCCTGCCGACGCTCCAACCCGTCGACCACCAGGGCAGATGGCTCCGTCAGGCGTTGCCACAGCGATGTCACCCGACCACCCTACGGACCTCACGGCAGGGTCGCCACTTTCTGGCCCTTCCCGCCGGTGCAAACCGTCGTGCCGTCAGCGCCGCTCCGGGATCAGCGCCGCGCTCCGCGGCTCGTCGGCCCACAGGCCCCGGAGCCACTCGAAGCACAGCACCGGCATCAGCGCGCCCGTCAGGTACATGCTGAAGCTCTCGACGGGCAGCACCCACGCGAACACGCCCACCGTCTGCTGTGCGTTCCACACCCACCAACCGCGGCCACACGCGAGCAGCTCGACGAAGAGCGCGAACGGGAAATAGGTGGCGACGACGATGAGGAGCGTGCGCCACCGCACCCGGTGCGCGACGGCCGCCGCGAGGGCGAAGGTGCCCGCCCAGCCCAGCGCCTGCACGATGGTCCACCCGTACTGTTTGGGGCCCGCCGAGTAGCGGATCGCGCCGGCCGCGTCGGCCATCGCGCCCGTCGTCACGTCCGTGGCGCCGCGATCCTGGAGCGCCAGGGCGACGAAGCCGCCCGCGACCACCAGCGCACCGGCCGAGGCCCGGCGGAGCCACCTGGCCAGCTTCGCGCTGCGCGCCTCGCCCAGCACCGGCTCGTCGGGCCGCGCCAGCGACAGCTCGAGGAACCACAACATCGGCACGTTGAGCAGCAGCGGGTACGAGATGAACTCCTCGAGGGGAATCGCGCCCAGCGTCAACCCCGAGAGCGCGTCGTGCCCTTCGTAGAACCACCAGTAGCGGTGCTGAATGGCGAGCAGCTCGGCGATGGCCGACGCGGTGATGAAGAGCCCGCTCGTCACCACGAAGCCGATGCGGTCGGACTCGCCCAGCCGCGGGAAGACGCGCCACAACAACCACACCATCGGCACCGCCATCACGGTGAGCTCGTGCAGCAGGTACCAGGGGGCCTTGAGGCCGACGGCGTCGGCGACGGTGCGCGCCACCACCATGGCGATGACGAGCAGTGACAGGGCGACGAGGGGACGCAGGAGGACGGTCTGGGGAGGGCGGTTCACGGCAACGGTTCCTTTCGGCGGAGCGCTTCGAAGACGACGGCGGTGGTGACGGGCGCGAGCAACCAGACGGCCACCGCTTCCAGCGGCAGGCCCCACAGGCGCGGGCCGAGCATCGACGCCGGCTGGTAGCCCCACCAGCCGCGCGGCACGGCGAGCACGGCCTCCCACACGAACGACGTCGCGACGAGCAGGCCCAGCGTCGTCAGCAGGGCCGGGCCGTTGAGCCGCCCACGAACGCGCGGCCACAGCCACAGCGTCACCGGGAGCGGCACCGCGCAGAGATAAGTCCAGTACGTCGGTGCCGCGCCCTCGGCCAGGAGCCAGGCCGACCCGACGAGTCCAGCCGGCGCGGCGAGGGCCTCGAAGACGCCGGTCGTCGGCGCACACGTGGGCGCTGGCCCTCGGCGCCGGGGCGCGAGCCAGGCGTCGATGGTG
>JALOQF010000556.1 GCA_025459425.1 Myxococcaceae bacterium | reverse complement strand
TCGGTCGAGCGGTAGAAGCGCTGGCGGTCGTACCAGACGTCCCACCCGCCGCGGACCGCCGCGAAGGTGCCCGTGGGGCCGATGGCCACCGCGCCGATGTTGGGCCCGCCGCTCATCGTGCCGCCCGGGGAGCGCGTCACCGTGTTCGTCGTCGTCCAGCTCGCGCCGTCCGTCGAGCGGTGCACCTTGCCGTTCGACCAGAGCATGAAGCCCGAGCCGGTGAAGAGCAGCCGGCTCTCGGGGTAGTCGGTGGGGCCCATGATGACGCTCCAGGTGAGGCCCTGGTCGGCGCTGCGACAGAAGACGACACGATTGCCGTTCCAGCTCGCCGAGACGAACACGCCGTTTCCGAAGGCGGGCCGGGCTGAACCGCACGCGTCGATGCGGCCACCTCCGACGAGCTGCGGGCGCTGCCAGGTGGCGCCTTCGTCGCGGCTCACCTGCCAGTCGGTATTGCTGCCGTCCTGCGCGCTCACCACGTAGGTGCCGCCACCGAAGGCGCCGCCGCGCACGTTCCAGATGTCGTTCGAGCCGCTCTGCAGCATCAGCTCGGGCCCCATCGTCCACGTGCGGCCGCGGTCGGTCGAGCGCCGGGTGCTCCGCGTCGCGAGCACCAGCCGTGACGGGCCCACCATGACTTCCTGCACGTTGACGCCGGTGTGCACGAGGCTCCACGAGAGGCCGTCGGTGGAGCGCCAGATGGTGCCCGGCGCGCCCCACCCCATGGTGTGCACGAAGCCATCGCCGACGAAGGCCAGCGCCGTCGACGACCAGGCGTTGTGGTCGCAGTCGGTGTTGTTCGAGCCCCCATCGGGGAGCGCGAAGTTTCCCGAGAAGCAGCGGAAGCGCAGGTTCGCCGGCAGCGCATCGTCGAAGGACACGTCGTTGCGCCAGGTGCGGCCGTCGTCGCACGAGAGCGCGCGCCGGCCCTGCTTGCCCACGAGGAGGAAGACGGGAACACCGGCGTCCGAAGGCGGCGTGGCTCCAGCGTCGCGGTCGGGCATCACGCCCGCGTCCACCGCTCGAGCGCCCGCGTCGACAGGGTCGCCCCCATCGCGGAGCGGGCCTCCATCGGTGACGGCGCCAGCGTCGACCTCGAACACGCCAGCATCGAAGGCCGACATCGGCCCGGCGTCGGTGGCGGCTCCGGCGTCGACGGTGGAGGCAGGTGCCTCTGCGTCGGTGCCGGGAGGCTCGTCACCCGCGACGCCCATGCAGCCGCTGCACACCAGCAGTCCCACGACGCTGAAAAGCCGCCCCGATGTCCTCACGAGGCGTGAGAAACCCGACCCCCGCCGCACGGCTCACCCGGGTCGAGAAGAACGGCCACCTCGCGCAGAGGCCCGGCTTTTCTGGCGCTTTTCGCCGTCAGCGGTCTCTTCGCCGGAGCCGAATCGGCCCCTTCGCGGTCGACCCATCGACCACCCGCCCCTGCTGGGTGATGTCGAGCAGGCCCTTCGCCACCAGCCGGCGCGCGGCCTCACGCACGGGCTCCATGAGGGGCCTCCAGTCGTCTGGCGCGACCGAACGGGCGACCTCGGAGGGACACATCGTCGCGCCCCGCGCGCGCGCCTCGAGCATCGTCAGAATCGAGCGCTCGAGGGTGTCGTCCGCCGCCTCGTGCTTCCGGCGCCGGCAGCCGTCGGAGCAGTACTTCACCTCGCTCCACGAGCGCTCCCACTTCTTGCGCCACTCGATGGTGCGGCCGCAGACGGCGCAGGGCTTCGACTCCATCGGGCTGGCTTAACGGCCGCGTCAGCCCGCTGCAGAGGGCGCGCTCACGTCTGAATCAAGATGGCCTGGTGCACTTTCCAGTCGAGCCGCTGCACGCTGCCCACGTCTTCGCGGCCGCCCAGCGCGAGCGCCGGCACGAAGCCGTAGCACTCGGTCTCTGACGGCGGGCCCACCTTCGCGCGCACCGCCTCGTAGAGCTCCTTGCGGAGGAACGTCGACTGGAACTCCGGGTCTTCGAGCGCGTCGAGGAAGCCTTCGACGTTCTGGCTCAACACACGCATCTTCTTGTAGTGAATGTCGATGAGCGCGACGTCTGACTCGCGCTCCGGGTCGCCCAGCCCCAGCTCGGCCGCGCGGGCGCGCAGGTCGCGGAACACCAGAATCTCACCGAAGGCCGTGCGCCCCAGCGAGCGCCGCCCGTCGACGTTGCCCATGAGCCAGTCGGTCATCTCTTCGTCGAGCGCGCCCGGCTCGGTGATGAACACGAGCCCGCGCGCGTAGCGGCCGGGCTTCAGCGTCTCGATGAGCCGCTGGTACGAGGGGTGCGAGTCGACGGCGAGCTTCTTGCGCGGCTTCGCCTTCGGCGCGGGCCTGGGGGCGGGCGCGGGCTTCGAGGGTCGGCTCGCGGCGACCCTGGCCTTCGGGGCCGGCTTCGACTTCGGAGCGGCCTTCACCCCGGGCCTTGAGCCCTTCGTCGGCTTCTTCACCTTCGCGGGCGTCTTCGAGGGCTTCGACTTCCGGGAGGGCTTCTTCGTCGCGGTCCGCGCCATGAGGGCCGCGAATCAGACCCGACATGGAGCCCGCTGTCACCGATTCTGTCCATATCCCCACGCGCGTCTGCGGTGGCAGCCCAGGTGTGCGACACTGTCAGACGACCGTGCCGCGCCCCCGGCTCTTCTTCTTCAACGAGCAGCCCAGCGGAGCGCTCGACGACACCTTCACGGCTCCGGTCGTCACGCAGCTCGCCCAGTTGGGCGCTGGCGTGTCGATGGCGCTCCTCGACCTGTCGGACACCCGGGCCGAGGTGGTGCGGCGGCTGACCCGCGCTGGTGTCGCCGTGCACGGCTGGCTGCTGGTGCCGCGCGAACAGGGCTACTTCGCCACCCACCACAACGCGCCCGTCGTCGGGCAGGCCTTCGACGCCTTCTGCGCGTGGAAAGAGCGCCACCAGCTCGAGGTGTCGACGGTGGGCCTCGACTTCGAGCCCGACGTACGCGAGCTCGACGCGCTGATGGCGGCGCCCGCGCGCACCCTGGCCCGGTGGTTCACCTCGCGCAGCCGGGGCCTCGCCCTCGACGCCGCCCTCGACAGCTATCGGGCGCTGGTGCGCCGCATGCGCGCGCAGGGCTTCACCGTCGAGACGTACCAGTTCCCCTTCGTCGTCGACGACCGCCGCGCCGGCACCCGCTTCTGGCAGCGCACCCTCGGCGTGCTCGACGTCGAGGCCGACCGCCAGGTGCTGATGCTCTACACGAGCCTCATGGGCGCGCTGGGGCCCGGCCTGCTCGAGCACTACGCCCCGGGCGCACAGGCCATCGGCGTCGGCTCGACGGGCGGCGGCATCGACCCCTTCCCCAAGCTGTCGACCCGGGCGCTCGAGCGCGACCTGCGCGTCGCGGCCCGGCACGCGCCCGACGTCTACGTCTTCAGCCTCGAGGGCCTGGTGCAACGGACCGCGACAGATGCTTTGATATCCATTAAATGGGACGAGCCGGTGCCGGAGTCTCTCGCGCGGCGGCTCGCAGCAGGGGCGGCGGCGCGGGTGCTGGGGGCCCTGGCGCGGCTGGGCTGAGGGGCCCGGCCAGTCAGTGGATGGTTCGAGAAAACCGTGGTTGATCA
>JALOQF010000555.1 GCA_025459425.1 Myxococcaceae bacterium | reverse complement strand
CAGGCCGAGCCGGCGCCCGACGACCTCGACGGCAACCTGCGCTGGTTCTGGGCGAAGTCCGACGGCGCGAAGGACGCCGAGGTGGTCGAGGCGGCGCTCAAGCTGCAGACGGCGGGCAAGGCCGACACGCTCACCGCCGACAAGCCGGGCCGCGGCTTCATCTCGCGGCTGTCTTCCGACGACCTCACCGTCGTCGGCAAGCAGGACGTCGACCCCTCGAAGGCGCGCGGCTTCTTCATCACCAACGTCTTCCCGTGCACCCTCGACAAGCTCGAGCCGATTCTCTCGACGCTCGACCAGAAGGCGCAGTACCCCGAGGCCTACGACGCCTACACCCGCACGCACACGAGCGACGCCGACGCCTTCCTGTCGCGCGCGGCCACGACGCTCTCGTGGGACGTGACGCTCACCGCGAAGCTCGTCACCGCGCCGTACACCTCGAACCTCAAGGGCGGCCTGCGCCGCGTCACGCCCGCGATGGGCAGCGCCAGCTTCGGGCCGGTGCTCCTCGCGCGCACCTGGCTCACCGCGCCGGCCACCTTCAAGAACCCCGACCCGGCCACCGGCTTCGAGCAGGACTACCAGATCGAAGTCTTCTGGGAGCGCGCGCCCGGCGAGATGTTCCACGCGTACGCCATGTGGCGCGACCTGCGCCTGGGCCTCGGCTTCACCACCGAAGACAACGGCCTGGCGAACACCATCATGACGGGGCTCATCGACTGGGACAAACGCACCGCCGAGCTCTGCAAGAAGTAGCCGCGCGCCCGGCGCTACCTCGGCGGCACCGGCACCTGCTCGGCGCCCGTGCGCGCGTCGTTGCCGACGAACGTCGTGGCCGGCGTCACCACCACCTGCCGGCGGCCCAGCATCGCGGGCACGGGCTTCTCTTCCAGCGTCGAGCCGTCCTGGGTGTGGAGGCCGACGGCGTTGCGTGACAGCCGCGCGCCGTCGACGACTCCAGCCGCCTCGGCGAACGCCGCCCCCAGGCCCGCGCTGCCGTCGATGGCGCCGCGGGTGACGAGGAGCACGCCATCGGTGAGGGCCTGCACGCCATTGCCGTACCGGCCGTCGGGGTCGGCCCGCGTCCCCTGGACGAACGAGTCGACGAGCTCGACGCGCGCCTCGAAGACGAAGACGCCCACCTGCTGGTTGTCGAGGAAGGCCGTCTCGGTCGCCGTGAAGGTGGCCCCGAAGCTGACGTTGACGCCTCGGCCACGCGTGCCCTGCGCGTTGGGCTGCGTCGACTGCACCGTCACGCGGCGCGCCGAGAGGGCGCTGCCGACTTCCTGCACCTGGAGCCCGGCCGTCGCCGCGCGCACCACCGCCACGTTTTCGAGGTCGGCCGTGGCGCCCGATTCCACCAGCACGCCCTGGCCGAACTCTCCGTTGCCGTCGCGCCGCGTGTCGCGCACCTCGAGCCGAGACAGCGCCGCCGTGGTGCCGACGTCACGCACGTACACGCCGGCCGTCGTCGCGCCCGTCACCACCCCGTCCGACACGCTCAACGAGCCGCCCTCGCTGGCGCTCGCGCCAAAGCCGCCATCGGCCACCCCGACGAGGGCGCACCGCTCGACCGAGAGCACGCCCCGGCGCTGCGCGAGGAGCCCACTGACGCTCGCCCGCTCGACGCGCAGCCCCGCTCCGGTGACACGCCCTTCCTGCGCGCGCACCCCGGCGCCGTCGACGTCATGAACCCGAACGTCGGCCAGCGTCACGCGCGAGCCCGGGTCGATGGCCAGCACCCCCGACTCGGGCGCACCTCCCACGTCCACCCGCTCGAGCGTGAGGCCCGCGCCGTTCCGGGCCTGGACGCCGAAGCGCACCGCCGGCCCCGGCAACGACGTTCGCGCGCTCACGTTCGAAAGCGTCGCCACGCCATCGACGCCCTGCACGTCGAGGAAGCCGCCGGCGATGCGCTCGACGAGCCCGCCCGTCCACGACAGCGTGGCGCCCTGCACCGACACCCCGAGCCCCACCGGCGTCCCTGCGTTGTCGGCGCCCGCGGCCACGTCTCGCACCACCACGTCGGTCAACGTCGCGCGGCTCCCTCGCTGGGCGACCAGCAGCCCGACGGCGCGGTTGCCGTCCAACACCATGCGCTCGGCCGTCAACGTCGCGCCCGCCTGCACCGAGATGCCCCACCCGAGGCGCCCGGTGCTCGCGCGCGGCCGCGTCGCCGACACGACGACGTTCGAGAGGGCCCCGCTCGTGCCGGGCTGGTTCAAGAAGAGCCCCGTCTCGCCGTTGTTGCGGAGCTCGACGTTCGACATCACCACCCGCGCGCCGGCTCCGAGCGCGACGCCCTGGCCGAAGGTGTTCGAGACGGTGTCGGCGCGCGTGTCGCGCACCACCACCTCGTCGAGCGTCACCTCGGTCGAACGGTCGAGCGCCTGCACCGCGGAGCGCTCGTTCCCCTCGAGCACCACCCGTCGCAGCGTGAGCTGCGCGCCCGCCTCGAGCCGCGCGGCCAGCAACGAGTCGCGCACCGTCACCCCTTCCACCCGCACGCCGCGCGTGCCGATGACCTCGAGCGCCGGTGAGCCAATCAACGTGACGCGCGCCGGACATCGGCCCACCAGCGTCACCGGCTTCGTCGGCCGCAGCGTCTCGCGCCAGGTGCCATCGGCGATGGCGATGGTGGCGCCTGCGGGTGCTGCGACGAGCGCCGCGGCGAGGCTCCCGAAGCGCGTGGGCCCGGCGCCGCCATCGGGCTCGACGAAGATGGTCGCGGCCGATGGCGGGAAGGGCGCCGCACAGTCTCCGATGGGCACACAGGCCGTCGCGCCGAGCGCTGCGCGCGTGGCCCCGGTGCACGCGGACGACGGCAGCACCGGCGTGCACGCCTCGCCCGAAGCCTCGAGCTCGAACCCGGTTGGACACGTCTTCCACCCGGCCTCGAAGCAACGGCCGGGGACGGCGTGGGTGCCCGTCGCGCACGTCTCGGGGAGCGTCTGGCAGCTCCACCCATCGGCCGCGCGCCCGAAGCCACCGTCGCATGCCGTCCACCCGGCAGGCTGGCAGGCCCCGCTCGCGCTCTCGAAGGTGCCAGGGCCGCAGCGTGACGGCCCTGCATCTCTCGGCGAGGCCACCGAACCCGCGTCTGGCGTCGGAGCCGGAGGCCCCGGGCACGCGCACCAGGCCGCCGCGGCGACCACCAGCGGCCACCTCATGGAGAAAGGCCCACCGCGGCGGCGCGCACCACCAGCGACTCGGCCGGTTGGTCGAGCGCCATCGGGTCGGCCATCACCGTCGCCGAGGCGTTCTGCACCACCACGCGGAAGCGGCCTCCCGAGAAGGTACCGCGCACCGACACGTCCGTACCTGCGGCGTCGGCGAGCACCTGGGCGCGCGCGTTGTCCATCGCCACCACGCCCTCGACGGTCGCGCCGCGCGTCCCGGCGAAGAGGCCGATGCCGTCGCCCACCTGGTCGAAGCGGTTGATGTCGATGGCCACGCGCACCGCCTTCGTCGAGACGACGCGCGTGTCGCGCACCACGAGGCCCTGGGTGTCGCGCGCGCCGATGCCCACCAGCCCGTTGCCGCGCACCTCACCGCCCGTCAGCGTCACCGTCGC
>JALOQF010000203.1 GCA_025459425.1 Myxococcaceae bacterium | reverse complement strand
CGGTGCTGCTGAAGCGGCTCGAGGTGAGGCTGGTGCGGGCGGTGTGGCGGTGGCAGCGGCGCGAGGCGCGGAGGCAGGGCGTGACGGCTCCACTGCGAGTGTGCCGTCTCGCGCTGAACACGACCAGTTGAGAACCCTCGTCCCGCACTGAGCGCGGGGGATGAGCTCTTCGAGGTCGAGAATCCCCGGGAGCAACGCGGGACGAAATGGTGCGCCGGAGCGAGCGTCAGCTCGCGGAGGCGCCCTGTGCGCGCGAGCTGGGCGACCGAGCTGAAGGAGAGAGAAGCGCCGGTGGGGTTTGAGGTACTTCGGGCTTGCGAAAGTCAGGAGCCTCATGGACCCACAATGGGCCGCCCCACCGGCGGTCGACACATGCCTTGTTTCCAGCGACGCGTCGAGAGGCCGCAGGGGCGGCACGCTCATCGACGAGCGGGTGCTCGAGCTCGCGGTGCACGAGGCGATGCTGAAGGACCCGGACGCATACCGGCCGGCGGAGTGCCGGTGCGGCTGCAGGCGACTGCACGTGCATGACAGGCGCGAGCGGCGAGCGCGGGGCGCTGGCCTGGTGGTGACGGTGATGGTGTTCCTCTGCGCGCAGTGCCGGGCGAGTTGGCGGGTGCTGCCGGCCTTCCTGGCACGATGCCTGTGGCGCACCTGGGAAGTCGTCGAGGCAGCGCTCTCCGGGGACGAGCGGCCACTGGTGCCGGCGCGCACGGTGCAGCGCTGGCAGGCCCGGCTGGCGCAGCCGGCCCGCGCGGCGACCCAGGCGCTCGCCACGTCGGGCGACGCGACGCTGCGCGCGGTGGCGCAGCGCGTGGGGCTCGATGGCACGCGCGGCGCGCTGGCGGCGGCGTACGCGGAGGCCACCGGTGGCGCGTCGTTGCTGGCGCCGCTCGCGGCCCTCTTGCACCGACTGAGCTCGGGGCTTCGTCTCATGTAGTCCCCGTGGAACATCCGCGAGATGCGGGCGCCGAAGCCCTTCCCACCCCGAATGGCGCGAGCTGTCGCCTACGTCGTCGGGCATGGACGACAAGGCCCGCCAGCAGCTCGCGCTCTTCCGCATCGCCGTCCTCGGGCCGCTCGTCGGCGCGAGGCTCGAGCACGGCGAGCTGGTGGAGGTGTGCCGCGAGGCGGCGCGCACGTGGGAGGCGCCCGACGGCCGCGTCGTCGAGGTGTCCGCGCGCACCATCGAGGACTGGTACTACGCCTACCAGCGCGGCGGCTTCGCGGCGCTGCACCCGAAGCGGCGCAGCGACGCCGACAAGCCGCGCGCCATTGCAGAGGACGTCGCGCAGCTCATCCTCCGCCTCAAGCACGAGAAGCCGCGGCGCAGCGTGAAGCGCATCATCCGCGTGCTGGAGCGCGCGAAGAAGGTGGAGCGCGGGGCGCTGACGAAGTCGACGGTGCACCGGCTGCTGCAGGTGCACGGTGCCTCGCGGCGGCCGCTGCGCGGCCCCGGCGCTGCGGGCCGCCGCAGCTTCATCCACGAATTCGCCGGAGACTTGTGGGTGGGCGACGCGCTGCACGTCCACCGGCCCGTCATCGACGACGCAGGGCGCGAGAGGAAGGCGCTGCTCCTCTCGCAAATCGACAGCGCGACGAGGTACCTGGCGCACAGCTACTTCGCGCTGAGCGCCGGCGAGACGTCCGTCGTGCAGGAGTACGGCCTCAAGCAGGCGCTGCTGAGCCACGGCCGACCGCGCGCCTTCTACGTCGACAGGGGCCCGGCGTACACGGCCCACTCACTGCGCGCCATCTGCGCGGAGCTCGACGTCCGCCTGCTGCACACGCAGACGAAGGACCCGGAGGCAAAGGGCGTCATCGAGCGCTGGCACCGCACCTGGCGTGAAGAAGTCGAGGACGAGCTCCCCGACGGCCCCGTGCTCTTCGCCGACCTGGTGGCGAAGCACGATGCGTGGCTCAGTGTCGAGTACCACGCGCGCGTCCACGACACGACGAAGCGCATCCCCCGCGAGCACTGGCTCGAGCAGGTGGAACACCTGCGCCCGCTGCCCGCGGGGAAGTCCCTCGACGACGTCTTTCTCCACCGCGAGCTGCGCACTGTGCGCAACGACGGCACCGTGCGCTTCGACGGCCGCCACCTCGAGGTGTGCAGCACGCTGCTGCCCGGTAGCGAAGTCGAGCTGCGCTTCGCGCCGGCGGTGAAGGACGCGCTGCCCCGCGTCTTCGTCAACGACGTCTTCTTCTGCGACACCGTGCGTACACCGGCCCAAGGCGAACACCCATTCCGGAGGAAGCCGAACGGTGATTCCGGAGCATGCCGAACGCCCATTCCGGGCCAAGGCGAACACCGATTCCGGAGCATGCCGAACGCGGAACGGATGAGCAGTATCGGTTGACGACGCTGGACAGACAGCCGACCCCGACCACCCCCAAACCGGAGGTGTCGTTGTCGGCAGAGAGGCTGTCCATGCGGATGCTGAGAGAGGTGTTGAGGCTGTTCTTGGCGCTGGGCGTGTCCCAGAGGGCGATCGCGCGCAGCTTGAGCGTGTCGCCCGCGACGGTGAATGGGTACGTCGGTCGGGCCAGGGTCGCGAAGCTAGGGTGGCCGCTGCCCACCGAACTCGACGACGACGCGGCGCTGAACAAGCTGCTGTTCCCGGACGAGCACCAGCCGCGGTCCGATCGCCCGGAGCCCGACTGGGCGCAAGTGCACCTCGACTTGAAGAAGAAGCACGTCACGAAGCAGCTGCTCTGGGAGGAGTACAAGAGCGCGCAGCCGGACGGGCTCCAGTACAGCCAGTTCTGCGAGCGCTACACGCGGTGGGCCGCGACGGTGAGCGTGGTGATGCGTCAGGAGCACCGCGCGGGCGAGAAGCTCTTCCTCGACTTCAGCGGCGACGGTCTCGAGGTGATCAACCCGAAGACGGGCGAGGTCACCATCGCGAAGCTCTTCGTCGCTGTGCTCGGAGCGAGCAACCTCACCTACGTCGAGCCGGTGCTCAGCGAAGATCTTCCGAGCTGGACCGGAGGCCACGTGAACGCGCTTGAGTACATGGGCGGCGTCACCGAACTCTGGGTGCCCGACAACCTGAAGAGCGGCGTGAAGAAGCCGAACCGGTACGAGCCGGACATCAACCCGACCTACGCAGAGCTCGCGCGCCACTACGGCGCGGCGGTCATTCCGGGCCGCGTGCGCAAGCCGCGCGACAAGGCGAAGGTGGAGCAAGGCGTGTTGCTCGCGGAGCGGTGGATCCTCGCGGTGCTGAGGAACCGGACCTTCTTCTCGCTCGAGGAGGTGCGTGAGGCGGTGAAGCCGTTGGTCGAGAAGCTGAACAACCGACCGATGCGCAAACTCAAGAAGTCCCGGCGCGAACTGTTCGAGGAGGTGGAGCGCGCATCCCTCAAGCCGCTGCCGAACACGCCGTGGGAATTTGCGCGGTGGGCGAAGCCGAAGGTCAACCCGGCGTACCACGTCGAGTACGACAACCACTTCTACAGCGTGCCCTACCAGCTCGTCGGCCAGCAGCTCGATCTGCGCGCAACGGAGCGCACCATCGAGGTTATGCGCGGGCTCAAGTGCATCACCTCGCACGCACGCAGTTATCGGCCCGGCGGCTACACGACGAAGACGGAGCACATGCCGAAGGCGCATCAGGCGCAGGCAGGGATGACGCCGCAGAGGATCATCGAGTGGGCGAAGAAGACGGGGCCCAGCACCGCGGCGCTGGTGGAAGAGATCATGAAGCGGCGAGTGCACCCGCAGCAGGGCTTCATGGCGTGCCAGGGAATCCTGCACCTGAACCGGGACTACGAGCCTGAGCGGATCGAGGCCGCCTGTGCGCGGGCGTTGAAGCTGCGCGCGTGCACGTACAAGAGCGTGAAGGCGATCCTCCGGAACAACCTCGAGCAGCAGGACCTCGAAGCTGAAGCCACGCAGCACGCGCTGCCGCTGCACGAGAACGTGCGTGGCGCCGGGTACTACGGCGACGGCGAGAAGCTGCACTGAGCGAACGCTGCGGCCGCCCGGGGCCTCGGCGGCTGACAGGGGCGCCTGCGCGCGGCTTCGCCGTGCTCGGCGCTCGACAACAGAGGCTCACCACAACAACACCAACAAGAGGCACACGTGCTGATGGAACCAACGCAGGACAAGTTGAACGCGATGAAGCTCTTCGGAATGGCGAAGTACCTGCGGCAGTGGATGGAGCTGCCGAAGGAGAAAGCGTTGACGCCGGCCGAGCTGCTGGGGCTGCTGGTCGACGCGGAGTGGGTGCACCGCGAGAACCGTCGGCTCGAGCTTCGGCTGCAGAACGCGAAGCTGAAGCAGTCGGCGTGCGTCGAGGACATCGACTACGCGCATCCCCGAGGGCTCACGAAGGCGGTGATGCTGGATCTCGCGAGCTCGCGGTGGGTGCAGAGCCATCAGAACGTCATCTTCGTGGGGCCCACTGGCATCGGGAAGAGCTGGCTGGCCTGCGCGCTGGGAAACAAAGCCTGCCGCGACGGCTTCTCGGTCGTCTACCGGCGAGCGTCACGCCTCTTCGATGAACTCGCGCAGGCGCGCGCCGACGGCACCTACCCACACCTGCTGCGTCGACTCGCAAAGGCACAGGTCCTCATCCTCGACGACTTCGCGATCGAGCCGCTCGCGGCCGCGCAGAGGCGCGATCTGCTTGAGGTGATCGAGGACCGGTACAAGACGAGCTCGACGATCATCACCAGCCAACTGGCGACGGATCAATGGCACGGGGCAATCGGAGACGCGACGGTGGCGGACTCGATCTGCGACCGGCTGGTGCACAACGCTCACCGGATCCATCTGCGCGGTGAATCGATCCGGAAGAGCAACGCCTTGACGACCGCGAAGAAGCCAACGAAGTAGCGGTCAACCAGCGTCGTCAGCCGCTGGCTCCGGGTGTTCGGCTTCCTCCGGAATGGGTGTTCGGCATCGCCGGAATACGCAACACCGTGCCCAGAGACTTGCTGGCCAACGCGCACCGCGCCCGCCGCCGCGACGCCGCGCCCGCCCCCACGCTGCCTCCCTCGGGGCTCGACCCGCTCGCCCTCATCGAGGCGGAACACCGCCAGTACACGCGGCCACTCTCGGCCGCGCTCACCCCGGAGGATTTGGATGACGAAGCCGACGACACGCCCGAGGCCTGACACCTACCGCCAGCGCTTTGGACTCACGCACCACCCGCTGCCGCGCGACGCCGCGGGCAGCAGCTTCTTCTGCCAGACGAGGGCCCTCAACCAGCTCGAGGACGGCTTCCAGGCGCTCCTCGAGGAGCCAGGCCTCGGCGTCCTCACCGCGGAGGCCGGCGTCGGGAAGACGGCGGCCATGCGGAACATCTGCTCCCAGCTGGCCACGCCCGACTTCCGCGTCCTCTACCTCTGCAACACTGCCGCCTCGCCCTTCGACATCTACCGCTCGCTGGCCCTCGAGCTGGGCCTTTCGCCCGCGCACCGCAAGTCCCAGCTGTGGTGGGCGCTGAAGGCAGAGCTGGTCCGGCTGCTCGACGAGGCGCACACCGTGCCCATCATCGTGCTGGACGAGGCCCAGCACCTCTCCGACGCCTTCCTCGCGGACTTGTCCGGCTTCCTCAACTTCGCCTTCGACACGCGCAGCGCCGCCGCCCTCTGGCTCGTCGGGCTTCCCAGCCTCGCCCAGCGCCTGCGCCTGCAGGTCCACGCGCCGCTCGCCTCGCGCATCGCCGCACAGGTGCAGCTCGCGGCGCTCGAGCGCGACGACTTCAAGGCCCTCATCGAGCACGGCCTCAAGGCCGCCGGCTCGCGCGAGAAGCTGCTGACGGACGCCGCCCTCGAGCTCCTCTTCCGCGCGTCTCGCGGCATCCCGCGCATCGCCTCTCGGCTGCTCCGCGCCTCGCTGAAGGAGGCCCACGCGCGCAACCAGAACCTCGTCGACGACGCGGCCCTCAAGGCCGCCGTCGAGACCCTCGCGCTCGCCGAGGAGGTGCGCTCGTGAGTCCGCTTCAGCTCCGCCTGCCGCTCCCCTCGCACCTCGAGCGTGCTCCCGAGTTGGCGGCCCTCGCCATCCTCGACGCCGCCCTCACTGCATCCGAGGCCGCGCTGCTGGCCTCGCATGTCGAGCTCTACAACGGCGCGGTGGACGGCCTGCCTCGCGGCGCCAGCGCACTGCGCGCCAACGCCGTCATCGTCCACGCGCGGAGGCTCGCCGCGACCCTCGCCGCGTACCGCGACGCGCTCGACCGAGAGGCCCGCCGCGACGAGCGCGCTCGCTACCGCGTCGGCTTCTGACACCACGCCA
Source organism: Myxococcaceae bacterium (assembly GCA_025459425.1). GTDB lineage: Bacteria > Myxococcota > Myxococcia > Myxococcales > Myxococcaceae > Xiheimicrobium. The sequence continues at coordinate 6,767 of JALOQF010000203.1, read as the reverse complement.
TTACCGCGCCGCCGCTCGCGGCCGGTCTCCGCGCGTCACGCGCAGAACCCCGGAACCACCGCGGGACGGATCCACGGGAGCAGTGCGGGCCGGTACAGGTGGCTCGACGGGCGTTTCCAATGGAGCCATTGGTGAGGTGCTTTCGGAGGCCGTTGAGCAGGCAGGTTCGGGCGGTCGACTCCAGCACGCTGAGCCTGTTGGTGCAGATGCCGCGCTTCGCGTTGCCCGTGCAGCGGTATCTGCGCCCGGTTCCCTTACCGTAGACGAACATCAGGCTTCCGCAGTGGTCGCACACGAGAATGCCGGAGAAAGGGTACTGGCTGGGCCTGCCGGAAATGCTGCTCTTCGCTGCGCTCTGCCGCGTGTAATGCAGGTGCACTGCGGTCAGGCGGCACTGGACCTCGGTCCACGTCTTCTCGTCGATGATCCGCAGGTGAGGTCGCTCCTGGGCGACGGGTCTGTCGTTGGGGCTGCGCGGCTTTGGTCGGCGGACGTTTGTTCCCGGCACCTTCGTCCACCTCCGCCGGGCGAAGTGCCAGACCCCAGCGTAGGCCTCGTTGCGGAGCATGCCGCGCACGGTGGAGTCGCCCCACGCCGCTGCTCCAGTTCGCTTCTTCGATCGCGGTGGCAGGATCCCCTCGGCGTTGAGAGCTGAGGCGATCAGCGCAAGAGACCGCCCGTTGAGGTACTCGCGGAAGATGCGGCGGACGATGTCGGCCTGCTGCTCGTCGATGCTGATGACGTGCGCGATGATCTCCCCAACGCCATTCGTCTTCGGCGTCGTGCGGAAACCGAAGGCGACGCCCCCGGTCGCAAACCCGGCGTTGAACCGCGCCGTCTGGCCGCGGAGGGTCTTGTCCCGAAGGTTGTCGAGGAACATCTCCCCCATGAAGCCCTTCAGGAGGAAGTGCGTCTTCGCTGCAGGCGAGAAGCTGCTCATGCCGTCTGAGGCCGAGAGCAGTTCCACGTCGTAGAAGGCCATCTCCTTGAAGAGGAACGCCGAGTCGGCCATGTCGCGCGAGAGGCGGTCGGGATCCTCGACGACGACGACATCGAGTTGCCGCGAACGAACCAACCCCATCATCCGCTCAAACTCAGGGCGCTGAAGGCTTGCGCCGCTGATCGCTGCGTCCTTGAAGCAGCAGGTCGGCGATACCTTGCCTCCTCGCTCGACGACCAGTCTGAGGCAGCGGGCGACCTGGTCGTCCGCGGAGTTGGCGTTCTGCTTGTCCGAAGAGAATCGAGCGTAGATGCCGACCCGCTTCCCACGAAGGCTGCGCTCATTCGGCTCGTTCATCGGTCGGCTCCTTCCCCTCATCGTTGATCTGGCGGGGGCTCCCACGAGGCGGAACGGGAGACCCCGAGCGGATTGGGTGCTCGATGGGGATTGGGTCTGACCAGAGTGCGACCGTCAGCCGGCTCTGCTGACGTCGGTCATCGCTTACGCGTGAGCCCAGTGCGAATCATCTCGTCGACGAGCGCGGCGGAGAGCTCGTCGTCGGTCGTGCCCGTGACCTTGAGCTCGACCTCCTCGAACTTCTTCGCGTTGGCCACCACCCAATCGATGTACTGCGCGAGGTTGAGGTGCTCGACGCCGAAGGCGATGTCCTTCATCGCCCGAACAATCTGAACCGGCGTCCCCACGAACTCCCGGTCGTCCCGCATGATGATCTTCATGACTCCGCTCCCTGGCGCGCGCGCCAATTGCCCGAGCCAATGACTGGACGACCTGCGACCTGCTCGGGCGAGAGGACGTAGGTTTCAACGTGGCTGCCGTCGTCGAGGGCGATGCGCAGCCGCTTGTAGAAGCGCGGGTGCCCCTCCAGCAGGTCGAGCCGCGCCAGCGTCGGCCGGTCGACCTCGTACACCTCGCCCACCACCGTGCCTGCTCCGCCCCCCACGAGCGCCGGAAAGGGCCCGAGGTCGACGAGCGAGAACACGGGCGGCGTCTCGGCCGCCCCGATGAAGGAGGCGGCCTCGAGGAGCCGGTGGTTTGGCTCGCCCGCCAACAGGGTCCCGTAGACGAAAACGCGCGTCATGCCGGACCTCCGATCGCGGAGATGAGCGAGTCGAGCGCGAAGCCGCGCCGTGCGTACTCGCGAGCCAGCACAGCGAAGTACTTCGGCTGCGGCGCCCAGGGCTCGAACGTCTCAGCGGGCTGCACGTAGACCGTCGCCAGCCGCCGGCTGTCCTTGGTGAGCACGAAGCGCGTCTCGCGCACGTAGGCGTGCGGGTGGCCCTCAAGCCGGTCCAGTGTCGCGAGCTCGTCGGCCGGCACGCGGTACAGCACGCCGTCGACCCGCTCGCCCGGAGCGCGGCGTACGCTGGCGACCGCGCCGCTCCACTTGTGGCTGAAGCCGCCGAAGGCGAGCGCGTGGTTCGGCAAAGTCGCGTGCCCCATCGTCTTGGCGCCCGGGCAACGCTCGAGCATCTGCCCCTCGTCCAGGTTCGAGCCGTAGGCGAAGTAGAGGACCGTCTTCATCCGAGCACCCCAGTGTAATAGGCGCGGCTGACGCTCTGGAGCACCGAGAGGCCCCGCTGCGCCTCGTCGTCCGTCGCGTTGAGCAACTCCAGGTAGACCCACCCAGCGTCGTCGGCGCTCGCCGCGACCATCTGCGCGATCCATCCTTCGGCGTCGGGCGTGGCCAACTCGACCGCCGCCGCGAGCAGATGCAGCGCGGCGTGCAGCTTCCGGAAGTTGGTGCCGCGCGCGAACAGCACTTCGATGCGAGGCTCGGGATGCCCGTACTGACTGCGCCCCATCGTCACTCTGTAGTTCTGCACGGCGTCCTCCTTCATGCCGCCACCGGGGTGGCAGGCGGCGTCTCGTTGTTGGTGGTGGCCGCGGGCGCCTGTGCCGCAGGCCGGTCGCGCCGCTCGCCCTTCCAAGCCGCGCTGCCCGCGAGCCGCTTGGTGAGGTGCAGTCGCGCCGTCTTGAACTCGTCGCCGATGAGGCCCAGCCCGAGGAGAAACACTCGGAAGTCGTACTTGGCCGTCGCGATGTTGAACTCGCGGCGCTTGCTCGACGCCGCCTTCGAGGTCAGCGCCTTCGCCGCCATCGCGAGGACCAGCTGCAGGTAGGCCTTCACCTCGCCGGCGTGGAGCGTGCCGTTGAAGTACCTGAACTCGATCGTGCCCCGGAAGAAGAGGCTGTTGAGGTTGAGCCCGTGGTACCGCGAGGAGTCGTACCGCTGCGGGTTGGGGTTTGCGCGGCCGTACCAGGCCTCGCTCAACTCGCGCATCGTTCGCGGGCGCCGCGCCTCCAGCCGCTCGATGAAGGCCGGGTCGATGGGGCGGCAGTACCGCTGCAGCCGCGTCTCGCTGACCCCGAGGGCGTGCTCAAGGAGCCGCTCCTGCTTGTGGACGTTCTTCACGAGGTTGGTGGTGCTCTTCGCGTCGAAGCGCGCGCCGTCGATGTGGATGTGGATGCCCGTCGAGTGGTCGGCCCGTGCGCCTGCGGTGCGCACCGCGCGGATGATGTTCTGCAGCGCGTCGAGGTCCGCGTAGGTGAGGACCGGCGAGACGATTTCGCCGCTCTGCTCGCCGCCGCTGAGGCTGCCGTCGGGCACCACCCGCCACACCCGGCCCGTCGGGTCGGTCACCCGCCAGCCGCGCCCCTCGTCCACCGCGTCGCCGCCCACCACCGTCTGGATGGCGCGCGCGAGGCGCTCCCGGTTGAGGCCGACCGTTTCGATTTCGATGCCGTAGCGCAGCGTCTTCAAGTGCGATCCCGTTCCGCCGCGCTGGTGTCGCGGCGAGGGACATACACGCTTCCTTCGGGCCGCCTCAGCAAGCGGAAGAAGTCGAATTCTGATGTAATTTCAACATGTTGGAATGCTGCGGCGTTCCGCGGAGTTAGGGCCTCGGTCGCCCGAAATCGGCGCCGAAGCCCGGGTTCCGAGGGGTCACTCGGGCGCGGAAAACGCCCCGGCTGCGGCGGTCGCGCCGAGGTGCTTGAGGTAGTGGCCGAGCGCGCGGCGGAAGAACTCCATGCGGTTCGGAATGCCGCGCTCGCGCCAGGCCTCGTCCATCTTGTCGACGACGCCGGCTTCGAGTCGCAGCGGGAGAATGCGCATGTCGGTGGGCTCTCCTTCGTGCCGTCGCGACGCGCGCGGCCCGACGGGCACGTGCCCCTTCTCGGCCTCGCGGATCTTCCAGACGAGGTACGGCTTCGACGAGGAGCCGCTCGGGCGCCCCACCACCTCGACGTACTTCTCGCGGAGCTCCTCCACGCTCAGCTCCTTGAAGCGCCCGCGGGGCTTCGGCTCGGCGCGCTTCGCCAGCGCCTCTTCGATGCGGCGGATGAGGAACTTCCTGTTGGGGCTCTTCGACTCCTCGCCCACCAGGTCCTTGAAGCGCGCCTGGAGCTCAGGGAGTCGCAGCGCGTCCAGCTTGTCCTTCGTTGCCATGTCCGTCACCTCTTCGGGCACTGGGTACACGTCTCCCTCGGGCACGGGCCCGTTCGCAGCCGAGGGCGTTCGGGGTCACTTCGTCGGAGCTACGGACGCGGCGCCGGCGCGGTACGCGGCCTCGAGCGCCTTCCTCAACTGCCACACGGCCACGTCGTGAAAGTCGAGCGAGTCCATCTTGCGCGTCTCGAGAGTCTCGACGTTCAGCACTCGCTTCGCGATGTCGGCGAGCAACTCGTTCATCGGTACTTCCTTGCCATGCGGAACGGAGTCTTCGAGCCGTAGCGAAGCTGCTGCCCCTCGACGAGGAAGACGTCAGTGGGTGAGAGACCGGCGTCCGAGCACCTCGGCTCCTCGCGACCGTCCTCGTCGGGAGCATCACACTCGGCGCGAGTCACCACGCCGGAGAGTTCGATCTCGAACGGCCAGTTGGGCTGTGACGCGATGAGCACCTCCGCGTTGGGCTCGAGATCCCTCAGGACTTCCATCAACTCCTTCACCTTCATGGTTCGGCTCCGCCCGGGTGGGAGACTTCGGTGCGCCCGGCTCGCAAAGCCATACACGCTTCCTTCCAACGACAGCTCAAGTCGAAGAAGCGATGGCGACGTCGAATGATGAACTCACGGGGGAGGATCGAGCTTCTCGAGGGGCTCGATGAGCAGCTTGAGGCCGTCGGGGAAGAACGCCTTCACCACGGTCGGGTCGAGATCGCTCAGCGTCGGCACCTTCTTCAGCCGCGCGTCGAACCGTCCCTGCTTCGCGAGCGAGGCGTGGAGTTGGTCGACGAGCAGGCGGTGCAGGTCGCCGTAGGTCGAAGGCGTGGAGGTCGGGGAGACTTCGGAGCGAATGAGGAACTCCTCTGCCTTGCACTTGGGACAGGGAGGCAGGCGTACGACTCGGCCGTCCAGGTCGTCGGCGACAGTGCTCCCGACGCCGAGGGAGAGCGTCGCCAGCTTCGAGCGCGTCGCCGTCTGACACATCGAGCACCGCTGAAGCACCTCTTCGTTCGTGAGCTCTTCGATGGGCATGCGCGCCTCACGCGATGGCGGTGTAGTCGCCGTACCAGTACGACCAGTTGCTCGCGCCGACGTTGGCGTCGATGGTGAACGCAAACCCGTCGCGAGTGACGTTCTGCACGCGAGTCGTCGGCACGCCGGCGCTCGAGTCGCGCACCGCGAGCGTGATTGACGACGGCGCCGCGGGGAAGCGGCTGCGGAAGTTCACGACGTTCCCGAGCATCATGAACTGGGCGCCGCCGGTGGGGTTGTACATCTTCGCGCCGCAGTAGCCGGTCTCGCGCACGGAGCCGCTGAGCTCGAAAGCAGAGTTCACCGCGTTGCTGTCGATCGGGAGCCTCCACGTTCGCGTCCACAGCGCGAACTGCGTCGCCGGCGTCCCCTCGTGGACGAGCTCGAAGGTGTTCCGGCCCAGCCTCAGCGCGGCCGCGTTGCCGGTCGCCTGCTTCACCCACATCGTGCCGTTCCAACTCGCGTTCATCGTCAGCCAGAGCGAGTCGCCGTCGAGGTAGACGCGGAAGCGCGCGACTCCTGCTCCAGTGCCCTGCGCGTCCCAGAGCAGCGCCTTCGTGCTCCCGCTGAACGGTGGCTGGCGAATGGCGCGATGCATGCCCGCCGGGACGGCCTCGTTCGCGCGGTAGTGGTCCGCGCTGACGATCGCTCCAAGTTCGGCCAGCGCGTCTTCGGTGTTGGCGGCGTTGAGTCGGTTTGCCGAGTCCTGCACGGTGATGGTGCCCGCGGGATGCGCTGCGAAGAGTTCGTTCAAGTGCGCGTTGTGGGCGGTCAGCAGGTCGAAAAGCTGGCCGGCGACTGTCTTAGCCACCAGCGCGACGGGCGCACCGGGGAAAGCCATCGAGCCCACACGCGTGGAGCCGGCCGCAGCGGTCTGGTCCGCCAGCGCGGCAACCAGGCTCTGGAGCTGCGCCTGGACACTCGTCGTCGTGATGTAGCCGTGCGGCGTGGCCGAGATGGCGCTCGCTGCGTGCGCTCCAGAGACGGCAGCGACGTGGCCATTGAGCAGGCCGAGCAAGGCGCCGAGCTGCGAGGCAACAGAGCCAGGCCCGAGCGGGTTCGGATTGCCTGGGACTCCCGCTGCACCGACGGCTGCAGCGCCACCCGCTCCACTGAGATCGTCGACCAGCTCATCGATGGCCGCCTGCACCGTGTTCGCGGCGACCATTCCGTGCGGCGCGTAGTCGACGGCTCCCGCTGCGTGACGATGGGCGGTGCCGGCGAAGTGGCCGGTCAGCACGGCGTCGATGGCGTCGAGCGCGGCCTGCACCGTGGGCGTGCCTGGCGTCAGGGAGTTCCAGCCCACCGTGGTGATGCCGACCGAGCTGCC
>JALOQF010000554.1 GCA_025459425.1 Myxococcaceae bacterium | reverse complement strand
AGGATGTAGCCCGGCATCGTCTTGCGCTTGGTCTGGCGCTTCTGGCCATCGCGCATCTCGACGACCTGCTCGACGGGGATGAAGATCTGCCCGAAGGACTCGTGCAGCTCACGCTGCTTGATGAGATCCTCGAGCGACTTCTTCACCTTGTTCTCGAAGCCCGAGTAGGTGTGAACGACGTACCACTTCTTGTCGGCGCTCATCACAGCTTCTCCCAGATCCACGGCAGCCAATCGACCATCAGGCGCAGGCTGAGCGCGTCGATGGTCGACAGCACGACCGCGGCGACCAACGAGGCCACCACCACCGCGAAGGTCGACACCCGGGTCTCTTCCCACGAGGGCCAGGTCACCCGCTTGAGCTCGGTCGCGACCTCGAGCGACAGCGTGTGAATGCGCGGGTTCACCCAGCAGTAGATGCCGGTGCCGATCGCGAGCGCGAAGCCCAGCAGGAACGGCGGCGTCGACTGCGTGATGCCGGCGATGAGCGGGTTCTGCCCCACGCCCAGCTCGACGAACACCCGCGACAAGATGTTCGCGAGGAAGAACGCGAGCACCAGCCCGAGCAAGAGGTACGAGATGATCACGAACCGCTTCGGGTCGACTTCGGCGCGGTTCGCTTGTTCCGAGGCTTCAGACGCCATGCGCACCTTCCGACGGGCCCCTCACGGGAGCACCGTCTCGATGAAAGGCCTGAAGGCCGACCGACGAGTTCGCCGATCGGCCTCGAGGGAAAGTTGGCACGCCAGGAGGGATTCGAACCCCCAACACGCGGTTTTGGAGACCGCTGCTCTACCGTTGGAGCTACTGGCGTACGAAGACGAAAGCGTTAGCCGACCTTGCCTTCTTTGTGGGCCGTGTGCTTGCGGCACCGCGCGCAGAACTTGCTCAGCTCGAGCTTGTCCTGCTGCTTCCGGCGGTTCTTGGTCGTGGTGTAGTTGCGCTCTTTGCACACCGTGCACTCGAGCGAGATCAGGCTGCGGTTGCCCTTGGGCATGACACGAAACTCCTGCTTGGAAACGGGACCTCAGACGACAGAAGGGAAGGCCCTCTGACAGAGCCTTCCCCTCATGTCAAGCGGTGTGCGCTGCTCGCGCACCCGCCGAAACACTCGGAATGATTACGCGATCACTTCGGCGACGACGCCGGAGCCGACCGTGCGGCCACCCTCACGGATGGCGAAGCGGAGCTCCTTCTCCATCGCGACGGGCGTGATCAGCTCGACCTCGATGGCGATGTTGTCGCCCGGCATCACCATCTCCACGTTGTCGGGGAGCTTGACCGAGCCGGTCACGTCGGTGGTGCGGAAGTAGAACTGCGGGCGGTAGCCCTTGAAGAACGGCGTGTGGCGGCCGCCCTCTTCCTTCGTGAGGACGTACACCTGGGCCTTGAACTTCGTGTGCGGGTTCACCGAGCCGGGCTTGGCGAGCACCTGGCCACGCTCGATCTCTTCGCGCTTGAGGCCACGAACGAGCGCGCCGATGTTGTCGCCGGCGCGGCCCTCGTCGAGCAGCTTCTTGAACATTTCGACGCCGGTGACGACCGTCTTGGCGGTCGGGCGAATGCCGACGACCTCGACTTCGTCGCCCACCTTGACGATGCCACGCTCGACGCGGCCCGTGGCCACGGTGCCGCGGCCTTCGATCGAGAACACGTCTTCGACCGGCATGAGGAAGGGCTTGTCGGTCGCGCGCTGCGGAGTCGGGATGTAGGTGTCGACCGCCTCCATCAGCTTGAGGATCGACTTCTCGCCGATGTCCGACGGGTCACCCTCGAGGGCCTTGAGGGCCGAGCCGGGGATGATGGGCGTCTTGTCGCCCGGGAAGTCGTACTTCTTGAGCAGGTCGCGAACCTCGACCTCGACGAGCTCGCGGAGCTCGGGGTCGTCGAGCATGTCGACCTTGTTCAGGAAGACGACGATGTAGGGAACACCGACCTGGCGAGCCAGGAGGATGTGCTCACGCGTCTGCGGCATCGGGCCGTCGGCGGCCGAGACGACGAGAATCGCGCCGTCCATCTGCGCGGCGCCCGTGATCATGTTCTTCACGTAGTCGGCGTGGCCGGGGCAGTCGACGTGCGCGTAGTGGCGGTTCGTCGTCTGGTACTCGACGTGCGCGGTCGAGATCGTGATGCCGCGGGCGCGCTCTTCGGGCGCCTTGTCGATCTGGTCGTACGCCAGGAACGTGGCGCCGCCGGTCTTCGCGAGGACCTTCGTGATGGCCGCGGTCAGGGTCGTCTTGCCGTGGTCGACGTGCCCGATGGTGCCGATGTTGACGTGCGGCTTGTTTCTCTCGAACTTCTCCTTCGACATGGTGCCTTCCTTGTGTGTTGGAACCCGCGCGTTGTGAAGCGGGTCGGGCTGCGACGGACTGCAAGATGCTGCGAAATGGAGCCCAGAACCGGGATTGAACCGGTGACCTCATCCTTACCAAGGATGTGCTCTACCAACTGAGCTATCTGGGCACTGCCTTCATTCGTGCTGCGAACTGCACCTGCGTGCTGCGCCTGCGTAACGACCTCACCTGCGTCCTGCGGTCAAATGAACCAGCCACCTCATCAGCGGCCCGTTCTTCGAGAGCGGGGAACGGGATTCGAACCCGCGACATTCAGCTTGGAAGGCTGACGCTCTACCAGCTGAGCTATCCCCGCAGAGGAAAGAACTCCTGCATCACGAGAGCTGGTGTGGAGGGGGGTGGATTCGAACCACCGAAGGTCGAGGACCGACAGATTTACAGTCTGTTGCCGTTGGCCGCTTGGCTACCCCTCCGCTCGAAGGGTGTTGCTATTCACTTGTTCGCCCATCTGGCCGGCGGCGGGATTCGAACCCGCGACCTACTGATTACAAATCAGGTGCTCTACCAGCTGAGCTACACCGGCAAGGCTTCAGAACTTCTCTGAAAAACCCGCCACCCCGGTCACGAGGGCGGCGCTCCTTATTCATGTGGGAACGGTCAAGTCAAGCGTTGAAGACGAGCGGGGCCACAGGGGCTGACCATCAGGCCTTCGGAGCGCGTCGGCGAGCGACCTCGGCGAGGAGCACCGCGGCCGACACGGAGGCGTTGAGCGAGGCCACCTGCCCCACCATCGGAATGCGCACGAGGAAGTCGCAGTGCTCGAGCATGCCCTTGCGCACGCCTGCGCCCTCGGCGCCGACGACGACCGCGAGGGGCCCGTCGAGCGCCGCGTTCCAGAGGGTCTTCTCGCCCGTGGGCTCGGCGGCGACCGACCAGTAGCCGGCCTCCTTGAGGGTCTCGAGGGCGCGCGCGAGGTTGGTCACGCGGGCGATCTTCGTGTGCGCCGTCGCGCCGGCCGAGGCCTTCGCCACCACGCCCGTCACCGCCGCCGCGCGATCCTTCGCGATCACCACGCCATCGGCGCCGAACGCGTGCGCCGAGCGGATGATGGCGCCCAGGTTCATCGGATCTTGAATGCCGTCGAGGACGATCACCAGGCCCGGGCGGCCGTGCTGCTTCGGCGCCTCGAGGATCTCTTCGAGCGTGGCGTAGTCGAACTGACGAACCTCGGCGACGACGCCCTGGTGGGCCGAGCGCGGGCGAGGCGATCGCGCTCGAGCGAGTCGACCCGAATGCCGTGCTCACGGGCGCGGCTGAAGATCTCGCCGGCCACCGATTCCTTGAGGCCCTGCTGCTGCATGCTGATGCGATCGACCTGCTTGGGCCGGGCGCGGAGCAGCTCGAGCACCGGGTTCACGCCGTAGACGAAGCGCTCGTCGCCGTAGCTGCGCGGGCCATCGGAGCCGTCGGCGGTGAGGAACTTCGACGAGTCTGCGTCGCGCCGTGGTGGCAGCTCCCGCCTCGGCGGAGCCTCGCGCCGCGGCGGCCCGTCTCTTCGCGCAGGCGCCTCACGGTGCGGTGGCCCGTCACGTCGCGCGGGAGCCTCCCGCCGCGGAGGACCGTCACGTCGCTCGAAGCGCGGCGCCTCGTCGCGGGCGGGCCGCTCTCCTCGTCGGCCGCGCTCGGGCCCGGCGCGTCGATCGTTTCGATCGCGTGGTGGGCGGCGATCATCACGCTGAAACGAGCGCCCATCGCCACGCGGCGACTTGCCCTTGCCGCCGCCGAACCGCCCGCCACCCTTCCCGCCTCCACGCGTGAAGCGGCTCAACGGACGGCCACCGGGAACGACAGGGTCTTCGTCTGGCGCGCGCACACCTTGTCGGTGCAGATGAAGAACGTCATCTTCGCGTCGACGTTCGCCTTGCCCGAGGCCGGCGCCGTGAAGGCCACCTCGAAGCGCGGGTCGGGGTACTCGCTCGAGCCCGCCGCCTTCTTCACCAACGAGTCGGCGAGCGTGAGCTTCTCCTTCTCGAGCTTGGCGTCCTTGCTCGACAGCTCGATGCGCAGCGGGGCCTCGTCGGACACGTGCGCGCCGTTCTTCGCGACGATCGAGATCACGACCTTGCCCTTCTCGCCACCCTTCACCTCGGTCGAGGTGCCGTCGGTCTTGACCTCGTAGAGCGAGGCCACGTCGGGCTCGGCGGCGACGGCAGCGAACGACCACAACGACATCAACAGGAGCATCTTGCGCATGGCGGGCCTTCTTTCACGTTCCCTGGCGGCGTTGAACTGTCTGCTCGGCCACGAGCTGCTCGCCGTGGACGATGATGGGGGTCGCGACGTCCTGCGGCTCGAAGTCCAGCAGGTTCGGCGCGGCGTGCACGGCGGTGACGACGGGGCGTTTCCCCTCGCGAATGTCGACGGCGCAGACCTCGAGGCCGCACCGAAGGGCGGCCTTGCGGGCGAGCGCCACGGTGGCGTCACGCGGGGTGAGGGGCGCGAGGCGCTCGGGCGGGCTCAGGTTTCGTCCGGCGCGCCCGGGGCGCATGAGCCGCTCCACCGCCGCGATGACCCGCCCTCCGACGACGAGCAGGCGGACTTCGTGCTGCCCTGCCCGCACCGACTCCTGCATCATGACGTCATGGCCAAGGCCCAGCACGGCCTCGACGGCCGACTCGAGCGTCTGCATCGATTCGCAGAGCATCACCCGCGGCGCCTCGGCCACTTCGACGAGCTTCACCAGCACCGGCAGCCCGCCCACGCGCGGAACCAGCCCCTTCAGCGCCCGGGCCTCGCGCGCCATCACCGTGCGCGGCACGGGGATTCCGCCGCTCGACAGCTGCATGAGGCACCGGATCGGGTGGCGGCTGACGGCGATGGCGCGCTCCGCGTTCAGGACTACGGCACCTTGCGCGGCGAACTGCTCCACCATGGGCAGGGCGAACGGCGCCGCGGCCGGCGCGAAGCGTGGAATCACGAGATCGGGCGTCTTGAGCCGTTTCCACGCGCGAACCAGCCGGCCCCGCGAAGGGCCCAGCTGGAGCTGCAGCGACGCCGGGTCGACCACCCGTACGTGATGGCCCCGGGCGCGCGCCGCCTCGACCAGCCGCCGTGTCGACGGCACCTTACCCGTTCGTGACAACACCACCACCCGCATTGCGCGCGTCCTTGCACGCCTGCGACGGGACCGCGAGTCGTGAATTCGAGCGGTCACTCGGCTCCCTGCACGAAAACGTCAGCGCGCCTGACAGTGGAGCATGGACGAACCAGCGAGATTCACTGAACTTCGGACGCGGGTGTGTCTTGCGGCGCAGCGGCGATGAGGTTCACAGTTCGGCGTCGTTCTCGCTGGGAGCCCCCATGACACGGATCTCGCTGCTCGCGGTGACGCTGCTCGTTGGTTGTCAGACG
>JALOQF010000553.1 GCA_025459425.1 Myxococcaceae bacterium | reverse complement strand
AGGTACGCCGGGTCGATCTCGAGCGCCTGCAGGTAGTTGCGCCGCGCGCTGCCCGGGTCGATCAACATGTCTTCGTTGATCTTGCCGGCGCGGAAGCAGAGCTCGACGGCCTCGGGCGTCGCCCCCAGCACCTGCGCCTCACGCTCGAGCATGTCGAGGGCGAACGGCCAGTTGCCGCTGCGCTCGTAGAGGGTGCCGAGCGCGTGCATCGCCGGGCGGCAGCGCGGGTCGAGCTCGAGGGCCTGGTGGTACGCCGTGACGGCGCGGTCCACCGCCTTGAGCTGCTGGTGGAAGATGTCGCCCATCTCGACGCACAACACCGCCTTCTCCTCGGGGTTGCTGAGCAGGTTGATGTGGCGATCGACGACGCCGATCAGCTCGTCCCAGCGGCCCTGGGCCTTGCGCAGCCGCTCGAGCGTCTTGATCGCCTGCACGTTCTGCGGGTCGACCTGCAGCGCGGCGTCGATGCACGCGTCGGCGTTGGCGAGGTTCTGGTACCGCTCTTCCCAGATCGACGCGCTCTTGAAGAGCAGCCGCACGCGCTCGCGGTAGTCGCTGGTCAGCTCGAGCTCACGCTCGTAGACGGCGAGCAGCTCGGCGGGCCGATCGAGCCGCGAGTAGAGCTTCTCGAGTGACTCGAGCGCCTGCAGGTTGGCCGGGTCGAACTCGAGCGCCTGGCGGAAGCCCTCGACCGCCGCCTCGTCGTCCTTGAGGTCGCGCTCGTAGACCTGCGCCACCTCGACCTGGATTCGTGAGCGCTCCTCGGGCGTCGCCGCGATGTCGCGCATGCGCAACAGCGAGCTGGCCACCGCCGCGTGGTTGCCCTGCCGGCGCTGGAGGGTGATCAGCACGCCCAGCGTCTCGGCGTCGGGCTCGAGCGACAGCGCACGCTCGAGCGCGTTCTCGGCGTCCTCGGGGCTCGACAGGTTCTCGTCCCACGCGCGCGCGATCTCGCGGAGGATCTGCTTGCGCGCCTCGATGCTCGGCGCCGCCTCGAGCTTCTGCTCGAGCGAGACGATGTATTCCTTGTGGGAGCCGCGCCGGGCGAACATCGACGCGAGCCGCTCGAGCGCCGCCTCGTTGGTCGGGTCGAAGGCGAGCACCTTGCGCAGCGCCTTCTCGGCCGACTCGGGGTCGTCGAGCTTCTGGTCGTGCACGCGCGCGAGCGTCAGGTACATGCGCTCGGCCAGCGGGCCTCGGGGCAGCTCGTCGGCCACCTCGTCGTAGACGGCCGCGAGCTCTTCGAAGCTGCCCGTCTCGTCGGCGAGCCGCTCGACCTGTTCCCGCACGCCGTCGTCCGACGCGTTGAGCTGCAGGGCGCGCGTGTACTGGAGGAAGGCCACGTCCTTCTGGCCGAGGCGCGTCTCCTGCACCTGGGCGAGCTGCTGGAGCGTCTGAACCTTCTCCTCTTCGCTCACCAGGTGCGGCAGGTACCGATCCATCGCCGTCGCGTAGGCGCGCCAGTCGCCCTGCTTCGAATAGAGATCGAGCGCCTGCTCGTAGGCCTGCCGGTTGGGGGGGTCGATCTCGAGGATCTTCTCGAGCGGCGCCGCCGCGAGGTCGGGCTTGTTCGCCGTCGAGCGCCACAGCTCGACCACCTGGAACAGCGCAGCGGCTGCGTTCTCGCGCTCTTCGATGAGGAGGAAGTGCTGCGACTTCGCCTCGAGCACCCGCGCCGCGTCGGGCCACGCCTTGAGCTGCAGGAAGACCTGGAGCAGCCGCTCGAGCTCTTCGAGCCGGTGGGGCTCGACCTCGAGCGCGCGCCGGGCCGCGTCGAGCGCCTCTTCGCGCCGCGCCGTACCGGCGATGATCTCGGCCAGCCGAATTCGAATCGCCTTGACGCCCGACGCCTCTTCCTGGAGCGGAATGAGGCGGCGCAAGATGATGACGAGATCGTCGCGCCGGCCGAGCGACTCGAAGATGTCGCGCAGCGCCTCGAGCGCCCCCTTGTGCCGGGCGTCGCGGTCGAGCGCGGCCTTGAAGTACGGAATCGCGTCTTCGGCCCGCTGGAGGCGCTCGAACAGCACCCGCCCCACCCGCTCGTTGAGCCGCACCAGCTCGCGCGGGTCGATGGTGACCGACAGCTTCTGCAACAGCAGCTCGACCAGCTCGTCGGCCCGGTTGGCCCGATCGAGCAGCGCGTTGAGCGCCTCGAAGGCCTGCTCGTTGCGCGGGTTCTTCGACAGCAGCTCGCGGTAGAGCGAGATGGAATGATCGACGTTGGCCAGCCCCTCGGACGAGGTGACGGCCATCTTCGACAGCACGCGCTCGCGCTCGGTGCCCTGCACGAGCTCACGCTGCGCCTCGAGCGCCCGGTACAGCTTCTCGCTCATCTGCGCCTGCTCGTAGAGCTGCTCGAGCGAGCGCAGGCTGGGCAGGTGCTTCGGGTCGGTCTCGAGCACCTTCTCGAACGCGGCGGCGGCGAGATCGGGCTTCTCGAGCGTCTCCATCGCCAGCTGCCCGAGACGGAAGAAGTAGCCCACCTTCTCCTGCGGCTCGGTGGCGACGGTGCCCAGGGCCTCGAGCGTCTCGGCCTGCTTGTCGGCGCGGTTCAGCTGCCCGTAGAGCTTGTCGAGCGACACCAGCGCGCGCGGGGCGAACGACGGCTCGAGCTCACGGGCCCGCTCGTAGAAGCCGACGGCCTCGCCGGCGTCCGACAGGCGCTGCTCGTGGATCTGCCCGAGCGTGAAGCACACCTGCGCGGCCTCGGCGGGCTCGGCGATGCGGGGCAGCTCGGCCTCGTAGGCGTGGGCCAGCTCGTCCCACGAGCCGGCGGCGGCGGCGGCCTGCTCGAGGCGCTTGCGCAGGGGCGCGTCGTTCGGGTCCTCCTTGAAGGCGCGGTACAGCGCCAGGTACGCCAGCTCGGGCTCGGACTGCGCGTCACGAATCTGCGCGAGCTCCTGGAGCAGCGTCTTGCGCTCGACGACGTCGGGCGACACCGTCACCCGCGCCTCGATGAGCGCCGACAGCTTCACCGGGTCGCCCCCCTCGCGGTACGCCTTCGCCAGCACCTCGAAGGCCGCCTGGTTCTGCGGCTCCTTCTGGGCCATCGCCTCGAGCCGCTGGAGCGCGCCGGGGTGCCGGGGGTTCTGCGCCAGCAGCTCGGCGTACAGCTCGATGCTGCCGCCCTTGTCGAGCAGCCGCGTCTCGCGCACCACCGCCAGCTTGAAGGTGAGCGCCGCCCGCTCGTCGGCCGCGACCAGGGCCAGGCGCCGCGCCAGCACGTCGGCGAGCTCGGGCCAGCGCTGTTGATCCTCACAGAGCGCGTCCATGCGCGCGAGGGCGTTGGCGTCGTTCGGCGCCAGCTCGAGGAGCCGGCGGAAGGTGGTGAGCGCCGCGGCCGCGTCGTTGAGCTGCTCGTCCTGCAGCACACCCATCTGGAAGAGCAGGCCCACCCGCCGGCCCGTCTCTTCTTCGACGTTGAGCTGCCGCTTGATCACGTCGATGAGCTCGGGCACGCGCCCCTGGGCCGCGAGCAGCTTGCCCATCTGCTCCATCGCCTCGCCATCGGTCGGCGCGAGCGACATCACCTGCTTCCAGCTCTCGACGGCCTCCTCGGGCTCGTTGGCCTCGGCCTGCAGCTTCGCGAGCGCC
>JALOQF010000202.1 GCA_025459425.1 Myxococcaceae bacterium | reverse complement strand
CACATCACCTGGGCCGGCTTCGCGGCGCCCTTCCACCTCTCGGTGTGGCTGAGCGACTCGCTGCGCGCGCTCGTCGGCGACGACGCCTCGGCCAGCATCGCCGTCGTCTGCCGCACGCCCGAGGCCGCGCGCCGCGTTCGCCAGCGCCTGCGGGGCCTCGAGACGACGCTGGCGCTCGAGGGTGACTTCCCCTTCCGGCCCGGCGTCATCGTCACCTGCGTGCAGGAGGTGAAGGGCCTCGAGTTCGACGTGGTGGTGCTGCCCGACGCGGCGGCCTCGACGTGGCCTTCGACCGCCGACGCCCGCCGCGGGCTCTACACCGCCATGACGCGCGCCTCGCACCGGCTGGTGCTGGCGTGGGCGGGAGCGAAGAGCCCGCTGCTCGAGTGAGGACGAAACGAGAACCGGCCGGTGTCCACGAGGAGGCACCGGCCGGCAGGCCTGCGGGCCCGAGACGTCACTCACCTCGTCACGGGTATTCGTATTCGACGACCAGGTACGGCCGACAGGAGTTGCCGGTGACGCCGCGCCCGAAGCGCGGGCACGTCGTCAGCACGGTGTTCCCGGAGTAGTACGAGAGGCTGTCGGCCGTCTGGTTGGCCGACAGCTCGTTCGGAAACCGCAGCCGGAACTGCGAGCGGTTGCCGCGCTGCGCCCGCTGGCTCCAGTCGTCGAGGACGAAGGCATGCACCGTCGCGCGCTTCCAACCGCTCGCGAGGCTCGTCGGCCCGTACGACACCTCGTCGAGCACGCCATCGAGGCGCGTCGCGCCGTAGGCCGATGCCGCGAGGGCCGGCCCCACGGCCACGCGCTCGAGGCGCACGTTCCCACCGAGCGTCGACTGCGGATTCCCGGCGACGCCCGAGAGGTACATGACGAGGTCGGCCGAGGTGATGGCGAGGGTCGACGCCGGAATCGACGAGAGGTCGAAGCTCACGAACGAGCGCAGCGCCACGTTCGAGCCCGTATCCCCCACGATGAGGGTGGAAGCGCCGGTCGACACGGTTCCCGCGTTCGTCACGTGGCCGTCGATGGCCATGACCGAGTCGAGCACCGCGATGCCGAACTTGCGCACCGCGAAGCCCCGGTCGACGTTCGCCATCAACGTGTTGCCAGCCAGGTCGCGCGACGCCGCGCCGATGCGGAAGGCGACGTTCTGGCCGTGCTGGAAGAAGCCCGGTGGGCTGTAGGTGACGGTGCGGCCATCGGCCGACCACACGAAGCTGCCGCCATTGAGCTCCATGGGCACGTTCACCACGAAGGCCACCTGCACCGAGGCCTTGTCCATCGGCTCCGAGAAGGTGATGGCGATCTTGCTGCTGGTCGAGACGCCCATCGCGCCGTTGTCGGGCGTCGTCGACACCACGGTGGGGCGGGTGGTGTCGGGGGCCGCGGCGGTGGTGAAGGTGAACGAGAACGGCGCCGCGAGCGCGTTGCCACCGCGGTCTCGCGCGCCGACGCCGACCGTCACCGTGTACTGGGTGCTGGGGGCCAGCGGCGCCGAGGGCTGGAAGGTGCGCAGCGTGTCGGTGCCGTCCCACAGCGCGGTGCCCGCGACGGCCGGCGAGATGGAGAAGGCGGAATCGACGGTGGCCTTGTTCATCGCCTCGGAGAAGCTGATGGACAGCACGGCGTTCGTCGGCACGGCCATGGCGTTCGCTGCCGGCGCGTTCGACAGGACGGTGGGCGCGTCAGTGTCGGGCGGCGTGGCGGTCGAGAACGAGAGGTTCCCCGACACCGGGTTCCCGGCCTTGTCCGTGGCCGAGTACTGCAGGACGTAGTCCGTCTTGCCGTCGAGGCCGGGCGCCGCGAAGGTGGCCACGGTGTCGCCAGCGCTCCAGGTGGCGTCGGCCAGCGGCTTCGCGGGCTCGAGCGACACCACGAGGCTGCCCGGCTCCATCGCCTCTGAGAACGTCAGGCTCACGGCCGAAGCCAGCGGCACGTTCATCGCCGCCGCCGCCGGGGTGGACGACACGAGGGTCGGAGCCATGGTGTCCACCTGGGCGACGGTGGTGAACGAAGACATCAACTCGCCCGTGACGGCGCGGCCCTCGGCGTCCGCGGCGGCGATGGTGACCGTGTATTGTGTATTCGCGACCAGACTCAACGGACCGAAGCGCGCCTCGGTATTCTCGACGTTGAACACTGCCGTGCCGAGCGGCAGGCTGGGCATGGTGTTGACCACGAGCGAGGTCGGCACCACCGCGCTCGAGAATTGCAGCACGAGGCTCGTGTCGAGCCGCACGTTGGTGGCGCCCTTCGAGGGCACGAGCGCCACCAGCGAGGGCGCGGCGCCGTCGGGCATCATGACGCTGCCGTCGGGCTTGGGGATCGAGGTGTCGACCACACAGCCCGCGAGGGCCGCGGCGACGAGAGCGATTGTCAGTCTGACTGCGATGGATTGCATGGGAACTGCCTCCTGTGTGAGTGATGCGAACATCATCCACACCGCAGACAAGCCCCTCCATGGTCAATCCCTCACCAACCCATGGTCAATTCATCGCATCTGACCGAGCAGGTTCTGCAGCATCGGCAGGTGGGTGCGGCGCTCCCGGCAGCAGCGCGCACCACCACCTCGCGCTCGGTGTCGGTCAGCGCCCGCAGCGTGTCTCCAGCCGGGTTCTCGATGGCGAGGTAGCGCATGCGGCCGCCGCACTGTTGATAACGAACGATCGACCAGCGCCCCTGGAGCAACCGGCTCCACACGTCGAGCGATTCGAGACTGCCGGCGTGGGCCTCGTCGCGGTGGTGCTCGACCTGCCGGGCCGCCTCGACCAGCGCCTTGCGCTCGGCGGCCACGTGGGGCGCGAAGTCTCCCCGGCCCATCGCATCGAAGTCGGCCACGACGCCCCGCTCGAGCTGGTCGCGCACGGTGAGCGCGTTCTCGAGGTGCCTGGCGATGGCGCCCCACTGATACCGCCGGGTACGCCAATCGACGGCACGCACCTCGGGCGTCGTCGAGCGCGGGAGCGCCACCCCCACCGTCATGTTCTCTCCGCCCGGCCGCGTCGCGTAGACACCGAGCATGTCGCGCACGCCGTAGCGCGCCCACATGCGCATGAGGTCGGCTGGAGGTTCGCCCGTCACCGGGTTGGCGTGGAAGAGCGTCGTCGGCTCGGCGTGGCTCGGCATCGTGTAGGCGCGGAAGATCGACTGCATGTCGACCGACCCGTGGCCCTCGTCGGGCACGGCCATGAAGCGCGGGTCTCCGAAGACGCGAGAGGTGAGCTGCGGCAGGCCCCCGTCGAGCCGGTACCGGAAGCTCAAGACCCCGTCGTTGTCGGTGAAGGCTTTCTCCACCTGCGCCACCACCGTGGCCTGCCAGGTCTCGGGGTCGGCCCCCAACGCGTACGTCGCATCCAGTACGTCCAGCAGTCGTCCTCGTTCCATCTGGTGTGTCCTCGTGTGGGCAACCGACGCCCGTCGGACACCCTACGTGGCCCTGGGGCCCCCCGGCAGAGGAGGCGAGGAATTGACCATGCCCGCCCTCAAGCGCCAGCGGTGTCGGTGCCGGCCAGCTTCGCCAACAATTCCGTGCGGCTGTAGACGCCGCACTTCCGGTACACCGAGGCGAGCTGGTTGGCGATGGTGCGGGCGCTGCGGCCGCGGGCCTCGGCGATGTCCTCGTTGCTGAGGCCCTGGGCGAGCAGCTGCACGACCTCGCGCTCGGACTCGGTGAGCGTCTCGGGCAGCTCGAAGCCCTCGAGGGGCAGGTCGATGACGAGGGCGCGCACGCCGCCGATGGTGAGCGGCGTCACCGACGCGCCAGGTTTTTCCTTCACCGCGGCCATGGGGGCACCGAGTCTGCTTCCGTGGTCACCACGTCGTCGACAGAGAACGCCCGGCCGCGAGGCTGGTGGCGAAGAGCTCGGAGAACACCGCGCGGAACGGCCCCGCCGCGCCCAGGTTCTCGAGGTTCTGGTTCATGCCGGCGACGCAGCGGAAGAACTGCATGGCCTCTTTCGGCGGCCGGATGGCTCCGAGTGACAGCGCGTGCTTGAGGAAGTGGTTGCGCATGTCGCGGTTGATGCTCGCCGTGCCGTAGTCGAACGTCTCGGCCGAGGCCGCGCGGCACGCGATGTCGAGCACCGCCTGGACGAAGGGGCGCGCGGTGGTGGCGTCGTCGAACACCATGCCGGCCTTCTGGCTGTCGCCGATGCAGTCGTACGCGGGCCCGCCCAGGAGCGAGGTGAAGAGCTTGCGGTTGGCGAAGGTCCACCCGTCGCTCATCTGCTTGATGGCCCCGAAGTCGAGCACGCCCAGCGCGCCGTCTGGCAGCAGCATGAAGTTGCCCGGGTGCGGGTCGGCGTGCACGAGGCCCGTCGCGAGGAAGGGCCCCCAGGTGACGCGGGTGAGCAGCCGCGCGATGCGAAAGCGCTCGTCGTTCGAGTGGGCCTGCCCGCGGGCGAGGAATTCCTTGAGCGTCTCGCCTTCGAAGAACTCGAGCGTCAGCACCCGCTCCGCGGTGAGCTCGTCGAAGACCTTCGGCACCTTGAGGTCGGGGAACGGCGCCAGCGCCGCGGCGAAGCGCCGGGAGCGCTCGGCCTCGACCTCGTAGTCGAGCTCTTCGAGTACGCCCTGTTGCAGCTCGCGGAAG
This sequence comes from Myxococcaceae bacterium, assembly GCA_025459425.1. GTDB lineage: Bacteria > Myxococcota > Myxococcia > Myxococcales > Myxococcaceae > Xiheimicrobium. The sequence goes on along the minus strand of JALOQF010000202.1, from coordinate 16,984 downwards.
TAGTCCTTGCCCTGTGTGAGGCGCGAGGTGGTGGCGACCATCGCCACCATCGTCGAGAGGTTCTCGAGGTCCGAGTGAATGGCCCGGGCGATGTCGGGGTACTGCACCTTCACCGCCACCGACACCCCGTCCTTCGTCACCGCCCGGTGCACCTGGCCCAGGCTCGCGGAGGCGATGGGCACCTCGTCGAACGACGCGTACGCCTCGTGGGGCGGCCGGCCGAGCTCGTCGGTGATGACCTGCTTGACCGTGGGCCACGGCATCGGCGGCGCCTGGTTCTGGAGCTTCGCCACCACCGCGCGGATCTCTGGCGTCAGCAGGTCCGGATCCATCGAGATGGTCTGGCCGATCTTCATGGCCACGCCCTTGAGGTCGCCGAGCGTCGCCACCAGCTTCTCGGCGGCCCCCTGGCCCAGCAGCGACACCGACTCGTCTTCTCCGTCCTTGCGGGCGAAGCGCTTCATCGCGCGCGCGCCGACGTCGGCCGACAGCTTCGCCGAGAGCGAGGCCAGCTTCGCGAAGCGCGCCAGCCGCCCCGTCGAGGGCTTGAAGTCGTCGTCCTTGGACATGGGCACGCGGGCCTTACCGGGGGGCTCTCCACGACACAAGGCGTGAACGGGCAGGCCCGCGGGCGATCGACAGGAGACACCGAGCCCCGAAGTCGAAGTCCTCGACCGTGGGCTCCAATCGCCGGGTTCTCGCGAGAGCGGCCTGGAAGCAGGCCGTCACGCCCCGCGACCTGGCCTATCCGGGGCTTGTTCTCCCAGAACCACGATCTCGACCTCACCTCCCATCACCTCCAGGAAGTCACCGTTCACATCAACGACAACCGTGCTCCACATTCGACGAGCACCTTCCCAGGTTCGCAGCACGTCACCGGGCTCTCGGCAGAACACCACGTCACTGATGTACTGACCTGCCTCGAACAGGCCCGACGAGTGAAAACCTCGACTTCCCCGAATGCAGACCGAGACCGCACCGTGGTCCTTGACCTCCCGAAACTCGAGGTGGACCACCCGAGCTTCGTCCCAGAGCACCCTGAAGAGCACGGCGTCATGAAAAGTCATCTCGGAACCCAAAGCAGAAGAAGCGGAATCGGCGCCCCCGGAGAGGCGAACCGAAAAAGCAATGCTACTCGTCGGGCCGTCACTCCGCACTGGAACGGCCTCGACCTGACATGCCACCCGGGCCTCGAGTTCAGCGCCCGTCGTGCAGGCGAATCCACTGCACGCGCGCGCCGTCGAGGTCGCCCATCGCCAACGTCACCGCCGCGTCGTCCAGCCCGAGCGCCTGGAGCGCCTCCACCGCGCCCAACGCCACCAGCGCCTGCACCTCGGTCTCCCACCCCGCACCATCGACGCTGACGCACAGGTAGCGGAACGCAGGCCCTCCGCGAAGCGCACCGAAGGGCTGGTCCATGGACTCGACGACGTACCGGCCCACCTTCAGCGTCGCGGTCCACGGCGAGCGCTTCGGCCACGACACCCGGTCGACGACGTACGGGTACAGCGGCGACCGCTCGTTCAGCGCCAGCAGACGAATGAGCGAGGGCTGGCGCGCCTCGTCACTGTCCACCACCACGCCCCGGCCGAGCGTCGCCTCGATGCGGCCCTCCGGAAGCCTGACGCGCGCGCCCATGTCACGTCTGGAGCGACACCACGCCGCGCCGCAAGAGGTCCTTCACCACCGCAGCCACTTCCATCGGCGTCACCTGCAGCCGGTTGATGACGTCGACGGGCGCCAGGCGCTGTTCACATAACAACCGTGCAATGGGCAACCACGCGGGCGGACCGACGGTGAGGTACAGCCGATACAGCTCGTCGTCGGGCACCAGCGCCTTGGCGCGCGAGAGCTGATCTTCCCGCGTGCGCTTCTGCTCGTCGTTGAGCCACGGCACCAGCCGCGCCAGCGTGCCGTCGGTCGAGTGGCGGGCGAAGCCCTCTTCGGGCGCGCGCCCTTCCCGCGACAGCGTGCCCTCGCTCTGCCGCGACATGAGGAAGGTGCACAGCGCGCGGTCGCCCGACAGCGTCGACGCCCCCATCTTCGCCGTCATCTGCGCCAGGCGGCCGCCCTCGAACCACGCGCGCCACTGGCCCCAGGCGTCGCGCGCGTCGAGCTGGCCCGAGAAGCGCGTCGTGTCGAGCGCCTTGAGGACCCACTGCGGCCCCAGCGCGCCGAAGCCGAACGACAGCCCGCCCTCCGGCGGCAGGTTGCGCAGGAAGCGGCGGCGGGGTTCGACGAGCTCCTTCACCTGGGCCTCGAGCGCCGTCAGCCGCAGCGTCTTGGGGAAGTACGCCTGCGCGCCCGCGTGCACCAGCCGCAGCGACTCGCGGTAGTCGTCCTGCGCCGAGAAGAGCGCCACCGGCACCTCGGCCGTGCGCACGTCTTCCCGAATGAGGCGCAGCAGCCCCCAGCCGTCGAGCCGCGGCATGTTGAGGTCGGCCACCACCACCTCGAAGCGCTGCGCCGCCAGCAGGGCCAGCGCCTCGACCCCGTCACCCGCCGTCTTCACCGGGTAGCCCTTCTTGGTGAAGTAGCTCGCCAGCATCGTCACCACCGCCGGGTCGTCGTCGACGAAGAGCACCGGCGTCTTCGCCGCCTCGGCGTCGACGGGAGGAGCGGCCGCCGCGATGGGGGCCGGCGCCGGCTCGGGCAGCGCCTGCACGATGGGCAGCTCGGCCGTCACCGTGCGCGTGGGCGCCGCGTTGTCCCGGTACGTCATCATGTACGGGTCGCCAGAGCTCTCGTCGCCCTCGAAGTCGATGACCCCCGCGTTGCCTTCGGCGCCCTCGGTGAAGGTCCACGGCACCGTCAGCCGCGACATCGCGGCGAGCGCCCCCTGCATCGACTGGCTCTGAAACCGCGCGCTCTTCAGCACACCGCGCACGAAGTAGGCCCGCCCCTCGTCGTTCGCGCCGACCGCCAACCCGCCCGTGCGCCGCGTGCGCATCACGTGTTGCAGGAGCGCGCTCAGCTCGCCGGGCCCGCCCCGCCCCCGCACCACGCCAGACCGGTCGGGCAGCTCGGCCAGCACCAGCCGCAACCGCGAGGCATGGAGGCGCGCGTTGAAGGGCTCCTGCAGCATCTCGACGACGCCCGTCTTCATCGCCCGCACGAAGGCCTCGTCGCCGAGGTCCCGGCACAGCAGCACCACGGGCACGGTCGCCGCGCCCGCTGCATCCACCCGGGCGAGCAGCGTCGTCAGCTGCGCACTCCCGAGGTCGGCATGGACGAACAACAGGCTGGGCCCGAAGTCCTTCGACATCGCCTGGAAGTCCTGGGGCGAGAACGTGCACCAGGCCACCTGAAAGCCGGCGCCGTCGAGCGCCAGACCCATGCGCTGGGCGGCGTCCTGGTCGGCGTCGACGATGAGAATGCGGGTCTCGCTCCGGGCCATTCCGGCGAAACGCTACTACTGGCGACGCGCGACGCCACCGCTCGACCTTCCATGCGGGTTCAGCCGGGGTACTTCGCGTACAGTCCCGCTGCAGGAGGGTTCATGCGCGTCGTCGTCGGCTGGACTGTCGGGATTCTCGTCGGACTGACGGCGTGCAGCCCGCCGGCGCCCACCTGTGGACCGTCGAACTGCGCCGAAGGGTGCTGCTCCGCGGCGGGTGTCTGCGAGCGGGGCGACGGTTTGTCGGCGTGCGGCCTGGGCGGGCTGCAATGTGTCGCGTGCGTGACGGGGCAGACCTGCCGCGCGGGGGCCTGCGGCGCGGCCGCCACGGGTGGAGGCTCCGCGGGTGGGAGCGCGACGATGGGGGGCGGAGGCGGGAGCTCGGCCACCTCGTGCTCGGCGATGACCTGCGCCGGGTGCTGCACGGCCGACGACCGGTGCGTGCAGCCGCCCAACAACGTCTTCAACGCCACCTGCGGATCCGGCGGAGCCCTGTGCGCCGATTGCAACGCCAATGGGACGGTCTGTGACGGGACGAGGTGCGTCACTGCGACGGGCGGTGGGGCGGCTGGAGGCGCGAGCGCGGGCGGTGGGGCGAGCGCGGGTGGCGCGGCCGGTGGGGCGAGCGCGGGTGGCGCGAGCGGTGGTGGCGCAGCCGGTGGTGCGAGCGCTGGCGGCGCGGCCGGTGGTGCGAGCGCTGGCGGCGCGGCCGGTGGCGCGAGCGCTGGCGGCGCGGCAGGTGGCGCGAGCGCTGGCGGCGCGGCCGGTGGTGCGAGCGCTGGCGGCGCGGCCGGTGGTGCGAGCGCTGGTGGCGCGGCCGGTGGTGCGAGCGCTGGAGGCACGGCCGGTGGCTCGAGCGCAGGCGGAGCAGCGGGTGGGTCGGCCGGCGGTTCCGGCGGCGGCTCGGCGGGCGGTGCGCCTCCCAGCGACGTCACCGGCACCGTCACGACGCGCTTCCGCCTCGCCGACGGCGGCACGACGACGGCCCCCGTGGACGTCTCGCAGCTCACCTTCGCCGCGCACGTCAACGACGGCTTCACCTGGACCAGCTACCCCGGAAGCGGCCAGGCGAACGGCTCGTTCACCATTCCCCAGGTGCCGGCGGGCGGCTACGTGCTGCAGGTCGACTCGGACTTCTTCGAGGCCGGCAGCGCCCGCCAGTTCCCGCTCGTGCTCGAGTCCTTCGGCCGACCGAACGCCACCCCGGCGATGGTCGACCCGACGGGCCTGACGGTCTCGACGACGATGCTCTCACCCTGGACCGGCACCGACGACCTCAACTTGTGGATCCCCAATCAGGGCGCGCTCGTGCCCGGCTACCAGGCCGTATTCCTGCCCGCGCCGGTGCCGAACGCGACCGGCCACACCGCCACCATCAACTGGACGCTCTATTCCGCGCTCTTCGGCGTCGGCCTCGTGAACTCGGCGCAGGGCGACCTCGTGAGCGTGCTCCAGACGCGAGAGGTGGTGACGGGCGGGCTGTCGGTCTCGAGCGTCGTGGCAGCGGGGGCGCTCCCGGCCTTCACGCAGAACGACGGGCAGGCCCGCTCCGTCGCCTCGGTGCTGGCGACGCCACCGAGCCTCGCGCGCACCCTGTCGTGGAGCACCAGCTCCTTCTCGAGCCAGCTCCCCAGCGGCGCCACCCCCACGCATCGCCTGCAGGTCGTCACCTACCCCGTCGGCGGCATCGCCGAGGGCTACCCCGTCACCACCATCACGCTCACCGGCACGGCCTCGCCGCCCTCGAACGTCACCATCTCGCACCCGTTCGTGAACGTCTGGGCGCACTGGGCGCAGGCGTCGTATTCGGTCACCGGGACGCGGCTGATTCCGGGAACCACGAGCGGCACCTTCATCGTCGCCGGAGCCTCGCGCCGGGAGCCGCTCGCCACCTTCTTCCCCTCGGTGTCGGCGAACCTCGGGCCCGTGCGAAACCCGACCGTCAACGGGCAGGCCCTCACCGTCGCGCGCACCGGCGTGGGCCTCGAGCCTTTCATCGCGTGGACCGCGCCGGCGAGCGGCACACCCAACCGGTACGAGGTGGCGATCGCGAAGCTCGGCCCCAACCCGCAGAACGCGACGGAGGCCATCATCGAGAGCAGCGTCACCTATTACACGACGGCGACGGGCTTCCGGGTGCCTCCGGGAGCGATGTCGCTCGGCACGCGGCACGTTTTTCAGATCTCGGCCATCGCGGATCCAGCGACGAGCTACCCCACCATCGGGCTGCCGCCGAACGTCTCGCGCTCCGAGGCGTTCATCGTGTCCGAGACGGTCGTTCCCTGAGCCGACGCCGTCACGCCGCCCGTGGGAGCGCCGCGCCTGCCACCGTCACCCGATTTCGGCCCTGGTGCTTGGCGGCGTAGAGCGCCTTGTCGGCCCGCTCGAGCCACGCCGCGCCCGACTCGCCCCGCGCCCACCGCGCCGCGCCGATGGAGATCGTCACCTTGAGCCGCTTCTCCTGATGGCGCACCTCGAGCGCCTCGACCTGCCCGCGCAGCTTCTCGGCCAGCGCGGTCATCTGCGCCTCGTCGACCTCGCGCAGCAGCACCGCCAGCTCCTCGCCGCCGTAGCGGGCCACGAAGTCGCCCTTGCCCTTGAAGACGCGCACGCAGGCCTGGGCGACGGCCACCAGCACGGCGTCTCCGGCCGGGTGGCCGTGCCCGTCGTTCACCTTCTTGAAGTGGTCGATGTCGACGAGCAGCAGCGCGGCCCCGCCGGTGCGCAGGCCCGCCAGCTCGACGGTGCGCACGAGCTGCTCGTCGAACGCGCGCCGGTTGTAGAGCTGGGTGAGCGCGTCGGTGGTGCTGTCCCTGCGGGCGGTCTCGAGCTGGCTGCCGAGCGCGTCGAGCTTCTCGGCGAGCGACTGCATCTGCGTCTGCTGTCGAGCCCGCCGCGCCTCGAAGACCGCCTGCACCTGGGCCACGGCCTCGAGCGCGACCGAGCGGATCTCGACCGGCGACGACTTGCCCAGCTTGAAGGCGAGCTGTGACAGCGTGGCCGTCACCTTCGCGTCGTCGGCCGCGTCCTCGCTCACGAGGCGGTTGAGCCCCCCGACGAAGGCCCACACCACCTCGCGCAGCGAGTCCTGCACCTGGGTCATCTCGGACTGCTCGGCCTCGCGGTGTTGGCGGAAGGCGCGCCGCAGGCCCGGGTAATCACGCTTGCCGGCGGTCTTTCCCGCCCCACCCGGCGCCTCGACCCCGGCGACCACGTGCTGCGACCACTGGTCGAACAAGGCCGCGGTCCGACGGGCGTCTTGCCGCGAGAGGTCGAAGGCGAAGCGCCCGTAGTCGCGCAGGACCGCGGCGAGGGCATCGAGCACGTCATCGAGCGAAGCATCTGGCTTCATGGTGACTTCTGGCTCTGCAAAGCGGCGTCCACGCGCGCGTCGAAGGCCTTGCGCCCCGGCGCATCAGGTGTGCTATGGGCCGCGCCGCTCACTCACCCCCGGGGATAAACTCATGAAACTTTCACGCGTTGCGAGCCTGGCCGGCCTCTTCCTGCCAGCGCTCGCTTTCGGCAGCGAGGCCAACCTCGTGCTGCCCGACCTCGCCAGCCAGTCCTTCCTGGGCATCGATGGCAAGACGCTGCTGATGATCGGCATCGTGGTGTCGGCGCTCGGCCTGGTGTTCGGCGCGGTGCAGTACACGCAGCTGAAGAACCTGCCGGTGCACAAGTCGATGCTCGAGATCAGCGAGCTCATCTACGAGACGTGCAAGCAGTACATGATCACGCAGGGCAAGTTCATTCTCGTGCTCGAGCTGTTCATCGGCGCGGTCATCGCGGCGTACTTCTCGATGGCGCACGTCGAGGGCAAGGCGGCCGAGTGGCCGACCGCGGTGCGGGTGCTGATCATCCTCGCGTTCTCGCTCATCGGCATCGCCGGCTCGTACGGCGTGGCCTGGTACGGCATTCGGGTGAACACGTTCGCCAACTCGCGCGCGGCCTTCGCGTCGCTGATGGGCAAGCCGTTCCCGACCTACGACATTCCGCTCAAGGCCGGCATGTCGATCGGCATGATGCTGATCTCGGTCGAGCTGCTGCTGATGCTCATGATCCTCGTGTTCGTGCCGCCCGAGCTCGCGGGCTCGTGCTTCATCGGCTTCGCGGTCGGTGAGTCGCTCGGCGCTTCGGCGCTGCGCATCGCCGGCGGCATCTTCACCAAGATCGCCGACATCGGCTCGGACCTGATGAAGATCGTCTTCAAGATCAAGGAAGACGACGCGCGCAACCCGGGCGTCATCGCCGACTGCACGGGCGACAACGCGGGTGACTCGGTCGGCCCCTCGGCCGACGGCTTCGAGACCTACGGCGTGACGGGCGTGGCGCTCATCACCTTCATCCTGCTCGCGGCGCCCAGCCCGGCGGTGCAGGTGCAGCTGCTGGTGTGGATCTTCGCGATGCGCGTGATGATGGTCGTCACCAGCTTCATCTCGTACGCGCTCAACAACGTCTTCCAGAAGGGCAAGTACGCCAACGCCGACAAGATGAACTTCGAGCACCCGCTCACGCAGCTGGTGATCCTCACGTCGGTGCTGTCGGTGATCGTCACCTTCGTGGCGTCGTACCTGCTCATCCCCAACCTGAACGGCGACACCACGATGTGGTGGAAGCTCTCGCTCATCATCACGTGCGGCACCGCGGCCGGCGCGCTCATTCCCGAGCTGGTGAAGGCCTTCACCTCGACCGAGTCGCGGCACGTGCGCGAGGTCGTCACGGCGTCCAAGGAAGGCGGCGCGTCGCTGAACGTCATCTCGGGGCTCGTGGCCGGTAACTTCTCGGGCTACTGGCTCGGTGTCGTGCTGGTCGGCCTCATGGGCGTCGCCTACTGGGTGTCGCTGCAGGGCCTCGGGCAGCTCTTCGTGCAGGGCGCCGTCGACCCGTCGCCGGTCTTCGCCTTCGGCCTGGTCGCCTTCGGCTTCCTCGGCATGGGCCCGGTGACCATCGCCGTCGACTCGTACGGCCCGGTGACGGACAACGCGCAGTCGGTCTACGAGCTGTCGCTCATCGAGACGATCCCCAACATCAAGGACGAGGTGAAGAAGCAGTTCGGCTTCGAGCCCAACTTCGAGAAGGGCAAGGAGTACCTCGAAGAGAACGACGGCGCGGGCAACACGTTCAAGGCCACGGCCAAGCCGGTGCTCATCGGCACGGCCGTCGTCGGCGCCACGACGATGATCTTCGCCATCATCTTCTCGATCACCAACGGCCTGCAGGTCGGCTTGAGCTACCTGTCGATCCTCCACGCGCCCTTCCTGCTCGGGCTCGTGATGGGCGGCGCGATGATCTACTGGTTCACGGGCGCGTCGATGCAGGCCGTGTCGACGGGCGCCTACCGCGCGGTCGAGTTCATCAAGCAGAACATCAAGCTCGAGGGCGTCGAGAAGGCGTCGGTCGCCGACAGCCGCAAGGTCGTCGAGATCTGCACGCAGTACGCGCAGAAGGGCATGTTCAACATCTTCCTCGCGATCTTCTTCGGCACGCTCGCCTTCGCCTGCTTCGAGACGTACTTCTTCATCGGGTACCTCATCTCGAGCGCGCTCTTCGGCCTCTACCAGGCCGTCTTCATGGCGAACGCCGGTGGCGCGTGGGACAACGCCAAGAAGCTGGTCGAGACCGAGCTGAAGGCGAAGGGCACCGACCTGCACGCGGCCACCGTCGTCGGTGACACCGTCGGCGACCCGTTCAAGGACACCTCGTCGGTCGCGCTCAACCCGGTGATCAAGTTCACCACGCTCTTCGGTCTGCTCGCCGTCGAGCTCGCCATCGAGCTGCAGAAGTCGAACGCGCAGTCGGGCCGCACCATCACGCTGGCCCTGTCGGCGATCTTCTTCGCCATCTCGGCCTTCTACGTGTACCGCTCGTTCTACGGCATGCGCATCGAGTCGGGCATCAAGAGCGGCGAGGGCGTGCCTGCGACGGGCGCCAAGGCCACGGCGTAAAGGGTCTCAGCTGGTTCGAGCACACGGGCTTCGTCTCTGCGAGACGAAGCCCGTTGTGTTTCAGGTGTTTTCCTCGGACTGCATCACTGATGCGACGCGCCGATGATTCGCAACGCGGCAGCCAGCAGGCGGACGTTGGCTCGCGTCTCGACCCGACTGATGGAGAGTTCGAGGCGCTCCTCCGGTCGATTCCGGCACTTCTTCTTCCACATCACGCGAACCGGAAGCTCGCGCCATGCAGCCAGAGCCTCCTCTGGCGGGTCTTCGGGGAAGTCGAGCCGGCGTACCTCATCGTCCCACGCTGTCGGGCTGAGCCGCTGAGCGGTCGCGGAGAACGCCGCGCTGTGCGGATCGATGCGCTTTCGAACGATGCTGCTCGTGGCGCGATCGGTCGAGACACTCCACATGCGAACGATCGCCTTCGATCCCTCCCCCACGCTGGCCAGCAGATCGACCGTGTGCGGTGCACCCTCGGCGCACGCGAGGCCGAGGACCGGGTACTCCTTCGGCTCTGCCGACAAGACAGCCCAGGCCAGCACGGCGACCAGCGTCACCCGCGCCCCGGCGTCACCAACTCCGTCTCGCGGCTGGGGCGTCGCTCTGGCACCGGCTGCAGGTTGCCCTGGCTGGTGCTCGTCGCGCTCGGCAGCGCGCCCTGGCTCGTCGAGGTCCCGGTGCGCGGCGGCCGCCAGACCTTCACGCGCTCCAGCCGGGGCCCGTCCTTGGAGTGCACGACGAAGGTGAAGCCGCCGTGCGTGAAGCGGTCGCCCGCCTCGGGGATGACGCCTGCCAGGTGGGCCACGAAGCCGCCAAGCGTCTCGAACTCGCCCTCGGGGAACTTGAAGTCGAAGGCCTTCGCGAACTCGGCCCGCTCGAGCATCGCGTCGACCAGCACGCTCCCGTCGGGCTGCTTCTCGAAGGGGCTGGTCGCGTCTTCGAACTCGTCGCCGATGTCGCCGACGATCTCACGCAAGATGTCCTCGAGCGTCACGATGCCCGAGAAGCCGCCGTACTCGTCGACCACCACCGCCATGTGAATGCGCTGCTTCTGCATGTCGCGCAGGAGGTCGCCGATGGGCTTCACCCACGGCACGTACACGGCGGGGCGCAAGAGGTCGTGCAGCACGATGAGCTGCGGGTTCTGCATGAGCGGCACGATGTCGCGCACGTGGAGGATGCCCACGATGCTGTCGATCGAGTCGCGGTAGACAGGAATGCGCGAGTGCCCCTGCTCGGCGATGAGCTGGAAGATCTCGTCCATCGGCGTCGAGGCGTCGATGGCCACGACCTCGGTGCGCGCCACCATCACGTCACGGCACGTCTTGTCCGACAGGCGGAAGATCGACCGGATGAGCTGCGGCGCGCCGCGGTCGACCTCGTGGTTCTGCGCCTGGCGGATGAGCTGCTTCTCGAGCTCTTCGAGCGGCGGCGGCGGGGCCACGAAGGTCACCTTCGCGTTGAACAGCCCGAGCACGACGTTCACCGGCACCAGCAGCACCTTGACGAAGGGCCGCATGACCGTCGTCACCACCGTCGCCAGCCACGAGAAGCCGAGCGCCCACGGCTGGGGGCGCTGAATCGCGAACGAGCGGAACGAGACGTCGACGACGGTGGCGACGAGACGTCGACGACGGTGGCGATCATCGCCACCAGGAGCGCCGACACGAGCGGCGTCATCCACAGCACCCACTCCGAGGTCTCGACCGCCTGGCGGAAGGCCACGTCGAGCAGCTTCGGCGGCACCAGCACTCCGATGGCCGCTGCCGTGAAGCCGAGCAGCACCATGGCCGACCGAATGGCCGCCGCCGTCGCCTCGACGTCACCCTTGAGGGCCTGGAGCCGCCCCCCACGCCGCGGGAATTCCTTCGCGAGCGCCTTCACCTGGTCGTCCGACAGGGCCTGGAGCGCCGCCTCGACCGCGGCCAACAGCCCACGGGCCGTCAGCAGCAGCGCCAGCACCAGCCACATGACCCAGGTCGGCATCGGAAGGCCCAATGTACCGGATCCCTCCGACCGCCCCCACTGCACGCCCGGCGGGGCACGCAAGGCATCGAAATGACAGGCAGTCTCCCCTTCCGCTACAAGCCGCAGGGTGCGCGCCCTCCTCACCCTGTCCCTCCTCGTCGCGGCCCGGGCGTCGGCCTGGCCGGTGGACTGGATGCACGACGTCGAGCCCGGCAAGGAGCGCTTCATTCGGCTCCCGAAGCTCGACTGGTTCGAGGTGGAAGACCCGAAGGTGGCGCAGCTCGAGTGGCTGGCAGACTCGGGCGAGTTGCTCATCTCGGGCCTCAAGGCCGGCCGCACCACGGTGCTGCTGGGGGCCGAGGGCCGCGTCGCCGCGTGGCGCATTCGGGTGGGTGCCAGGCCGCTGCAGGACGAAGCCGCCACGAAGGTCGCGCAGAAGGCCTGCCCCGACCTGCGCCTCACGCCGCTCGACGAGGTGCGGCTCACGGTGACGGCGCACGACGAGGCGTGCCGAGCCGCGCTGCTGACGCTCTTCCAGACCGACGTCGTCGAAGCGCGCGCCCTCGAGGTGACGTTCTCGCAAGAGGTGCTCCAGGCGCAGCTCAAGGACCTGCAGAAGGCCTACGACACGGTGGCGAAGGGCAAGGTGAAGGCGCGCTACGTGGGTGCTGGGCTGGTGCTGACGGGCGTGGTGACGACGGCCGATTACCGCAAGGTGCTGTGGGAGACGCTGCGACGGTCGCTGGGCCGCTTTGCGCTCGACGATCAGCTCGAGGTGCTCGCGCCGCCAGCAGCGCCAGCCGACGCGGGCCCACCGAAGACGGAGCCGGTACGCCGCTGAGGCGCCGGAGCCTCGAGGTGTTGAACCTCGCTTCGTTGCCCCTGGCGCCGTCACCTGGACGAGGCGGGCGCCTCGAGTTCTTTCAGGGAGCGGTTCACGCTGCCGAAGACGTCTTCGGACTCGAGGTGCCTCGAATCGAGGCCTTCACCCTCGTCGTTGGCACGCCGGCGATTCCGCCCCCCGGGGCCTGGCGCGCGCGCTTCCCCACGCTGACCCATCTGCGACTCGAGGGCGCCGCGGCCCCGGCCAGCTCGCAGCACGCTGCCGAGTTCGCAGCGCAGGGAATCACCCTGACCTGACCTGACGAGTGCCTGCAGTCGCTGTCCACGGTCCTTTACGCCGCGGCCCGTCCGTGACGGAGTGCGGCTCGTGACGGCGCAGGGCTACACGGTGCTTCGAGTGCTCGCCGGTGGGCGGCTGCCGCTCCGTCGGCTCCACGCGGAGCGGCTTGGGCCCGGCGCTGACGAGGCCCTCGTGCACTTCGCGCGCACGGCATCACCAGGCCTGTACCGGGCGACGTGGAGCGGGTCGGCCCTCACCGCCACGCCACGAGGCCCCAGCCGGCTGCGCGAGGGCCAGCCCGGCCGCTTCGTTCCCTCGCCCTTCATCGGTACTGTGGGCCGCTTCCCCAAGCCTGCGCCCCCATCGCCGTACGACGCCGTGCGCGTCGAGGGTGTCGTGTCACTGCTGACCAGCGCAGACGGCCACGAGCTCTACGAGGCGTGCGTCGCAGGCCTCGTCGCGTGGGACGGTGGTTTCGTACTCTCCCCCGAGAACGTGCCTGCGGTCGCCTCGGTCGCCGAGCGCGCCATCGTCGAACGTCTCGCTCCGCGCCGAGCCACCCTTCGGGCCGAGTCGAGCTGGCCGCTCCTCCTCGTCAACGCCGCCGTCGGCACCTGCGCTCCGGCGCTGCCAGGCCGGCTGCCTTTTCCCGCCGAGGCCCGAGCCCGCCTCGACGCGCTCCTTCAATCGGAGGACGTGTGAGCCCGAAGCCCTTCACCGTCAGGCCCGCATGAAGAACCCCTTTCAGCGACTGTTCGATGAGCGGGGCCTCGTCTTCTTCGACCCGGCGCTGGCGACCGAGCTCGAGCGACGCGGCGCCAGGCTCTCGTCGCACCTCTGGTCCGCGAGCCTCATCAGCGACGACCCCGAGGCCATCATCACGGTGCACCTCGACGCCCTGCGCGCCGGGGCCGACGTCATCTCGAGCGCCTCGTACCAGGCCTCCCGCCTGGGCTTCTCGAAGCTCGGACTTTCGGACGTCGAGGCCGATGCGCGGCTCACCCGGGCCGTCACCCTCGCGCGAGAGGCCGTCGAGCGGCACGGAAGCCCCGGCCGGTTGGTCGCGGCGTCCCTCGGGCCGTATGGCGCGGTCCTCGCCGACGGGAGCGAGTTCACCGGCGACTATCCACTCTCACCGCGGGAGCTCGCCGACTTCCACGCGCCGCGCGTCGAGGCCGCGCTGAAGGGCGCTCCCGACCTCATCCTCTTCGAGACGCTGCCGTCGATGGCCGAAGCCGAGGCCGTCGCGCGCGTCGCCCAGCAGTTCTCCGGCGTACCCTTCATGGCCAGCTTCTCGGCGAAGGGCGACCGGCTGTGTCACGGAGAGCGCTTCGCCGACGTGGTGGCGACGCTCGAGTCGGTGCCCAACGTCATCGCCGCGGGCCTCAACTGCACCGCGCCCGACGTCATCGCGCCGCTGCTGCGCACCGTGCCACCAACCCGGCTCGCCCTGGCGGCCTCACCGAACGCCGGCGAAACGTGGGACGCCACCACGCGCTCGTGGAGAGGCACGCCGTACCGGGGCCACGACTTCGCGACGCTCGCGCAGCGCTACGTCGACTCGGGCGCCACCGTCATCGGAGGCTGCTGCCGAACGCGCCCCGACGACCTGGCCGCCGCGGTGAAGACGGTCAGACCGTCTCCATCGCGCCGTGGCACTTCTTGAACTTCTTGCCCGAGCCGCACCAGCACGGGTCGTTCCGGCCGAGCTTGGGGCCCTCGCGCACCACCGGCTTCTGCTCCTTGGGCTCCTGCGGCACCTGGCCGTCTTCCGTGCCGCGCGTCTCGACGGCCTTCTTGGCCTGGGCCTCCATCTGCTTCTGAAGGCGCTCGGCGTCGGCGTTCGCGTCGCGCACCTGCGCCCGCATCACGCGCTGCATGAAGGCCGACTTGATGCCGCCCAGCATGCGCACGAAGCCCGCGTAGCCTTCCTTCTTGTACTCGAGCTTGGGGTCCTTCTGGCCGTAGCCGCGCAGGCCGATGCCCTGGCGCAGGTGATCCATGCCCAGCAGGTGGTCCTTCCACAGCTGGTCGATGGTCGACAGGTACTGGAGCTGCACGAAGCGGTTCCACTCTTCGCCGTAGTCCTTCACCCGGTCGGCGTAGATCTTCTCGATGCGCTTGTAGAGCTGCTCCTGCACCTCTTCCACGGTGCCCTGCCGCTGGAACGTCATCTCGACGCCGAAGATGGCCTTCACCTCGGCCGCCAGCCCGTCGACGTTCCACGTCTCGGGGTTGCGCGCCGGCGTGTAGATGTCGGTGAGGCCGACGATGGTGTCTTCGAGCGCGTCGAGCGCCATCTCGCGGAAGTCGTCCCACGTGTACGACTTCTCGCTGCGCTTCTTGGCCTTCGTCTTCGGGTCTTCCTCGTACTCGACGAGCGGCATGCCGGCGCCCGCGGCCAGCACCTGGCGGCGCAGCTTGTAGATGGTGCGCCGCTGCTGGTTCATCACGTCGTCGTACTCGAGCAGGTTCTTGCGGATGTCGAAGTTGTGGCCTTCGACGCGCTTCTGCGCGTTCTCGATGGAGCGCGAGAGCATCGGCGCTTCGATGACCTCGTCCTCCTTCATGCCGAACATCTCCATCATTCCCTGAATGCGCTCGCCGCCGAAGATGCGCATCAGGTCGTCTTCGAGCGACAGGTAGAACCGGCTCATGCCGGGGTCGCCCTGGCGGCCCGCGCGGCCACGCAGCTGGTTGTCGATGCGCCGCGACTCGTGCCGCTCGGTGCCGAGAATGAAGAGGCCTCCGAGCGCCTTGACCTCCTGGCGCTCCTGCTCGCACTGCTGCTTGTACTTCGCGAGCGCGGCCTCGAACTTCTCCTGCCACTCCTTCTTCGCGGCGGCGTAGGCCTCTTTCGTGGCCTGGTCGACGGCCGAGAAGTTGATGAGCTGGCCTTCGGTCTGGGGCAGCTCTTCCGGCAGCACCGGCTCGGGGCCCGCCTCGTTCTTCGCCATCACCTCGGGGTTGCCGCCGAGCAGAATGTCGGTGCCGCGGCCGGCCATGTTGGTCGAGATGGTGACGGCGCCCTTGCGGCCCGCCTGCGCGATGATGTCGGCCTCGCGCGCGTGGTTCTTCGCGTTGAGCACGTTGTGCGGCACGCCTTCCTTCTTGAGGAAGGTGCTGAACACCTCGGACTTGGCGATCGACACGGTGCCGACGAGCACCGGCTGGCCCTTGGCGACGAGCTCCTTCACCTCTTTCGCGGCCGCCTCGAACTTCGACTTCTCGGTCTTGTAGACGACGTCTTCGAGGTCCTCGCGCACCATGTCGCGGTTGGTGGGCACCACGCGCACGTCGAGGTTGTAGATCTTCGCGAACTCCTCGGCCTCGGTGTCGGCCGTGCCCGTCATGCCGGCGAGCTTCGAGTACATGCGGAAGTAGTTCTGGAACGAGATGGTCGCGAGCGTCTGGTTCTCGTTCTCGACCTTCACGCCTTCCTTCGCCTCGACGGCCTGGTGGAGGCCATCGCTCCAGCGGCGGCCGGCCATGAGGCGCCCGGTGAACTCGTCGACGATGAGCACCTCGCCGTCCTTCACCACGTAGTCGCGGTCGCGCTTGTAGAGCGTGTGCGCGCGCAGGGCCTGCTCGACGTGGTGCAGCGTCTCGAGCTCCTCGGGCGCGTACAGGTTGTTCACCTTGAGGCGCTGCTGGAGCTTCTCGATGCCCTGGTCGGTGAGCATCACCGAGCGGTTCTTCTCGTCGAGCTGGTAGTCCTGCTCGGGAACGAGGCCGTAGATGGTGGCGTCGACCTTCGCGTACAGCTCGGTGTTCTGCTCGGTGGGGCCCGAGATGATGAGCGGCGTGCGGGCCTCGTCGATGAGAATCGAGTCGACCTCGTCGACGATGGCGAAGTTGAGCTCGCGCTGCACGTAGTCCTGCAGGCGGAACTTCATGTTGTCGCGCAGGTAGTCGAAGCCGAACTCGTTGTTCTGCCCGTAGGTGATGTCGCAGCGGTACGCTTCCTGCCGCTGCTTGTCGGACAGCTCGTTGAGCACGCAGCCCGTCGTCATGCCCATGAACTTGTAGACGCGGCCCATCCACTCGGCGTCGCGGCGGGCGAGGTAGTCGTTCACCGTGACGAGGTGCACGCCGCGGCCCGACAGCGCGTTCAGGTACACGGCCGTCGTCGCGGTGAGCGTCTTGCCTTCGCCGGTGCGCATCTCGGCGATGCAGCCCTGGTGCAGGAACATGCCGCCGATGAGCTGCACGTCGTAGTGCCGCTGGCCGATGGCGCGGCGGGCGCCCTCACGAATGAGGCCGAACGCCTCGATGAGGCAGTCGTCGAGGCTCTTGCCGTTGGCGATCTCTTGCTTGAGGCGGGCCGTCTCGCGCGGAAAGTCCTCGTCCTTCAGGGCGCGCAGCTTCGTCTCGAGCGCGTTGATGGCGGCGACTTTCGGGTACGCCTTCTTCAGCTCGCGCTGGTTCTTCGTTCCGATGATGCGCTTGAGGACCCAATCAATCATGGCGGGGTGCCTTCTGACCGAAAACGGTGGGGACTGCCACTGTGCGACGACGCGACGAACGGCCCGGGCACGGTACAGCGGGCCCTGC
>JALOQF010000552.1 GCA_025459425.1 Myxococcaceae bacterium | reverse complement strand
CTGGTGTCGAAGACGCGCCTGACGGTGCGCCTCGAGGGGCTCTTCGCGCGGGCGCCCGAGGTGCTCGCCGCAGGCGCCCTGCTGACGTTCCTGGCGCTGCGCCTCCTCGGAGAGCCGCAGCCGGCGTTTTCGTTCGTTCCCCAGCCCGCGGCGGTGGCGGCCTACGGCCCCTTCTTCGGGCTGGGCTGGGCGCTCTTTCGAGCGCGCGCGTCGGCCGAGGCCTTGACCCGCCGCGGCTGGCCGATGGTGGTGGTCGCCTCGCTGACGTGTCTGGTCGTCTTCACCCGGCCGCTCCAGTGGCAGCCAGAAGGGCAGGCGCTCGCGGCCGTCGCGGCGTGGCTGATGACGCTCGGGGTGATGGGGCTGGCGCTGCGGCCCGGGAGTCGCGCCCCGGGCCTCGTCGTGCAGTCGGCGTACTGGGTCTACCTGGTGCACCACCCGCTCGTGCAGCTCTTCCAGGTGCTGGTGGCGAAGCAGGCGTGGCCAGCGTGGGCGGCGTACGGCGCCGTCGTGCTGGGGGCTTTCGCCACCTCGTTCGCCAGCTACGCGCTGGTGGTGCGCCACACCCCGCTGGCAGGTTGGCTCGGAGCCGCCCGGGTCACCAGCGGGCGCTGAAGCTGAGCCGGCGAACGTAGATGCAGTTCGTGCTGCTGGCGGGAACGTCGTTGACGAGGTCCCACGGCCGGAACACCAGGTGGTCGGCGTTCCCAGCGAACGAGTTGGCGGACGCCTGGGTGAACTCGTACGAGCCCGCTTGCGGGATCATCTCGTCCCCGGCGCAGTTGACGCCCGCTGAGTTGCAGGCGTTCGCGAGCTGCATGCACTCGTTGCACGTCGTGTGTCGGGTCGCGCTCGAGAACGAGCCGCGCACCGGCAACGCGGGAGCCGTTCCGACGGGCCGGTACAGCTGAATGTCGAGGCGGAGGAAGACCGTCGAGCCGGGTTGGGCCGGGGCGAGCAGCAGGGTGTCCCAGTAGGTCTGTTGCCCGGTCGAGGTGGTGCCCGTCATGCCGCGGGTGAGGTTGTTCGCTTCGAGCAGGTCGACCGACCGACAGCCGGGCGGCGCCCCACCGCCCGTCGCGCCACCCGCCGCACCGCCGCCTCCAGCCGCTCCGCCACCGACGCCGCTGCTACCTCCGGCCGCGCCGCCGCCCTGCACGCCACCCGCGCTGCCGCCCGCAGCCCCGCCCGCCATCATCGAGCTGCCGCCGCCCCCACCGCCCGCGCCCTGCACGATGGTGCAGACCTGCTGCAGGCACTGCGCGCCGTCGGGGCACTTGCTGCAGCGTGCGCCAGCCTGGCCACACAGGTCTGGAGTCGAACCCGAGGCGCACCGCCCATTCGCGTCGCAGCAGCCGCCGCAGTTCGCTTCCGAGCACTGCCCGGCGCCGCACCCCTGCACGATGGCCAGCATGAGGACGGCGCTCGAGATGGACAGAAGGACGACGCTGCGGCGCATGACGGCTCCCTGAACGACGCGAAAGAAGGGGCGATGCAAGCGACTCCCAGGCGTGGAGTCAATGAAGGCCCGCGCTCGACCGGGAGCGCCGTTCGCGTCACACTCGTCGCTCGATGCGGCTGAGTGAGCTCGCGGAGCGATGGAAAAAAGACCGGCGGTCGACCGAGCTGTCTCTCGTCGTGCCGGTGCTGTTGCTCGAGTCTCTCGGCGAGGGGGCGCGCGAGTCGTGGGAGCAGACCGGCGCCATCGTCGTCGGCCGGTTGCCCGAGCGGAGCGACCCCCAGGTCTTCTTCGTCGAGAAGGCGACCCGCAGCGGCAACGCGTTTCCCATGGGCGTGACCATCGGGCGCGTCGAGTCGAATGACATCGTGGTGGACGACCCCGGGCTGTCTCGCTTCCACGCGTGGCTCCAGCAGGACGCGAAGAGCGGTGCCTGGTGGCTGTGCGACGCCGACAGCAAGAACGGCACGCAGGTCGACGGAGAATCGCTCACGCCGGGCGCCAAGGTGGCGCTGCGTGACGGGTGCGTGGTGACGCTGGGCCAGGCGAGCCTGCGCTTTCTGCTGCCCACGACGTTGATCGAGCTGCTCAAGCAATGAAGCTGGTGTCGGGCACGTTGGTGGCGCGTGACGGTGACGCACCGGAACCTCGCACGGGGCCGCGACGGGCCGAGAGGCCAGCGCGAGCGCCGACAGGTTGAGCGGGTCGGCCAGCGACGTGGCGGCGCCGATGACGGCCTCGTGGACGTCGGGGCTGCCAGGGCTCAGCGCCAGCTCGGAGCACGTCCAGGTTCGGCGACGAGTCCGACCGGTCGACACCGGGCGGCTGCGCGTCGACGCCGATGGTTGACCCGAGGCCGCGCTTCATCTCGGGCGGACGGCGTAGACGTACGGGCCCGAACCCAGGGGCAGTGGCGGCCCGGGCGGTGGGCGCAGGCGAACGAAGTCGGGGCTGTCGTCGAGACGGGTGCGGGCGGGCAGGTAGCCACAGATGACGTAGTCGGCCCCGAAGGTGTCGACGACGAGGCTGCGGAGGTCGGCCGCGCTGCCGTCGATCAGGCGCAGCCGCGCGAGGTGGCGCTCGCGGTCGAAGCGCTCGAGGTACGTCGGGTCGAGCACGTCGACGACGCGCACGTCGGGCCGCAGGTCGAGCACCACCTCGCCTTCGGTGAACGAGCAGTTGAGCACCTTCTTTCCCGCGGCCTCCCGAGGGAGCGCCTCGACGGCGTCGACGATGCGCTTCGTGTAGCGGTCGAGCTGGGTCTCGCGAGACGAGCGCCACAGGAGCGGCGCGTTCACCACCACGCCCACCACGAGCGCCGCCAGCCCCCACCGCAGGTGCTCGCGCGCGACGACCGACGCGAAGGCCACGGCGGTGAACGGAATGGCGTACTCCGAGGCGCGGGCGGTGCGCAGCGTGAGCGCCCAGAACAGCAGGGCGAGGGCGACGGGTACGGCCCGCTCACGAAGCCCGGGCTCGCGGCGCCGCACGGCGAGGAGTACCGCCGACGCGAGCGCCATCACGGCGGGCACGACGTACAGCGTGCGCAGCTCCTCGAAGGTGATGGGGAAGAGCTCGCCGCCGAATGTGTTTCCCGCGGGCTTCGAGGCCGCGATGGTGAGCGTCATCCACGTGGTCTCGAGGGTGGCCGGGAAGAAGGGGTTCACCACCGTGCCCAGCGCCAGGCCCGCGACTCCGGCTGCCACCGCGCGCCAGGCCGGCCGGCCCGAGAGCACCGCCGTCACGCCCAGCACGGCGAGGGGCACGTAGAGCGCGTGGTAGGCGAGCGCGAAGAGGGCGCCGGCGACGAGCGCCCACGCCACCGAGCGGCGCAGCACGGCCCAGAGCAGCAGCAGCGTGGTGGCGATGGCGAGCAGGTGCGGACGCACCAGGGCCAACCGGTAGAGGAACATCGGGCAGCTCACCGTGGCCGCGACGACGAGGCTGGCCGGCAGCGGCGCGAGCGTGCGGCGACAGAGCACGTAGAGCAGCGCCACCACGAGCGCGCCGAGCATGCCCGACGCCGCCACCACGCCCGCGCGCCCACCGGCCTCCCAGCCGAGCCAGGTGACGACGTGGAAGAGGAACTCCTTGTCGACGTACTGCTGGTGCCAGCCGATGCCTTCGACGGCCGGGAGCGTCTTGGC
>JALOQF010000551.1 GCA_025459425.1 Myxococcaceae bacterium | reverse complement strand
CATCGTGCCACGCACGCGGGCCCGCTGAAGCCCTTCCGGCATCGTCGCCGCGGTGGCTGGCCGTCAGGGTTGCCGCAGGCGCCACATGGTGCGCCGAACGTACGTGCGACGACTTCAGGGAAGACCCGCCGAAGAAGTTCTTCCGCCTGGCGCCTGGCGTGAGGTGCGGCTTCGCGGTGTGTACTTCGTGACGTGCACGAACGTGGTGAAGGCTGTGAGCGGCGCCATCACCGCGGTGCACTGCACGTACGACCCGGCGACGAAGGGCGCCAACGCGCCCCACGTCGCGCGCGAGGAAGTCCTCGACGCCTCCCTTCACGTGGTTGCCAGGCGGTGACCTGGTTGACCCTGGTCGTCGAGGCCCATCGCGCCCGGTCGAGCGGACGGGCGACGGCCGGGGGTGGCGCTGGCACGCGTGGAACGACGGTGACGAACAGCAACCGGGGGCAAGACGACCGGCACTCGTCAGTCCATCGGGTGCAGCTTCTTGAGCGCGCGGATCACCTTCTCACGCGGCATCAGCTTCGTGGCCTTCGGGGCCTCGGGCGGCTGCGGCTTCTTCGGGGCGTGCGTCACCGTCACCGCCTTCGCGCGCGACAGCACCGCCACCGGCACTTTCTGCTTCGTCGGCATCGTCAGTACCCCCGCTTCGCCGCCAGCGTGCGCAACAGCCCGCCGTGCGATTCGAGGAACGCGCGGAACTCGGCCTCGGGCAGGCCCATGCGCGTCAGCACGCCCTTGACGAGCGCATCGAGCGGCTGCGGGTCGGCCTTCTTGAGCTCCATGGCGATCTTCAGCATCGCCACGCCAAAGAGCGGGCTGGCTTCGAGCTCTGCTGGCACCGGTGCCGCCTGGGGCCGCTCCTGTTCCAGCGAGACGACCTTGGCGGTACGACCCCTCCCGTTGGGCATGACGTGACCATACGTGTAGGGTGCCGTACGGTCAAATAAACACTCAAGATTACGAAGGAAAATCGCGGCGGAGCCCGATTTATCGGGCTCTGCGGGGTTTGGAGCGCTCTCCCGCCTCGGTGTGGGCGTGACGGCGTCTTCGAGCCGGCGTCAGAGCAGGGCTTCGAGCCGGCTGACGAGCTCTGGCGTCTCGACCCACCGCCTCGGGTGTTCGGCCCAGGGTGCGGTGGCCTCGAGCGCCTCGTGCGACAGCGACAGTGCGAACGCGGCGCCGGCCCGCAGCTGCACCGTCTTCACCTGGCTGCGCACCGCTTCGAGGCCGAGGTCGTCGCGCACGACCGACTGCAGCGCACCGAACACCTGGGTGGCCAGCTCGACCAGGCCTGCGAGCTGATCCACCGGCGCGTCGTCGATGGGCGCGTCGAGCGCCACCTCGGCACCGAGCCGTTGCACCAACTGGCTTCGCAGCCGCTCGAGCGTGCGCCTCGCTTCGAGCCGCGTCGGTGGCGGTCCGGCGGGCGGCGCGACCTGGCCCGCCGACAGCAGCGCCACGTGCCCGACCGCCGAGTGCACCGTCAGCGCCGCCACCTGGTCGACCTTCACGTAGATGACGTCGCTCGACCGGTCGTGCCGGCTCATGCCCACCAGGTGCAGCAAGAGCGTGGTGCCGCGCCGCTGGTCGAAGAGGATGTCGATGATCTCCCCCGTCGCCTGAAAGCCGGTGCCCAGGTGCACCGTCACCACCGGCGGGCTCAAGGGCTCTCCGCGCGCGGCCCGCACCTGCGCGGCGGCCAGCTCGGCGATGACGTCTTCCACGCTGCGCGCCGGCAGCGCGCGGATCAACTTGCGTTCGTCGCTCACAGCGCCGCACCTTCGCGCATCACGCTCGTCGTTGCGACGGCTGTGGCCTTGTGGTTGTGTGCCGCGTCACGTCTTCGAGGCGGCAAATCGGCCTCGATCCTCACCAGCGGAGCCGTCGACGACCATGAAGTTGGAGCACCGCTACATCGTGGTCGAAGGGCCCATCGGCGTCGGCAAGTCGTCGCTCACCAACATCGTCGCCGAGCGCTTCTCGGCCCGCCGGGTGATGGAGGTCGTCGAAGAGAACCCCTTCCTCGCGAGCTTCTACGCCGACCGCGCGAAGTACGCGTTCCAGACGCAGATGTTCTTCCTGCTGTCGCGCTTCAAGCAGCAGCAGGACCTCTTCCAGCAAGACCTCTTCGCCTCGGTGACGGTGAGCGACTACCTCTTCGCGAAGGACCGCATCTTCGCGAACCTGACGCTCCAGGCCGACGAGCTGGCGCTGTACGAGCGGGTGTTCGACGCGCTCCAGCCGCGGGTGACCAAGCCCGACCTCGTCATCTACCTGCAGGCCCGCCTCGACGTGCTGCTCGCCCGCATCAAGAAGCGCGGCCGCGAGTTCGAGCGCAAGTTCGACCCGCAGTACCTCGAGGGCCTCTGCAAGGCCTACAACGACTTCTTCTTCCACTACGTCGACACTCCCCTGTTGGTGGTGAACACCTCTGACATCGATTTCGTGAACAACCCCGCGGACCTGGAAGACCTGCTGTCGGTCATTCGCCAGACGCGAAAGGGCACGGTGCACTACCAGCCATTGCCAAGCCGGAAGTAGGCGATACACAGTGCCTCGTCGTTTCCCCGACGGGACCCGAGCCGCAAGGACGGGACACCACACTCGGGGCCTTGCAGCACCACAGGGGCAGCGCGGCGCCCTTCTCGACGTTCGCCGCACCACAGCGCCAGACCAGAGGCGCACCATGGAGGTGAACCGTGAACAAGGTCACCATCCACACACTGAAGAAGCAGAAGGCTGCAGGTCAGAAGATCTGCATGGTCACCGCCTACGACGCGACGTTCGCGCGCATCCTCGACGAGGCTGGCGCCGACGTGCTGCTGGTGGGTGATTCGCTGGGCATGGTGGTGCAGGGCAACGACTCGACCCTGCCCGTCACCATGGACCAGATGGTGTACCACTCGAAAGCGGTGACGAAGGGCGCGAAGCGGGCGCACGTCGTCGGTGACCTGCCCTTCATGAGCTACCAGAACTCGGTGGAAGACGCCGTGCGCAACGCCGGTCGGCTCGTCTCCGAGGGCAACGTGGGCTCGGTGAAGCTCGAGGGCGGCCAGGAGTTCGCCGACGTCATCGCCCGCATCGTGCGCGCGTCGATTCCGGTGATGGGCCACATCGGGCTGACGCCGCAGTCGGTGCACAAGATGGGCGGCTACGTGGTGCAGGGCCGCGACGAAGACACCGCGCGCCGCCTCGTGGAAGACGCCGTCGCGCTCGAGCAGGCCGGCTGCTACGCGCTGGTGCTCGAGGGCGTGCCGCTCGAGCTCGCGAAGACCATCACCGCGCGCCTGTCGATTCCCACCATCGGCATCGGCGCGGGCAAGCACTGCGATGGCCAGGTGCTCGTCTGCTACGACCTGCTGGGCCTCAACCCCGCCTTCAAGCCGAAGTTCGTCAAGCGCTACGCCGACGGGTTCGGCACCATCACCGGCGCCGCGCAGACGTTCTTCGACGAGGTGCGCACGGGCGCGTTCCCCGACGAAGACCACTCGTTCCGCTCCACCACGATGCGGTTGGTGGCGTCGAACCCCGACGTGCAGCCCCCCGCCGAGCGTGAAGAGAAGAGCGGCGTGTACGGCGTGCCCGTCTGACGCGCAGACGTCTCGTC
>JALOQF010000550.1 GCA_025459425.1 Myxococcaceae bacterium | reverse complement strand
AGGTCTTCGTTGATCTTCGCGAAGTCCGTCTTGCCCTTCTCGTCCTTGAGCTGCTTCTCGAGGTCGCCCGCGATGCCCTTCGCCGCCTTCATCGCGTCGGCGTTGTCGTTGATGAGCCAGTTGGTGGCCTGGATGATCGACAGGCGCGCGTCGAGGTTCTGCTCCTTGAGGCGCTTGAACAGCTCGGGCGCCAGCGCGGCGTTGTTCGAGCGGCCCACCTCGGCGGCGGCGCGCTCACGCACGGTGTCGGACTTGTCGTCGAGCTTCTTCGCCCAGCAGCCCGAGTCGGCCTTGCACTCGGCGGCGGCCTCGAGGCGGGCGCGGTGCTCCTTCACGCGCGCGACGTGGCGCTTGGCCGCTTCGTCGGGGCCCGCCTTGCAGTCGGGGTGGCCCTCTTCGTCGCCCTTGCAGCCCTCGGCCGTCTTCTTCGCCTCGTCGGCGGTGGCCTTGTCGAAGGCCGCCATGTCCTTCTCGGTCCCCAGCATGGTGATGCCGCGCATGATCTCGTCGCGCGCGTCCCAGTACGGCGACTTGCCGAGGAAGGTGATGAGCGCCGGCACGCCCTCGGGGTTGCCGATGCGCACGAGCGCGAAGATGGCCTCACGCACCACGCCGGCGTCGGTCTTGGCGTCGGTGACGAGCGCCGAGAGCGGCTTGACCGCGTTCTTCGAGCGCATGCGGCCGAGCGCGTCGGCGGCGCGGCCCTGGAGAATGGCCTTGATGTCGTCGAAGTCGGTCTTCGGGTTCAGCAACGCGATGAGCGTCTTCTCGGCGCGCACGTCGGCGAGGTCGCCGAGCACCTGGGCGGCCTTGGCCTGCAGGGCGACGTCCTTCACGTTGTTCTTCTCGGCCCACGCGTAGAGCTCCTTGTCGGTGCGATCGAGCACCGGCACCAGCGCGTCGGCGGCCGGCGTCCCCAGTTGGTACAGCGCGAAGGACGACTCGAGGTAGAAGCTGACGCCCTTGCGCTCCTTGAACATCGCCTTGACCAGCGTGGGCACGGCGCGCGCGTCACCGAGGTTGCCGAGCGCGATGATGGCCTTCTTGGTGATGAAGGTCTCGATGGTGTCGTCCGAGGCGATGGCGTTGAGGGCCTCGAAGCCCTCCTTCGCCTTGATGTCGCCCAGACCGTCGATGGCGGCGATGACGGTGTAGTTGTCCTTCACGCTCAACAGCTTCACCAGCGCCTGGGCGGCCTTCGCGCCCCCGATGTGGCCGAGCGCGTTGGCGATTTCCTTGTCGAGGTTCTTCTCGTCGGTGTCGGCGGGCGAGAGGACGATGGCGTCGGTGAGGGCGTCGATGCTCGAGTCGCTCTTCGCCTCACCAAGCACGCGGGCGATGTCGGCCTTCACGTCGGCGGACTTCTCGGCGGCGAGGCGCGCGTGGAGCATCGGCAACATGGCCGGGCTCATGTGCTTCTCGCGCAGCGCCTCGACGGCGGCCTTCTTCTCCTTCTTGCTCTTGGCGCCCTCGATGCGCTTCTCCCAGTACTCGGGCGTCGTGGGGTCTGACTTGCAGCCCGAGACGCTCAACACCAGCACCAGGCCAACCGACAATGACCAACGCATGTGAACCCCCTCGCGGGTGAGCCGGCTCCCCGGAACCGGCGGTGAAACGTGCGGCCTCGTAGACCTGCGACCCCAAGGGGTCAACGCCGACCTGTCGACGCGCGGCGTTGTGGTGAAGGGTGCGTGATAGAGGGCGCTTCATGCCGCGCATCGTGTTCATGGGCACGCCGCAGTTCGCCGTGAAGTCCCTCGAGGCCTGTCTTTCGCTGGGCGACGTGGTGGCGGTCGTCACCCAGCCCGACAAGCCGCGCGGCCGCGGGCAGGAAGTCTCGTTCTCGCCGGTGAAGCAGCTCGCAGTCGACAAGGGCCTCACCGTGCTGCAGCCGGTGAAGCTTCGGGGGACGAGCTTCGCGAGCGAGCTGGCCGCGCTGAAGCCAGACGTGGCCGTGGTGACGGCCTACGGGAAGATTCTGCCGAAAGACGTGCTCGAAGCGCCGGCGCATGGCTGCGTGAACGTGCACGCGTCGCTCTTGCCGAGGTTCCGGGGCGCAGCGCCGATTCAGTGGGCCATCGCCGAGGGCGACGAGAAGACGGGCGTGTGCCTCATGCAGATGGACGAGGGCATGGACACGGGCGGCGTCATCGACCGCGCCGAGCTGCCCATCGGCCCGAAAGACACCTCGGCGAGCCTGCACGACGCGCTGTCGGTGCTGGGCGGCGAGGTGCTCAAGCGCGCCTTGCCACGCTACCTCGCGGGCGAGCTGAAGCCGGTGCCGCAGCCCACCGAAGGCGTGGTGATGGCGCCGATGATTCGCAAAGAAGACGGCGCGCTCGATTTTTCGAAGCCGGCGGTGGTGCTGGAGCGCCGGTTGCGCGCGTTCACCCCCTGGCCCGGCGCCTTCACCACCCTCGACGGAGCGCTCTTCAAGGTGCACGCCGCGACGGTTGGCGCAGGCCACGGAGCGCCCGGCACGGTGCTGTCGGCAGGCGCCCAGGGCCTCGAGGTGGCGTGCGGCGCTGGCTCGCTGGTGATGACGTCGGTGCAGCTCGAGGGGAAGCGCGTGATGACGGCGCAGGAGTTCCTCGCCGGGAAGAAGCTGGCCGTGGGGTCGACGCCGTTCCGCTGAAGGTCGATTCGCGCGGCGTCTGGCGCTACACGCGGTCTTCATGACGCTCCGAGTGCTCATTCTCCACGGCCCGCTCCTCGACCTCGAGGTGGTCCTCGGCCAGCCGCTCACCACGCTCGACGAGGCGCTCGTCGCGAAGGGCCAGGAGCTCGGCCTCGAGGTCGACACCGTGCAGGCCATCGCCGAGGCCGAGCTGGTGAAGGCGCTCCTCGAGCGCCGCGAGGGCCTCACCGGCGTCGTCGTCAACCCGTCGTCGCTCGCGCCCACGGCCTTCACGCTCGCCGACGCGCTCTCGGCGCTCGGGCTCCCGTCGGTGGAAGTGCAGCTCCAGCACGACGCGAAGTCCCGTGGGCGCAGTGCCCTCAAGCGCGTCGTCGACAAGCAGTTCCACGGCCACGGCGTCGACGGGTACTTCAAGGCCCTCGCGTCGCTGGCGAAGTCACCTGCACCGGCGCCAGAGGCCGCGCAGGCTCCGCCCGAGGCCGAGGAGGAGGCGGACGAGGCGCCGAGCCAGGTGACGGCGCGCCCCCAGGGCAAGACCATCGGTCGGAAGCCGCCGCCGCCAGCCGCGCCCGCCACCGCCGAGCGGTCCGGCAAGACCATCGGACGAAGGCCAGGCACCGCCTCGAACACGGCTCCACCGGCCGCACCCGCTTCTGCGACGCCCTCGGGCGCCATCACCCGCGCGCAGGTGAAGGCCCAGCTCTCGGCCCGGCTCGCCAAGACCGTCTCGCCCGAAGACTTCGCCGCCTGGGCCCGCACCCAGTGGCTCGCCCTGCAGCGCGGCGCACCCGCCGAGGCCGGACAGAAGGACGCGCTCGAAGAGCTGCTCCTCATGCTCTCGACCACCGCGAAGGCGTCCGACCACATCATCCTCTCGTACGCGGCGAAGCTCCCATGAGCGCCACGCGCAAACCCGCCCGCAAGCCGCTCTCGGCCCGCGCGCTGGCCATTCAAGTCATGGCCCGCGTCGCCG
>JALOQF010000549.1 GCA_025459425.1 Myxococcaceae bacterium | reverse complement strand
GCGTCGCGCTCGCCTGGGCCTGGCCGGCGCCCGCCCCCGTCCTGCCTCCGCCCGGCGATGGCCCGGGCGCCCTCGACGTGCTGTCAGCCGTTCCGAAGGCGCAGGAGGCCCTCGCGGCGATGGTCGCTCCAGCAGAGGAGGCCGTCGACCAGCGCGAGGCCCCAGCCCCGGATGACGGCGTGACGCCGGAGCCTGTTGACCCCCGCGCCGCCGAGGCCGAGGCGCAGGACGAGGGGAGCGGTCTCGCGCGGGCGAGTGGAGAAGACGTGGTTCGACCGGCTGTCGGGACCGAGGTCGCCGGCGTCGAGGCTGGACCGCGCGATGTGCCTCCTCCCACGCCGGGTCCGTCAGCGGACCCGGTTCCGGGCGACGGGCCCGCCGCCCCCGGTGAACCACCGAGGGAGCAGGCTGCTCCGGCAGATCCTCCGAGTCCTCGTCACGCGCTCGGCGACACCGACCCGGGCACCGTCGCACGGCGAGGGAACGCTCCGTCGCGCTCTGCGCCGCTCGCTCGCGGCCAGTTGTCGCTCCCGACCGGCGCTGCGCTCGCACTCGAGTGGCAACCATCACCCGATGGCCTCGACGTTCGCCCGGCGCTCCGCGCCGATACCCACGTCGCGCGCGTCTTTTCGTTGTCGAGTCCTCCGCGGGTCGTCTTCGACATCGAGGGGGCGGCCCCCCGCAAGAGCCACACCGCGACGCCCGGTGACGACGCCCTGGTGAGCCGTGTCCGCCTCGGGAAACAGGGCGCACGGACGCGGGTGGTCGTCGATCTCTCGAGTGAACCGCGCCGGGTCATCGCCGCGGGCGATCACGCCATCGTGCAGTTCTAGCGGCACCGAACCGGTTCCCTCCCGTCGTGAGGGCGCCGATTGGGGTCGCATCCCATCGCTGCTCCGTCTTCGTTGGCTGGCCAGCGGCTTTTTTCGTCGTGCCTCGGTCTGCGCTCAGCTCGTGGCATTCACTCGGTCGCGGCAACGTGCTGCGCTCGAGACACGCCGAGCACGTTGCCGGACGACGAGCTGCGAGCCGGCTCGCGGCCAACCGGTCCATGCGTCGCGGCTCGGCGCTCTCACGACAGGCCGAGGTGGAGTCCAGCGACCGGCACTGGATTCGCTGGGACGACTGTTCGGAGAACTCACCGCTTCGCCTCGCGCGTCATCATCGCTGGGGGCCAACCATCACCCTTCGCCGGAGCGCGAGATGGAAGGCCTGACGCGACGCCGCGGTGTCGTCGCCAGCGGCTCAGACGTACGACAGCCAGTGCAGGTACTTGGGCTCGTGGCCGCGCACGACGCGGAAGTAGAGCTCCTGCACCGACTGGGTGATCGGCCCCGGCTTGCCCTCACCGACGGCGCGGTTGTCGACCTCGCGCACGGGCGTGATCTCGGCAGCCGTGCCGGTGAAGAACACCTCGGACGCGATGTAGAGCGCGTCGCGCGTGAACGACACCTCCTGCACCTCGCGCCCCATGTCCTCGAGGAGCTGCAGCACGGTGTCGCGGGTGATCCCGCGCAAGATGGGTGACGACAGCGACGGCGTGCGCACGGTGCCGCTGCGGCCCACGCAGAAGATGTTCTCGCCCGAGCCCTCGGCCACGAAGCCCGAGATGTCGAGGAGGATCGCCTCGTCGTAGCCCGCGAGCACCGCCTCGCGCTTGGCCAGAATCGAGTTCACGTACTGGCCCGAGATCTTCCCGCGCACCATGTTCACGTTCACGTGCATGCGGGTGAAGCTCGACACCTTCGCGCGAATGCCTTCCTTCAGGCCCTTCTCGCCGAGGTAGCTGCCCCATTCCCACGCGCAGATGGCGACGCGGGTGGGGTTGATCGCGCCCAGACCCATGGCACCGTCGCCCATGAAGGCCACCGGCCGCAGGTACGCGCCGTTGGGAAACCGGTCAGCCTGCTTCGCCAGCACGTCGATGCAGGCCTGCACCAGCTGATCCTCGGTGTAGGGCAGTTTGAGCATGATGATGTGCGCCGAGTCGAGGAAGCGGCGAATGTGCTCGCGCAGGCGGAAGATGGCGAGGCGGCCGTCCTTCGTCTTGTAGGCCCGAATGCCCTCGAAGACGCCCAGGCCGTAGTGGAGCGCGTGCGTCATCACGTGCACCTGCGCGTCGCTCCACGGCACCAGCGCGCCGTCCATCCACACCCAATCGGCCTTCAGCACCGAGCTCGACGTCGACGTGTTCGCCATGGCGTGCGTCTGCCACGAAACGACCGGCCGGTCAGCACGGGCGTGTCAGCGCTCCGAGAGGGCGGCGAGGCGGTACTGCGCTGCCTGGGCGATGGCCTCGTTCGACGTGGGCAGATCGGGGAAGTGGCCCAGCAGCGTGTGCGGCGGGCCGCGTCGCTGGGCGATGGCGTTGCGGTAGCTGCGCCTGGCGGCCTCGGCGTCGCTCCGTCGCTCGTGCACCTGGCCCAGCAGGTAGTGCCCGATGGCCAGCGTCGGCTCGAGGAAGAGCGCCCGGGTGAACTCGAGGCGGGCGGCGTCGGTCTCTCCGGCCTGCATCGCCGCCAGCCCCAGGTAGAGCCGGGCCTCGACCGAGAGCGGCTCGCGGTGCAGCGCTTCCTGGTACGCCTCGCGCGCCTCGTCGATGTTGCCCATGAGCGCGTGCACGTTGCCCAGCGTCACGCGCGCGGCGAGATCGTCGGGCGCATCGTCGACCAGCCGGTGCGCCAGGCGCAGCGCCCGGGGAAAGTCGCCTGCCTCGATGTCGTGGACGATCTGCGCCAACCGCTCCACCGGCGTGCCCGTGCCCGGCGTCGGCGCGGGGGTGGGCGTCACCGGCGATCGCATCGCCGGCACCGAGCGTGGCACCGAGAGCCCCACCACCAGCGGCAGCGGTCTCGGCGTGGGGGCCTCGGGCGGCTTCACCGCGGCGACGGGCTTCGATTCGGAAGCCGGCAGCTTCGGAGGCTCTGGCAGCGGCCCACTGCCGCGCACCGGGCGCCGGTACATGAAGACGCCGCCGACCTCGATCATCTCGAAGCGCGTCGGCAGACGGAACAGGCTCTCGGAGTACCCGAGGAACAGCCAGCCGCCGGGCCGCAGTGAGTCGTAGAACCGGTCCATCACCGCGAGGATCGTGGGCTGATCGAAGTAGATGATGACGTTGCGGCAGAAGATGAGGTCCATCGACTGCGGCCGCACCTGCGACCAGATCGGCGCCGCGAGGTTGTGCGGCTCGAAGCGCACCATCTCACGCAGCTGCGGCGTCACCTCGTAGTGGCCGTCGACGAGCGTGAAGTAGCGCGCGAGCCGGGGCTCGCTGACGCCGAGGAGCCTGCGAATGGCGTAGCGCCCGCGCGCGGCGTTCTCGACGGCCACCGGGTTCAGGTCGGTCGCCCAGCAGTCGAGCTCGGTGGTCAGCGCTCCACGGTCGAGCGCCACCATGGCGATGCTGTAGGGCTCTTCTCCGGTGGCGCAGCCGGCGGACCAGGCGCGCACGGCCCGGGCCTCGCGGCGGGCGTGCTTGAGCAGCTCGGGGAAGATCTCGGTCTCGAACGACGCGAACTGCCGCGAGTCCCGGAAGAACTCGGTCTTGCCGACGGTGACGAGCGGCAGGAGCGCCCGCAGCTCGTGCTCACCGGCGAGCTGGCGCAGGCGGCGCACGTA
>JALOQF010000548.1 GCA_025459425.1 Myxococcaceae bacterium | reverse complement strand
ACGCGAGTGAGGGGGGAATCCTTTTGAGAAACTTCAGCCCGGAGGGGGGAATGGTTTTGAGAATTTCCTCAACCCGGGGTCCCTTCCTTCTGAGAACCGCCAGGGCCGGAAAGGTGGGCGGGAGTTGCCAGACGATCGCGTCGTTACAGCCGACTTCGGTACAGCAGCTCGACAGCGAGCCCAGCAGCACGGTCATGGTCAGAAGTCGAAGCACGATGGCACTCGTCCAACGCAGTCATCGCGACCTCACAACTGAACGCGGGTGCTGAAGCACGTGGGGGGACACAGCGGTCCGTTGGGTTGGCCCACGTCATCGAGCCGAACCGCTCTGGAGTCCGTGATGAGGGTTCGTCCGTTGCGGGAAAACTCGAGCGTGGCCTGACCCGAGCGCGCGCTCCCGGAGCTGGGGAGGCTCAGCGACAACTGTGACGGGAGCACGAGCAGCACCTTCCCATCAGCCGAGGCCCAGATGCGTCCGTCGGATTCGGCGACGAGCGGGCCGTCGAAGCAGGTCGTCTCGAAGCACGCGCGCACGCGAACGGTGTCGCTCGGCGCGAGCCCCATGAAGCTCGCCGGAAGCGACCAGGTGAGGCGGTCTTCACAGCCAGCTTGCGTACAGCAGCCAGACACCGACGACAGCACCACGGCTCCGAGCACGAGACGAACCATGCGGCAGACTCTGGTCAGGGCCCCGGAGTGTCGGCAAGGCCGACCAACGGCGTGTCGGCGCTGGCCACGGGCCTCGACGTCAGTTCCGCTCCTGACATGGCGGCTCGGGCTTGACGCTAGCGAGCCAACCGAGCGCATCAACGAGGTCGCTGATCCGCGCCGGCTCAGTCCGCGCGGCCGAGGCGCTGGACCCAGCCCTGCGCCGCTGGGAACGCGAGCACCTCGTCGGGCACCGGCTCGTCGCTGTCGTCCTGGGTCCACACGGTGACGTGTACGGGCGTGCCGTCGCCGAGCGTGTGGTGTTCTTCATCTTCGGGCGGTGGCGGTTCCTTCGCCGCGAGCACCTGTGGCGTCGGCTCGACGTACACCACCACGAAGCGCGCTCCGGCGCCGCGCCTGATGGGAACCCCCACATAGGTGGCGTACACGCCGTGTTGCCGGAGGCTCCAGGTGCGCGCAACGGTGTGTTCGTCTTCGGAGAACGGCTCGATGCCGTCGGCTCGAAGCGACGATGGTTCCGGCCACCGCCCCGTCACGACGCGCCACCGTTCGAGCTCGTACAGGCTCTCGCGGAGGTGCCTGAAGGTGCGCTGATCAGCCTCGGGCAGTGCGCGGAACGACTCCTGCCACGACGGCAGCGCAGCGACCGTCCGGCTGTCTGCCCTCAGGTGTTGCAAGGCGAGCCCGCCGGCCCACACGACGAGCGCGAGCACCAACCACGGAGCGACCTCTCTCGCGCTCGACCCCTCACGCATCGTTCACCTCACCTCGAGGTGCGCGCGACACGCCGTGAGGCCACGTCGCGCCGTGCCGTGGCTCGTCGTCGCTCCGGTGGCGGGAATCAGCCGCGTCGCGGAAGGGTGTCCCGCCCGAGGTGACGCAGATGCGCCCGATCGGCTCAGTCCCTCGCAGCCGCCACGCCACGGGCGCCCGCTGCGTCGAGCTCGGAGCCGACGCCCTCGACCAGCCCCATCGCGATGAACACGCGGTCGTCCTCGACGATGACATTCGGGTGGTGGATGAGCTGCGCCTCGCGAACGAGCCGCAGCCGCGCCGCTTCGGCCTCTGCGGGAACCTGCGGGTCGCAGCCACTTCAGGTCGACCTTGCGGTCGAGCTCCGCTCCGCGAAGATGGGTGCGAAGGAGCAGGTGCGGAACGACCGTCATCCGCGACGGTGTGCGAGCGACGGCACTGCACTGCGCTCGGCACGACGCCTGCCGAAGACGAGGCTCCACGGCTGGCGCTCGGGCCCTGAAGCGCCATGCTCGGGCGGCGTTGGCGAAGGCGGGCGTTCGGGTGCTCTGCATGGGTCGAGACGTCGCCGCGGGAAAAGGGCTCTTGCGAGGTCGTCGACCGTCGGGTCGGCGAGCCTGTGGTGGCGTCACGCTGATGCAGTCTCTCGACCTCGGAACGACAGCACGCGCACTGGTTCTTGGTTGGTAGGAACGCGGAACCCAGGAGAACGCGACGCTCGCGAGGCGAGGACGGGGACGACGAGACGTGCCCGACGTCGACGTCACGACACGAGCTGGGCCACCGACGTCGCGCCCCACCAGAGCCCCACGGTGATGGACACGAGGCCGGCGAACGCGAGCAGGCCCGTCGCGATGCGCGGTGTGCGTGCCAGCCGCATGAGGGGCACGCCAGCCAACCCGGTGAGGAGCGCCATGCCGACCACGCTGCCGGTGCCAAAGAGCGCGATGTACCCCAGCCGGGCGCCAGCCGTGGGCAGCTCGGCGAGCACGAGCGCGGTGATGGCGCCGCTCCCGGCGAGCCCATGGAGCAGGCCCACCAACAACGGCCGCGTCGCGAAGGTCCACGAGCGCAGGTGCACGTGCTCGTTCGGCGCCGCGTGGGTGTGCTCGACATCTCCGTGCGAGTGCGTCGAGGTCTGCCCCGCGCGGCCTTCGACGAACGAGCGACGCAGGGCCCGCACGCCCAGCACGACGATCATCATCGCCACCAGCAGCTCGAACAGCGCGGCGACGCGCTCCGGCATCTGCGCCTCGAGGAGCGCCAGGGTTCCACCGACGACGAGCAGCGAGAGCGTGTGCCCCAGGCCCCACAGGGCGCCGAGGGCGAGGCCAGCACGCGCGTTCTTCTGCTCCGTCGCGAGCGTCGAGACGGCCGCAAGGTGGTCTGGCTCGACGGCGTGACGCATGCCGAGCGCGACGCCGAGCAAGCCGGTCAGGAGCGAAGAAGACACGCCCCGGGGATAGCACGGCGACGCGCCACAGCGGGAATTGTGGAATTGACCTGCATCAAGCGCGCGGCCAGCGTGACAGCTCCGGCGACGGGAGGCGGCACGATGCCCAACTGCGACTTCTACGCGGCAGGAGACGACCACGCGCGCATCGTGGACTTCGTGTTGTGCGAGACGAGCTGCCGCGTGTTCGAACTCATGTCGGAGCCCGGGCGAAGGCTCCGGGAGTTCACCTCGGGCGCGGTTTCGGCTCGACCGGACGAGTCAGGTGGGCGGCTGCTGGCGTTGTGGCCGGTTCGAGCGAACCCGAAGGTCTGCATCGAGCGGACGCGGCTGCTCCGGCCGGGCCGACGCGCTTCCTGGCGTGAACGGCTCTCGGGCTGGGGTCTCATTCAGCTGGACCTGTCGTCGCCGCGGGGCCGCTCGCTCGCTCCGAGTCACACGAACCACAACACCGCCGCTCGGGCCGCCCGCTGGAGGACGACGTACCCCGAGCTCGAGCCACCCTCGGCGTGGGATTTCGACGAGGTGACGCGAACGTCGGCGCGGATCAACCGCTTCATCCGCTCACTGGCCGTCACCCGGCTGGGCCCGCGCGTCGTGCTGCCCGGCGCGGCGGCCCTGTTCTCGGTGGGCGTCGAGGCCGCGCCGTGGTGAGGGTCACCGCGCCCTGGGGCGGCACCCTCCTGGGGTGGCAAGGCGTGTTGCCCGGTGCAGCTGCCCTGGTCGCGGTGCGTCCGCCCTGCGAG
>JALOQF010000547.1 GCA_025459425.1 Myxococcaceae bacterium | reverse complement strand
CAGCGCCACGCCCGCCTGGAAGCACACGCGCCGGCCTTGACTCGAGCTGGCCGGGCGCCACGCGACCCGGCCCGGCGCCACACACACGCGGTCGTACTCGTCGAGCGGGCTGTCAGGCCGCGGCCGGAAGCGCAAGACGACCACCTCTTCGTCGGTCTCGGCCGGGAGCTGCCCCTCGACGCCGTAGCTCCCTTCGAAGGTGACGAGCCGCGCCGTCGGCCGGAACAGCCCGTCGAGCTCGTCGCGTCGCTCGGCCACCGTCTTCTCGAGCGCGCCAAAGAAGTCGTCGGTCACCAGCCCCAGGTCCATGCCCGCGAGCTGGAACGTCGCCTGCCACAGCGCCGCGCCCGACAGCTTCGGCGGCAGCTTCTCGTGCCCGAACGCGGCGAGCAGCCTGGCGATGGAGCCGGCGCCATACCGTCGCACCATGGCGTCGACGAGGCCGCGGCCGATGGCGTACTTGAGGTCGTCGTCGCCCTCGCGCGCGAAGGTGTCGAAGTCGATGATGGCCGGCAGGTCGAGCGCGTCGCGGTCGAGCAGCGCGGCCAGCACGAGCTGGTCTTCCGGCGGGTGCACGAGGAAGTGGCCTTCGACCCACGACGCCAGGCCCTCGTCGAGCACGCGCGCGGCCGACCAGCGCACCGCGCCCTCTTCTCCGGTGAGGCGCCGCGCCACCACG
This sequence comes from Myxococcaceae bacterium, assembly GCA_025459425.1. Lineage (GTDB taxonomy): Bacteria > Myxococcota > Myxococcia > Myxococcales > Myxococcaceae > Xiheimicrobium. The sequence continues at coordinate 2,942 of JALOQF010000547.1, read as the reverse complement.
TGCGCCGTCTCGTGCGCCAGCGTGGCCTCGGGCTCGACGTCGACCCGCATGCGCAGGCGGTCCTTGAACGCGGTGCCCAGCGTGTTGCGCAGCGAGCCCGAGAGGTCGACGAAGATGGGTGCTCCGCCGTCGGGCGCTCCCAGGAGCGTCGCCACCCGCTCGTAGATGCCGTCGGCCTGGTCGGCGAGCGCGAGCGCGGGCTTCGACTCGATGGCCGGGTAGCTGAACTCGTAGTGGGCCGTGGTGGTGCTGGCCGGCGCCGACTCGGGGAGCGCCTCGACGTCGGGGCGGGTGTCGTCAGCCGGGCCGTCTTCGTCGCCCGGCTCCCACCACACGAGCAGGCCGGCGCCGACGGACAGGAGCGTCAACACGCCCACCAGCGCGCTCACCAGCGGGCGCGGGTTCACCACCACCGTGCGGCTCCGGCCCGCGCGCACGAAGAGCGCCCACGCCACCACGAGACAAACCACGGCGACGAAGCCCTGCGCCGCGACGGCTTCGACGTCGTAGCGCCACCGCACGCCCTCGACGCCCGAGTCGAGCAGCTTGAGCGGGTCGAACATCGCCGCGCGCGGCACCGCATGAATGAGCCGCTGCAGCCCCACGGCGAGCAGGCCCACCAGCATCCACGTGAGGCTGCGCGCGAAGCCCAGCAGCGTGCCCACCGCGAGGAACGTCGCCATCACCTGCACCTGCATCAGGAAGACACCGGTGAGGATGGGCCAGTGGAAGGGTGCGTCGAGGCTGCCGCGCGCCAGCGCGTGGTCGACGAGCACCAGCACGAACTGGAAGCCCGGAAAGGCGAGCAGCACCAGCAGCGCCGCGGCGAGCTTGGCGAAGAAGACGTGCGTGCGCGTGAGCGGCAGCGCGTCGAGGAAGGCGAGCGTGCCCTCGTCCCGCTCCTTCACCGCGACGCCGCTGCCCAGCGCGAGCGCCACCACGCCGAAGACGAGGGTGAGCGTCTGGTTCGCCAGCCCCGAGAAGTTCGACGCCAACGACCGGGGGCCCGAGTCGGTGAGCAACTGGTCGAGCACCGACAGCAGCGCCAGCACACCGGCGAAGACGAGCCATGGGCGCAGCGCGCGCAGCTCCTTGCGTACCAGCGTGCGCATCACGGCAGCACCCGCCAGTCCTGGTACACACGCGCGCTGCAGCGCAGGGCCTCGTCGTCGACCTCGATGGCGAAGAAGAGGCGCTCGCCCGAAGAGAACACGCCGCTCGCAACCGCCCGCGCCTGCCGCGCGTCGACGCGGGACACCTCGGTGTCACCCATGCCGGCCTGCCAGGGACCCGCGGTGGCGTAGAGCCCGCGGAAGCGCGTCACCGGCTTGCCGTCACGGGTGAGGGTGAAAGCGGCGCGGCGCTGACCGCCTCCTTCGTCGAGGAGTTCGACGGCTCCTTCGTACCGCGAGGCGGGAGTGCCCACGTTGCGCCGCGCTGCCTCGGCCCGCGCGATGAGCGCCGGCAGGTCGACGCCCAGCCGCGCGAGCACCGCGGGGAGCTTCGGCTCGAACAGCACGTCGCGCACGTCGCCTCTGGGCTTCGCGAACACCTGACGGAACACCTCGACGACCTTCGCCTCGCCCAGCTCTTCCACGAGCGCGTCGACGAGGGTGAAGCTCAAGGCCATGCCGAAGCAGTCTCCGGCGCGCTCGAAGGTCTCGTCCCAGCGCTCGACCATCTCGGGTGAGAGCCCGAAGGGCGCCGCGGCAGCGCGGGCCCGTTGCAGCGCGCGCGCCTCGGCGTCGTCGCGCACCACCCAGTATGCCGCCAGGCCGTCGAGCAGCCAGTGGCGGTCTTCCTCGAGCGCGCGGTTCTTCGTGTGGTCGCCCACCACCGCATGCAGCACGCGGTAGCGCAGGTTCACCACGTCGAAGCGGGCATCGGCGAGGTTCGCCTGCAGCACGATGCCGTCGCGCTCGCCCAGCGGCGCGCGGATGACGAGGTCGGGGTCGAGGCCGCGCTGCGCGACGACGTACACGCCCGCGAGCGGCGGCCAGCCCATCGCCCGGGTGAACGAGACGACATCGACGGCGAGCTGGTCGGCGAGGGCCTGGGCCTGTTCGGGTGAGACGCCTTCGCCGGGCAGCACGCCGATGGGCCCGGCTTCGGAGTCCTTCGGCGTCACCGACTCGAGCGCGAAGGCCGGCCGCGCGCGCTCCTTCGCCAGCGCGGTGAAGAGGAGGAAGCCCACGAGCATGGTGCTGACGGCGGCGAGGCGCTCCCGACTCGTCATGCGGCCCGAGAGGGTGGTGACGATGGCGCCTTCGCCGGCAATCGCCAGCACCACGCCGGCCGCGGCCGCGACGACGAGGCCCACCAGCGCGGCCGCCACGTCTTCCGGGCGCGGCCAGGCCCCGGCGACGGCGAGCCGCTCGGAGACGAGCCCGATGGGCGGCAGCTCCGAGAGCTGCACCTGCCCAACCTGGTCGAGCCCGAAGGCGAGCAGGCCCAGGACGATCCAGAACAGCAACCGGTAGCGCCCCAACAGCCCCGCCGCGAAGCAGAGGCTCCAGAGGAGCGTCATCCACAGCAGCGAGGGCACCAGCGCGAAGAGCGCGGCGGCGGCGTCGAGCGAGGTGGTGCGCGACATCCACCACCAGGTGGCGCCCCAGGCGGCGGTGGTGACGCCGGAGACCCACCAGAGCCCGACGAGCCACTTCGTCCACACCACGCGGGCGCGCCCGATGGGGAGGGCCTCGAGGAAGAGCTGCGTCTTGCCGGTGTACTCGCGCACGATGAGCCGGTTGCCGGCCACCAGCGCGGCCAGCGTGCCCCAGATGAGGACGAAGCTGCGCAGCGCCACGAAGCGCCCGCCCTCGTCGTCGGCGCGCGAGAGCTGGACGCCCAGGCCAATCGAGAAGAGCGCGAGGAGCGCCAGCAGCACCCAGCCGTGTTCCTTGAGCTCCTTGAGGACGAGGTGGCGCACGAGCCCAGGTCTT